>CAZEQX010000009.1:0-32352 GCA_964514635.1 uncultured Thiothrix sp.
GACTAACCCGCCTCAACACACCGCTCAACCTCACCCGCGAACTCGGCGTGCTGTATCACCGCAAACGCACCCTATCCAACGCCGCCAAAGCAATGCTGGAAATGCTCGTCCAACAGGCTTAACCCATTACCTCGTTGATTAATGCCATATCCTTGCGTAATAACTCATTCACCAACTGTTGAATAGCAACGCCTTTTAACTTTGCTTTGGCAGAAAAATAATCCAAAACATCTTGATCAAGATAAACGGGTAAATTCAATGTCGCCGCAGGACGATAAAATTTACCCCGCACACCTTTAGAAAAATCGTATTGTTCTTTCATGCGCCTGCCTCATATTGCTTCTGTTCATGTCGAGTTGCCAATCTTGCAGAAATGATTCTAATCGTCACTGCATTATTACCGAAATACTCCAAAAACGTATGTACCACAACTAATAAACCCGCAGTGTTCACCTTGCCTAGCGTAATCCAACGTTCTTCGTCTTCACTATGCTCCTCATCAAACAATGTGAGTTGTAAAGGATCAAGAAATACCTCCGCAGCTTGCTCAAAACTAACACCATGTTTGCGCAAATTACTTGTAGCTTTGGCAGGATTCCACTCAAAATTGTACTGCAACACCAAATCCTCACTTTTTTACATCAGAAATGAGCATAACATAACCATGCGAAATCACGGAGAACCCAACACCTCAAACGTTAGCCACAAAAGACAAAATGCGACCAAGAGAATAAAGCTGCCACATGGTAAAATACAGCAAAAAGGGAATAACCACATGATTCGCGCTTTATTTATCTGCACGCAGAACCGTTTGCGTAGTCCCACCGCTGAACATGTGTTTGCGACGTGGGCAAATGTCGAAACCGATTCCGCTGGATTGGGCAATGACGCGGAGGTACACCTTTCTAGCGAACAAATCGCATGGGCAACGCACATTTTTGTCATGGAAAAAGCCCACCGCAATAAGCTGACTAAACAATACAAGCGTTACCTGAATGGCAAACGTATTATTTGTTTGGACATTCCCGATGATTACGATTATATGCAGCCGGAATTGGTTAAACTGCTAGAAAAAAAAGCAGCTCTTTATTTAACAGGCTAGAAGACAGTGTAGTTTTAAAAACGTTCCATTGATTCTATTATTTTACTCATTGTCATATTCAATTAAGAAAGTTTGAACCTTTAATTGAACCAACCTTCAAAGATTACATAGTCGTAATGATTAAGTCTGGATCGGGGTTTTTAATTACGACTAGGGCTGATGGCATTTTGCCTATTAAAATAGTAGAGGGTTATTTTATGAAAGCGTTTCGTGCTTTTTTAGGTGCAGTGGCTTTATTAACCGTTGCTGCTGCACAATCTGCTAGTGCTGCTCCGAATGCGAATACTGTTTATTTTACTGATCCATCTTATGGTGGTTCAGGCTGTCCTCAAGGTACAGCGAGTTATTCTTTGACACCCGATGGTCAAACATTAACAATGTTATTTGATGCTTATCTGGCTGATCCTGCTCGCAAAACCTGTAATGTTTCCATTCCTGTGCATGTTCCAAGTGGTTTCCAAGTGTCCAATATTACCGCTGACTATCGCGGTTTTGCACAAGGTAAGGGCGAATTAAAACGTAGCTATTTCTTCGCGGGTGATACAGGTCCAAGCTTTACTGATGTTTTAGGTTCGCCTAGCGGTGTGACTTATCTCAAATCCGACAGTTTAATTGCCACCAGTAATAGCTGGTCGCGTTGTGGTGAGGATGTAATTCTCCGCATTAATAGCGCGGTGCGTGGTTTAAATCGCCATAGTCTTATTGGTGTTGACTCGCTGGACTTAAAAGAAGGCATTATTCTGCATTTGCAGTATCGTTCTTGCCGTTAATAAACTGGATAAAACCAGAAGCTGAAACCCAAGGGCTTAAAATGAGAAAGCCAGCGTGATGCTGGCTTTCTTGATTAAGGCAATAATGCCATGAGTTAGTATTAATCTTCCCGACGACGACGTAAGAATGCAGCTACTGCCAGCAACATACTCATGATTGCCGTACCCCATTGGCTGAGTGTTGGAATGGTGATATTCGGTACAAAACCGAACGCCACAGTTTGGTTGCTTGCGCCACCGTTTTGTGGTTCTTCACCCCATTTCAGTTCGATTGGGTTGGTAATCACGCTGCCGTCAGTTTGTGGGATACCATTGCTATCTGTACCGTCGTTGTCATTCGGGTCGGTAGATGGCGTGGTTGCTACATAACCTGCTGGCGGTGTCACTTTCACTAAGTAAGAGCCTTCACGCAAGTTGCCGAACAGGTAGTTACCATTGCTGTCGGTGGTTTGCGGTGCGACAACGTTACCGTAAATATCCGTCGCTGGTTTGCCATCCACCGTCAATAAAGTAACCGTTGCGCCTGGGACACCTGGTTCGCCACCATCTTGTTTACCGTCTGCATCCAAGTCGATCCACACCCGTTGCCCTAACGATACCGCACGGAAGAAGCCACAGTCCGCAGTACTATTGCGGTTAGCGTCGTCGCCGTCCACTTTAGCGACAGGTTCTGTGCCTTGCGCTAAGGTAATCGGTAAGGTTTGGAAACCATCATCCACCGCCTTACAGTTGCTGTCGGTGTTGGATGTATCGGTATCCACATCCGCACCACCTTTGGTCAGGCTATAACCTTCGCCTGGTGCGACTTTTACCACATAGTCACCGGGTTTGAGGTTCTCGAATAAGTATTTACCCGAACCATCAGTGGTGACGCTGGCTACCGCACTGCCGTTCATATCGGTGGCAGGCGTTGAACCATCCGCATCGAACAAGGACACTTTCACACCGCTGATGCCAGTTTCATCCGCATCTTGTTGCCCGTCAGCATCGGTATCCAACCAGACTTTATCGCCCAACGAAACCGCACCGTAGAAACCGCAGTCAACACTGAGGTTGCTGTTTGTGCCGTCACCGTCGGCATCCGGTTCTAAACCTGCTTTCAGGGTAAATGGATACGTTTGGATGGTGTCATTCAGCGTATTCAAACGGCAGTTACTGTCGGTGTTGGAGGCATCATCATCCGCATCCAAACCACCCAACGTCAGTGATAAACCACTTGGTGGCACGACCGTTACCATGTACTCGCCTTCTGGCAAGTTGGCAAAATAGTACTTGCCGTCTGCACCTGTGGTTTGCGTTTCGACCGCTTTGCCGTCGACATCCGTTACCGCACGACCAGAAGCATCCGTCAGGGTAACACTTGCACCAGAAACGCCCGCTTCACCTTTGTCTTGTTGACCGTTGGCATTGTTGTCCAACCAAATCACGTCACCCACTGCCACTGGCGTGGTTGGGTCAACCGTTTTCGGCGGGACTAAACCGAAGTCGACGCTCAAATTGGAACGCGCATCTTCCGTGCCCATGCCGTCGTCACCCGCTGTACCGCTGGCGGTTGGCGTTTCACCTGTTGGTTCTTTGCCATCCAATAACGTTACGGTCGAGCACAAACCGTCGGAAACCGTGCTGTCGCCATTATCGTCATTATCGGTGTCGCCAGTATCCTGACCTGTACTGCCGGAATAACCCGCCAATAAGCCACCTTCTACGAAGTTGCTACCCGCAACACAGACCTGATAAGAGCCAGATGCTAAGCCACTGAACAAGTAGTAACCGTTTTTGCTGGTGGTAGCAGCGACCATCGCCCCCGCATTATCACGCAATTCGATACGAATACCGTCAGAAGCTAAACTTTCGCCAGCATCGTATTTGCCATTATCGGCATTGGCTTCCGTACCCGCGCCATTGTCCACCCACAACATGTTACCAATGCTGTGTTTTTTCGGCTGATAGAACCCACCATCAACACTGAGGTTGGTATTGGCATCGGTGTCGCCATCATTGGTTGGTTCTTTACCCGTTGTTAAGGTCAGAACAGAGGTTTGAACACTCGAACCAACAACGGCAAAGTTATTATCTCCGTCTGTTGCTACATCATCGACATCACCCGCATTAACGCTAGGTACATAGCCTTCAGGCAAGGTCACACGCACAATGTAGTCACCTTCTGCCAAACCGCTGAACAGGTATTTGCCGTCAGAACCCGTTGTCACAGGCGATACGACAATATCACCAATGATTACGGGTGTACCATCCGCATTCAGCAGGGAAACCACAACACCGGATAAACCTGTTTCGCCTTCGTCCTGCTTGCCGTTTTCATTCACATCGTTCCAGATGATGTCACCCACCGCCACCGTACTCGGCGGTGCTTTGGGCGGCAGTACGCCAAAGTCAACGGTCAGGTTAGAACGCGCGTCTTCTGTGCCCACGCCATCGTCACCCACTTTACCACTGGCAGTTGGGGCTTCACCTGTGGGTTCTTGGTCGTCCAATACCACGAGGTTAGAACACAAGCCGTCTTCAACCGTGTTGTCGCCATTGTCATGGCTATCAATATTGCCATTGGCATCTGCTTCATCACCATTGAGGCTGGCGGTGTAACCCGCTAACGCACCTCCGGTAGCGAAGTTAGTCGCAGCAACACAGACCTGATAACTGCCTGCCGCTAAACCGCTGAACAGGTAGTAACCGTTCGCGCTTTGCGTGCTGGCAACTAACGCGCCGTCTTTATCGCGCAATTCCATAGCCACGCCGCTAGGTGCAAGGGCTTCGCCATTGTCTTGAATGCCGTTATTCGCATTGGCATCCGTACCCGCGCCATCGTCCACCCAGATGATGTTACCAATACTGTGTGTGGGTTCGGTTGGCTTGTAGAAACCACCATCCAAGGTCAGATTACCATTGGTATCGTCACCATCCGCCGCTACGTCAGGTTCTTGGCCTGCGGTCAGGGTAAATGGTGCGGTTTTCACGCTACCATCGGCTTGTAAACTCACATTGCTGTCGGTGTTGGAAGCATCGTCATCGGCATCCGCGCCGCCTTTGGTCGGAATATAACCTTCAGGAGCTTTCACACTGATGCTGTATTCAGCTTCGGATAAATTACTGAATAAGTATTCACCGTTGTTACCCGTGGTAATCGCGGCTACGTCGTTACCTGCTGAGTCTTTGGCTGGATTGCCGTCTTTGTCTAATAAAGTGACAACCGCACCTGACAATGCCGTTTCTTCCGCACTTTGTTGCCCGTCATTATTCGCGTCAACCCACAAGTAACCACCAACACTCACCATAGTTGGTGTTTTTGGGGCAACCAAACCACAGTCAACGCTGAGGTTAGAATTGCTGTCGCTGTCACCATCGTCAGTCGGTTCAGTACCTGCGGTTAAGGTGAACAATGCGGTTTTGAGGCTGCCATCGTTTTGCGCCAAACAGTTGCTGTCAACATTGGAAGCGTCATCATCCACATCCGCGCCACCTTCGGTTGGTGTGTAGCCTTCGGGGGCTTTAACACTGATGCTGTAGTCACCTTCGGGTAAATTACTGAATAGGTATTTGCCCGTTTCACCCGTTGTCACTGGCGCAATCGCGTTACCTTCTGCGTCTTTGGCAACATTACCGTCTTTGTCCAACAGCGTAATGACAACACCTGCTAAGGGTGCTTCACCTGCATCTTGTTTGCCGTCTTCATTCGCGTCGACCCAAATCGTATCACCCACGCTCACCGCTTTCGGTGCGAGTTTAACCCCGCCATCCACACTGAGGTTGGTATTGGCATCGGTATCGCCGTCATCAATCGGTTCTTGACCAACATTCAAGGTAAACACTGGCGTTCTGATACTGCCATCAGCTTGTACCGCGAAATTGCTGTCGTTATTCGATGCATTGTCGTCAGGATCAGCTCCACCTGTGGTTAAAACATACCCTTGTGGAATCTGTAGGTCGATTTGGTAGTCGCCTTCTGGCAAATTACTAAACAGGTATTTACCCGTTTCATCGGTTGTAACCTGAGCAACCACACTACCGCTAATGTCCTTAGCACGATTACCGTCTTTATCCAGCAATGTTACCAAGGCAAATGGTAATGGCGACTCGCCAGCATCTTGTAAACCATTGGCATTGCTGTCAATCCACAAACCGTTACCCACTGCCACGACTTTCGGGGCAGGAATCGGCACAAGACCAAAGTCTACCGTGAGGTTGGAACGCGCATCTTCCGTGCCTGCACCGTCATCACCTACCGTACCACTGGCGGTATCGGTTTCACCTGTTGGCTCATCCGCGCCGAGGGTAATCAGATTCGAGCACAAGCCAGTATTTATGTCGTCGCTACCGTTATCATTGCCATCAATGTTCAAGTTGGCATCGGTTTCATTTCCACCCGTGCTGGCCTTATAGCTGGCTAATAACCCACCATCAGCATAGAAATTACGCGCTGCCACACAAACCTGGTAATCACCCGCTGCTAAGCCACTAAACAGGTAGAATCCCTTGGTAGTGGTCGTACTGCTGATAACATTGCCATCTTTATCGCGTAAGTCCATGACTACGCCATCCACTATTGCAGCTTCACCCTGATCAAATACACCATTATTAGCCTTGGTAGTATCGCCCGCGCCATCGTCGACCCAGACTTTATTCCCCAAACTGTGTGTGGGTTCGGCTGGCTTGTAGAAACCACCATCCAAGGTCAGGTTGCTATTGGTGTCATCGCCATCCGCCGCCACGTCTGGTTCTTGACCCGCGCTTAAGGTGAATGGCGCAGTTTTGACACTACCATCCGGTTGCGCACTGAAATTGCTGTCAGTGTTGGAAGCATCATCATCAGCATCCACGCCGCCTTTGGTGGGGATGTAACCGTCTGGCGCTTTAACGCTGAGCGTGTAGTCACCTTCAGGTAAGTTACTGAACAGGTATTTACCGTCAGCCCCTGTGGTGATGCTGGCAACCACATTACCTGTCAAATCTTTCGCCGGATTACCGTCTTTATCCAACAGCGTAACAACTGCACCTTGCAATGCGGCTTCATCCGCACCTTGTTGCCCATCATTATTGGCATCGATCCAGAGACGATCACCGACCGTCATGGGCGTTGGGGCTTTGGGCGGTACAACACCAAAATCAACCGTCAGGTTGGAACGGTTATCCGCTGTACCCATGCCATCGTCACCCGCTGTACCTGCGGTGGCTTCACCCGTTGGCTCTTTGTCATCCAATACCACGAGGTTAGAACACAAACCTTTGCTAGTGTCATCGCTACCGTTGTCATCACCATCGATGTCAGTATTCGCGTCTGCAACATTGCCACCTGTGCTGGCTTTGTAAGCAGCTAACAAACCACCATCAGCATCAAAGTTGCTGGATGCCACACAAACCTGATAGCTTCCTGCGGTCAAGCCGCTAAATAAATAGTAACCATCTTTCGTGGTGGTGCTGTTGAGCAATGTTCCCATGCTGTCTTTCAGTTCGACCACGACACCATCAACAACAGGTTTTTCGCCCACATCGGCTAAACCATTGTTCGCGTTAGCCGTCGTACCCGCGCCGTCATCCACCCACACGCGGCTACCAACACTGTGCGTTGGTGCATCCGGCTGGTAGAAACCGCAATCCACCGTCAGGTTATTATTGGTGGTATCGCTCGCGCCATCGGGTTCAGTACCCGCTGCTAAGGTAAACGGTTTGGATTGCAACGTTCCGGTTAAACCCGCCACACTACAGTTACTGTCGGTGTTAGAAGCATCGCTATCAACATCCACGCCGCCTTTGGTTGGTAAATAACCTTCTGGTTGTTCCACCACCAACGTGTATTCACCCTCTGGCAGATTGCTGAACAAGTATTTACCGTCCGCGCCTGTGGTAATCGCACCCACAGTATTGCCTTTGAGGTCGGTCGCCATACGTCCTGACGCATCCAGCAGCGTTACCACTGCCCCTGCCAAACCGGATTCTGTTTCGTCTTGTTGACCATTTTTATTTGCGTCAACCCACATGCGATCACCAACACTCATCGCCGCTGGTGGCACTAAACCAAAGTCTACCGTAAGGTTGGAACGCGCATCTTCTGTCGCCGCACCGTCATCACCCGCTGTACCAGAGGCCGTATCGGTTTCACCTGTTGGCTCATCCGCCCCCAACGTAACAAGGTTGGAACACAAACCTGCGGTGATGTCATCATTACCATTATCATTGTTGTCGACATTGGCATTAGCGTCGGTTTCATTACCGCCCGTGCTGGCTTTGTAACCCACCAATACGCCGCCAGCGTCAAAGTTACTTGCCGCCACACAAACCTGATAATCACCCGCTACTAAACCACTAAAGAGGTAATAGCCTTTAGCAGTTGGGGCGGAAGTCAACACTTTGCCATCTTTATCGCGTAGTTCCATCACCACGCCATCACTGATTAGTGTTTCGCCTTGATCAAACTTACCGTTGTTGGCATTGCTGGTTGTACCCGCACCATCATCCACCCAAACTTTATTCCCAAGGCTGTGGGTTGGTTCGGCAGGTTTGTACAAACCACAATCCGCACTGAAATTGGTATTTGCGTCGCTATCACCATCATCAACAGGCTCTGTTCCCGCTGCTAAACTGATCAACGCGCTTTTGATACTGCCGTCAGGTTGTGCCGCGCAATTGCTATCGTCATTGGCTGGCACATCGTCTACATCACCTGCATTGAGGGTTGGGATATAGCCTTCCGGCGGTTTAACGCTGATGCTGTATTCGCCTTCGAGCAGATTGCTGAACAAATATTTACCATCCGCGCCCGTTGTTACTGGCGCAACCAACGTACCATTCAAATCTTTGGCGGGATTGCCATCTTTATCCAGCAAGGAAACCACCGCCCCCGCTAATGGCTGTTCGTTAGCAGTTTGTTTGCCGTCATGGTCAGCATCATCCCAAATCAAATCGCCCAAACTCATGGGCACTTTGGGAATCGCTGGCAATACATTCAACGTGTAATCTTCCACTTCACCGTCGGCTGATTCGCCGCCGATGCCATCGCCACCCGCTGTTGAACAACGGAAACGCGCATACAACGTACCTGCTTGCGCAAATTCCGGCACGTTCATCGTGAGATCATTCAAACCTTTGATTAGTTGCTGATCTTGGAAAACTTGTTCGCCCGCACCGCCCCAACTGCCATCATTATTCCAGTCGACCCAAGCGTTTAATTTACAGGCTGAATTGGCAGTAACTTGTACCGCGTGTTCGGTATCGCCGACGTGCAATTCGGTCATTGCGACACCATCTTCATCACCATCCATTGTTGGGTCTGCACAAGTGCCGTAAACCAAATCGCCTTGGTTTGCATCATCAGCATTTGCTGCACCCTGTAAGAGGCCTGTATCGCTGTCGACACATTTCCCCAGATAAACATCAGTCCCTAACTGGTGACTTGCGCCACCACTGCTATTCAGTGTTTGGAAACTAGGGTCTGGCGCATCACCGTAATCAAACGGGATGAGTAATTTGACACAAGATTCGTTATTGGTCGCATTCGTGTCCGTACCACCGGATGCAGAAACTTGGGTACAGTTTGTTACCATTTCATTCGCGTATGCAGCGGGCAATGTCGCCAGCAAGCCGACCATTGAAACGCACAAGGAGAGCTTTGTTATTTTCATCGTATCGCCCTGATCAATCACTTAAATTAATTTTTATAATGCGCTAAGGGTAATCACTTTATCACCACTCGTCAGCAAAAAACTGCTGAATGGTCAGGCTCTTGCCACTACTTCATCATTTCGGTAATCACTATCCCCTACCTTATTAAAGTCGCGAGATTTCCGCTGTGTGGCGTTAGACTTCAGACTGCAACCTCACAAGGAAAGCAGCAATAAACTGCTTCCCTTGCGTTTTGCTTCAAAGACTGTGAGAAGCGTCGGCTTATTTCACTTTTGCAGTGATTTTCAGCACTTTGCTTTCACCGTTAGCGATGTCACCGATAGTCCACAAGCCAGACGCAGAAACGTATGCACCTGCACTGTCATCGCTGACATAGACCAGACCTGCTGGCAATTGGTCTTTCACCACAACGCCTGTCGCTGCATCTGGACCTTTGTTGGTTGCTGTCAAGGTATACACCACTGTGTCGCCACGGCGTACTGTGGTCAGAGCCTGACCTTTGTCATCCGCAACGGTTTTCAGCAATTCCACGTCAGTTTTTGGATCAACTGTAATGGTGATTTTTGCGATGTCGCTATCGTCTTCGTCGCCGCCAGTGTTGTCGGTTACGTCATCAACGATACCTTTTTCGTTACCTACGTTCGCATCCATTGTGGAGTCAACGTCAGTTGCTGGGTTGCCACTGCTGTCTTTTGCAGAGCTGATTTCAGCCGTATTGGTTAAGTCACCTGCGGTCGCGGTTGGGTCAACGGTAAAGCTGATTTCAACCGTAGTGGTTGCACCCGCTGCCAAGCTGGCGATTGGTGTATTCAGGGTTGCAATCGAACCACTTGCAGTCCAGTTCGCATCCGCTAAGACCAAACCTGTTGGGATGTAGTCGGAAACCACAACGTCCTTCGCTTCGACTGTACCCTGGTTGCGTACTTCGACTGTAAATTTGACCGTTTCACCCGCTTTTGCACTGGTTGCTTGACCATCAGACAGACGTTTGGTCAATGCCAAGTCAAACACTGGGGCAGCAGCGATGGTGACTTTGTAGTCTTCGACTTCACCATTGGTCATCGCATTCACAGCGTTGTTGCCCGCGATGGTATCAGTGCTCAAACGGCAACGAGCATAAGTACCGTTAGGCAGTTTGCTGCTGGCATCAGCAGGAACAGCAGGCATCACGACGGAAATCGCAGCCGTTGTGCTACCTTTTGGCACGGTTGCACCACCAAACTCAGCGGAGTCGAACGTGCCATTGCCGTCGTAGTCGATCCAGCAACCAACCGTTGCATCCGTGTCAGTCGTATTGGTAGCGTTGACTGTCAGAGTCAGTGCTTGACCATCAGTCAGTGCCGGAAGGTTTACGCCATCCTCGTCTGAACCATCCAATTGTGCAGTTGGGTCAGGCTGACCATCTGCTTCATCATCCACGCTTGAACCCAGCAACAGACCTGGGACAATTTCGTGTTTAGCAGCGGTTGCCCCCGTCGTGCCGTAAGTATCCGGCGCGTCACCCAAGTCAAAAATGGATTGCACGGTCAACGGCGCACACGCTTCATCGTCTTCATTAGTTGCCCCTGTTACCGCTGCCAAGATGTCCGCATCACTAGCTTTATTGCCAGGTGTGGAATCGGTATCCACAACCCCAGCAGCAGACACTTGCGCACAGTTGGTAATGGTTGTATCCGCCCAAGACTGATTTGCCGCAGCCAGCACCCCTACTGCGCAAAACGTCAATAACAAGGCTTTAACACTTTTTATTTTTTTCATTATCGGACTCTCTTTGATTTTATCGTTGTAAGTATTATGTAAGGTAGATGTAAAAACTATTGAACGCTTACCGTCAGTTTAAGTGTTTTGGTTTCTCCTTTTGCCAAGTTACCTACTTGCCAGACCCCTGTTGCTGTATTATACGCCCCTAAACCATCATCACTGAGATGCACCAATCGTTCGGGTAAGACATCAGTGATCTGAACATCTGTCGCATCTGTCGTACTCTCATTGGTGACGCTAAGGGTATAGGTCACAATCTCATTCGGTTTTGCATTAGGCGTACTTACCGTTTTCGCTAACTTCAAATCCACTTTAGCCACAAACGGCGTATAACCAATATCCAAACCGTGATTATTTTCACCTACATTCCCCACCGTGAAATAAATGGTTTCAGCATAATCTGCGTCAGAATCACGAATATCCGTATTCGGACTATTATCCGTCATGTTATCCGCATTCTGTTTTGTTATGGTATAATTTGCCAGTATCGCCTGCCCTGTTGGAATATTGACCGAGCATTTTACACCTGAACTAATAAAACTTGCATTACCATTGGTCATATTACTGAAAAAATATGTACCATCAGCAGCCGTAACCGTTGTTGCACTATTCGCTCCACAGGTTAATTTTACCTGAACACCCGCAATCCCCACTTCATCTGCATCCTGAATGCCATTGCTATTGCTATCAAACCAAACTCGATTGCCCAACTCAATCGGTGATGGCACACTTAATAATTCCAACTCGCCTAAACCATTTGCCTTAGCGAAGTCTCCATAAGTACTTGAATTATAAAGCTCGTAAGAATTTGAGCCGTAGCTTGCATTATTCGTGGAGAAACGCCGCACCCCGCCGGAAAAAAGTCTCAACGGATCCATGACCGTTGTCATGGTTTCACCCGTTCCAAACAAAACAATGCTTGTTCCCTGCGTGATTTCTTCATGGTATGGGGATAAAAAGTCACCTGCAAAAAACTCCCCTCCACCGAAACCTTCTGCATTACCAACCCCTGAACCTGTATTCACGCCATTGGTTGATGTGTATTTTCCATTATTTTCCAACGTATACGCGCCATTACAATCCGCACCCGCAATTATTAAATCACCGCCGACAGCAATACGTCCTGTTGTTGTTCCCCCTGCTGCATTTAAATTCCAATAATTCAGTTCACCATATTGATGTCCTGTCCGATCCATAAAGCTCAACAGTAAATCACCACGCTCATTAAAATCGATATTGGATAAAATCGGAGTCGGTCGTCCTACACTTAACCCACCCGAAGGCGTAATGCTATTGGATTTATTCGTCCACGGAAACCACTGATTAGAAACCGCACCCACAGTAGATGCAACACCACGCTGGAAATTCAATGGTAGGCTAAGAATAGGAGAAGTGTTAAAGCTGGCTGTATTTTTAGGATCATCCAACTGGAAAACATACGCTTTTAAATCTGATGTGCCATTAATAACATTTGAACCATTATTTTCGCCAGAACATACCGCACCAACGTAGACTTTATTACGGTAATATTTGGCAGCAAATGGACGCAATACACCATTCGTACATTGCATTGTTGGCAGGTCAATCGCCTTAATAGCATTCACTGCCGTCGGGTTGGTTGGGTCATCTAGTTCCAAACGGTACAGTTTGCGGGCGTATAAGTTCATAATAAATAGGTATTTGCCATCATCACTAATGTCAATATCACCCAAACCCACTTTACCCACTTGATCAAAAGCAGCGGAATCGTAACTAGCACTATCGACTTTGGGTAAACCGCGCTCAGTATTACTACCAATAACCCCTAAACCTTGCGGTGCATTGGAAACGCTATCCGTCGCACCAAGAAATGTCACTTGTGTTCCACTGCTAACGGTAAAACTTGCGCCTTCACCATAAGCCCCGCTTACCGCTCGGGTACGGGTCACGGGGTTAGCCGCTGTGTTAAAGGTATTGTTATCCATGTCAAAAAAGGCTGAAGCGGTAAAGCTGGTTGCCGTCGGGCGCAACATGTAAATACCACCTGAACCCAATGTACCCAAGCCACTGTGCCGTTTTAATAAAGCCGAAGTAAACAACACACCTGCTTGCTGGCTATAAGCCACGCCCCACGTTGCACCAATCGTTGTACCAACAAGCTTTTGAGTCACGGCGGTATACCCCGTGTTGGTATAGGGGAAGCCTAAAAACCAATCAGCAGCTCCCGTGGTGCTTCCCTGCGCCAATGGATCACCATTCACATAGCGCGGTACAAATACGCGAGCATTCGTACTTCCTGTGTTGTAATCCTTCGGATGAGCAAGGGCAAAGTTGACGTTGGAACTGTTTCCCTTAACAAACTGCACAGATGTACCGTATACCCCACCACTTAATGCATCAAAATCTTCGGTCGCTGCCACGCAGCCATTGTTGGCATTGGGTAAAACAAACTCTACCCGCACCGCATCCGTTCCACAGCCTGCTAAGGTATAGTTTGGCGCACTTAACCCTGTCGACGTTGCGGTTGCGCAAAGCGTGCCTGTGGCATTGTAAGCATTAACCGTGACACGCGGGGTCAATGGTTCATAGGTATCCTTGACACCATTACCATTAAAATCGCGAAAAACCGTACCCGTAATATCTGCATAAGCAAGTGATGTTGTGAATAATAGAACCGTAATCAACACAGTCTGCCATAAACTGCTCCTGATACCTATCAACATATAGACCCCAATTATTATTTGACGTTTACCAGCCAATACTATTGTTTTTATTGAATAAGCCGTCAGTATTTAGGCAGAAGCCAACCAAATTTCCGCTGAATATTACCTCGTATCAAAACGACAATCAGATAAAAGGTATGTTTTTTATGGGAAATCAAAACTTACTTAATTTTTAGCAGCAACCGTAACAGTAATAACCAATACGAGCCGTTACCGCCCGCATGGCTGCTGGGGACAATTTCCCCAGCAACTTACTCGTCATTTATTGCACACGCACCGTGATGTTTAATGTTTTGGAAGCACTAGCCGCCACATCACCAACATCCCAAAGGCCAGTATTCCCATCATAACTGCCATCGCCTGTTGCACTCACAAATTGCAAGCCGCTAGGCAAATGATCCGTGACTGTTACCCCAGTGGCCGCAACGCTGCTTTCGTTGGTCAATGTGAGTGTGAACGTCAAAGTTGCACCACGTTGTGTCGCCACACTACTGGCAACTTTACTCAGTTTTAAGTCAGTTTTTTGCTCGACGGGGGTCGAATTGTCAGAACACAAGTATTCAATATCCCCTGTTGAACCTTTACTTAAACCATTAAAGCTCGTACCAAAACCGTTATAGAATGTGGTACTGCTATCAGGTACTCCAACATAAATATCGTTACTACCCGTACCGACTTGGGAAATATCCGCAAAACCATACGCTCTGCCGTTTTGCACATTGTATTCGCCGCCAATCAATACTCGCTCTGCAAACGCATCCAACGCGCCATTCCCTTCACCGTCTGGAATGT
Source organism: uncultured Thiothrix sp. (assembly GCA_964514635.1). GTDB lineage: Bacteria > Pseudomonadota > Gammaproteobacteria > Thiotrichales > Thiotrichaceae > Thiothrix. The sequence goes on from CAZEQX010000009.1 coordinate 14,760, forward strand.
CTGTGTATGGCTCATAAACGGTGAAAGCCCCCAAACTATTTTTGGTCAATGCAAATACGCCACCATAGTGTTGCGCTTGCATCCCTGAATAGTTGTAAGGTGCTGTACCAACGATCAATTTGCCATCTTTATTAATGGTCAAATCCGCAATGGGTGCGTCTTCACGATCCGTGGTTAGCGAAGATTGATCCACCAGTAATGTCGCCGTGCTCGCAATAGGATTCCCTGAAGCATCCAGTTTCACCGACCAAAGTTCGCCACGCATCGCCCAATTACTACTCGTTGCTTTAGCGTCAAAAGCTGTTTTGGCCGCCGTACCGTCTTTATACCAAGAAGATTGAATGTCCGAATTATCGCGCCACATCACACCGTAGAATAATTTAGTACCATCGACGAACAACGCAGTCACCCGCCGCCCGCCTAATGTGCCGACAAAGTTCCAACCATTTCCCTTATCAGCATCCACGACAGGGGACAGCCCCGCTGCGGTACGACCGTCTAAACCATGATCATACACTGCGGTAAAACTGGTATTCGGGTCACTAGCCGTTGGGTTAATTTTGTAAATTTTGCCATCACCCAAGTTGGAAACGTACACATACCCGTTAGCAGCATACACGTCACCAAACCCCGCATTCGTCGTGTTAATGGTTGCAATGGTCGTCACCACCCCTGCTGGACTGATTTTAATGACATTATTGCCTCCGGTAAGAATCCCCATGTCTGGAGCAGCCGCCATGTATGTTGTGCCATCGGCTGCTACATCAAAACTACCCATACCAGACAAGAGTGACGGTTGATCAATTACTGTGCTTAAATTCACCGTGCGTACCCCAACCGGAAAACTCGGCGTACCTGTTTGAACCTTTGCCGCCCCCATGTCCATCAAAACAACGCCAGCAGAATTATTAACCGCCCACACAAAATCCTTGCCCACTGCGGCTGAGCCATCGTCCAATGTTGCATTACTCAACCAAGCCGCACACCCAGCCTGATCCAGTGTGGAATTTTGTACAGTCTCGGTTTGATAGCCAAAATCCAAGCCATGATTATTCTCACCTGCATTACCGACCGTAAAGGCAATCTCACCCGCTGTAGTGGCATCCGAATCGCGAATATCCGTATTCGCACCATTATCAGTGACACTATCGGCATTCTGCGTGGTAATACTGTAACCCGTTAAGGCACTTTGCCCTGATGCAATACTTAACACACAGCTTTCACTCGCGTTCATAAACGTGGCATTACCACCACTGGCATTACTGAAATAATAACTCCCATCACTGCCCGTCGTTGCAGTCGCATTATCTGCACCGCATGTTAGTTTCACTTGGACATTGGCAATACCTGCCTCACCAGCATCTTGAATGCCATCTTTGTCCGTATCCAACCAGACACGATTCCCGATTTCGATTGGGGCTGGGTCTGCTAAGACTTCCATATCACCAAGACCAACCACTTTACCCATCGTGCCACTATTGCTATCCGCAGTCTGGTAAATGAAATAACGTTGTGTCGCACCACCCGTTTGGTTGTTCAACCAGTACACACCACCCTGGTAATAGTCCGTTGCATCCAGCCCGCTAGAAAGCAAGTGCCCTGCCCCTGGTAAAAATGCCAGTGCGCCTTGGGCTGTTTCATTAAAATCATTGCGACTGCCTGCTATAGGGCCATGTTCACCCCAATAATATTCGGTTTGTGTCACGCCATTTGCACTTGCGGTCAGCGCACTTGGAATGGCCGTGCTACAACCTGCACCGCCATCATTTAGGTAAGTGTTACCCGATTTACAAAATCGCATGACATCCCCAAAACTCCCATCTGCCACATCAAAAACGGTGGAATTACAGTCTTTTGAGTAGTTAAACGGTGCTAACTGAAGTGATAAGCGATCAATCACCCCCACCATGACAGAACCATCTACGTCAAATTCAATACCACCGATCAGCGGGGTGGAAATCGAGGCAGCATCATTCCACGGTTGCCACGTTGATAAATGATCACCACCATAACCGCTGCGTAAGCTATTCAGGGCGAAAGTATGCTCCACGTTAAAACCATTCGCAGGATTAGCAGGGTCAAAATTTAAGATGTAGCCTGCGAGCTTGCCTGCGTCCCCTGATGAATCCAGCGAACCGTCACACACAGCCCCAACATAAACTTTATCGTGATGATAAGTTACCCCCCAAGGTCGTAATTCACCATCAGTACAAGCGTAACCTGTCGGGAGAGCAATAGTGTAGCCGCCTAATACATCCGTAGCACTTGGCGAGCTGCTGGGATTAACATTTTGAATACCATACAATTTCTTATCGGCAAGATTCACCAACCACAAACGGTTGTGATCATTATCCATTGTCAGACCACCCACCCCGACTTTACCAACCGCATTCCAACTAGCGGCATCGTGTGCAGCCCCTGTTATGTCCGTAGCCAAACTATTACAACCCGTTGGTTCACGCGGATCATCCCCCACAGGAATACCAATGGCTTTTAAATCCACATAACTCAGAGAGCTTGTTCCCGCACTAGCCGTCGCGGGGGAACTCATATCAACTTTGTAAATCCCCCCAATACCCAATGGACCAAAACCCGCCTGCCGTCTGAGCACCGCAGATGCGTACAATGTTTTGGTATTGCGTTGATAAGCGACACCCCAAGTAGCCCCCACCTGCCCAATACTAGCCTTACCGACAGGCAGTGGTGTTTGAGTATTTTCATTGGGGCTGGTGGCATCGAATGGGAAAGCATACAAACCAATTTGCGAAGCTATGTTAGAAGCGGCGGTCGGATCACCCTTAATATACCGTGGTATAACAACATAAGGGTTACTTTGTGCATATTCGTTCGGGTCAAGCAATGCAAAATTGGCATTAGCAACACCATCTTTGACAAACTGTACGGATGTACCACCGTTTGCACCGGACTTTAACCAACTTTCAACCCAAGAAAACTCCAAACGGTAATCCGCGCCACTGGTTAAACCCGTTAGGGCATAAGAACCGTCTGCGCCCGAAGTAGCACTGGCTTTTTCTGTACCTGTTGCATCAAAAGCTTTGACCGTAATGCCTGCTTGCCCCACCTCATTAAAGCTTGCCCCCGTATCCAATGTGCCGTTAGCATTAAAGTCACGGAAGACCTTACCCGAAATATCCGCATGAACAGTCAGCGGCACAAGCGTAAGCAGTGACCCCAGCCCCGTCCAACAATACGACAATAAATGTTTATTTTTAGACATTTTAATTTCAAGAACCATTGTTAGATGTTATTAATTGTAATGGTTGACTTAGCACACCTAGCCCTTATCTGAAAAAGACTACCACCCATCCATTAAAGATACAAGTCAAAACCAGAAGAGCGGCGAAGCAACACCTATGGTTACGCATAGGAACATGATTTCAAGGATTTTCAGCCACCGTATTTAAAAAACGCCATGTTTCTTTGTCTGCTTCATAAACAAAGCGATACATGCGTTTACGCAAATTATTTTCCGCCATTAAACGAAACCCGAACTCCGTTTCTTTAGCTTGCAACAAATACTGCCCCTGCGCGTCACGCACAAAATCAAATTTACGCACACTGGTACTGTTACCATCGGGTAAAGCGGCTAAGGCAAATTCATGGCGAACCTCATCGGTAAAATCGCCTTTGGCATCCAACACCACCGAATACACATCCGAACCACGCGCCGAACCCAAATACAAACGTTTCGCTGTCACCCCATTAAACACCCCGATCCCCAACGCATCGGTTTGTTCCAATTGGCTAACAACCTGTTTGCTGGCAACATCAATGCGGTAAATGCGTCCATTGACCTGATTCGCTGTCGAACCCGCTACCGAACTGACGTACAGGCTTTGTGTATCACAATCGTAGAACAGCCCCATCGCCCCAAATGGATTCGAGATCGAAGGCAGTGCAACCGCAGGTAATTCCAACCACAACGCCATTTCGCCCGATTGTGCGTCGATGCGGTAAATACGGTTCTGCAAGGCAGGTGGGTTTTCCGTCAAACTCACATCCGGCGTGGGAGCAAGGTAAACATTACCGTCTTTATCCCGCGCAAACGCCCCGACATGCCCCGCATCATCCCACGTTGGATGCTGATAACTGCGTCCGGTTTGCGGTTCTAATAAACGCAGCCCCATGTAACCACGCTGCTGCGTATCAATCGCTACCTGTTTCCCCAACCCCGTTTTCGCCACAAATGGCGGCATGGCTTTGCAGCTATCCGCCAAACCTGGGGTAAATTGCCCTAAATCCGGTTTGCCACACGCATTCAGCAACAAACCTACCATGCTAAGCAAGATGACTTTACGCATTACGAAGCCCCCTTCACAGGCACAAACATCGGCCCTGACCAACAAGGCCAGACTTCGACGTGCTGCACACCGTTTTGCACGCGCGTATCTGCCCAGCAATATTCGCTGCCCGCATTACCATCGTTCTTGATTTGTGGCACATACCACAACACCACGTTTTTATCGTTTAACGGTTCAGCGGGTTCTATGAAATTTTCAGGACCTTGTTTGTAATCTTTATTGCAGCACGAACCCAACGTGACAGTATCTTGTTCGCCTTCTTCTGATTTGTAGGTGCTGAAATAGGTAAACGCATGATCACCGCGTCCGCCATCACCAAATTGCCCACGGCTGGGTTCAACATAAAAACCTGAACCATCCTTGCCCATCACGCGGTACTGATAACCCTCGTTGGTAAATTTCGCATCATCTTGCAGTCGCCATTGTTCTTTATCCCACGTTTGCCATTGCGCTCCATCCCATTCTGCGACGGATTCCGCATTTCCCGCACCATTGGCATCCACATCAATGCGCACCACGGGGCGATACATGCCATCCGTCCCGCAACCGCGCCCGAAATCGGCTTGCGCCACACGGAAACGCCCATCTTTATAAAATTCAAAACGTTGCACATAACGATAATTACACGGTGTCGGCCACGGTGGTTGGCGGAAATCTTGCGTCACGCTAAAACCAACTGCCTGACCATTTTGTATTAATGGTTCAATTTGCGGGCCATTGTAAGCAATCACCACCGCTGCACTGAACAATGGACAACCAATCGCATCGCTATAACCAAAACCTTCACGACTGGAATAACTGACGTGCCAATCCAGCACTTTGGCATTTTTCAGTACTTGCTTGCCGTTGTATTGCACATTAGCAATTTGCAAACCATCCGAACCCGTAATCACATAATCCATTGCCCAGCCGTCTTGTTTGAGGCTGTTTACTTTTTCGCAGTAGTTGCGGAAGGTAGATTCATTTTCGAGGCTGCGTTCTGTTACCACGGTTTTCGCACCGCTTGAACCCAATTCTGTCCAACGTGTGCCAATCAATTTGCCATCGGTTAAATCAACAATCGCCCATAAAGCATCCGACTCAAACACATACGTTGGTGCTACACACAAATGATGCGAACGTTCACACAACGAATCTTGCAGGGCAGTCTTAAACTCTTTCTTATCCGGCTGGCGTTTGGCATCACCCAAAATGGCTTGAACCTCTGGTGCTGCGTTGGCAATCGCGCTGGCTAATGCAATCAAACGTGGCGACAAATCCGGCTGCGCATAACTTTGGCGACTCACGCCCAGCACTTGCTGCTGCTTCACATCCACAAACGCAATGGTCGAAGCATTATCGAAATGATTGTACATTTCCACGCGCCAACATTCGGTTTGCGCACACGCCCCCATCGCACCTTGGAAATCGCCCGCTAATGCTTTACGCACCGTCATGATTTCATTGCGTAAGGCTTCGCCTTTTTCATTACGGGTGAATTGAAGAAATTCGGGATTCGCCACCGCGAGTTTTTGCGCGGTTTGCGCAGCGGCATCAGGTAGTTCTTGCTCGTTGAGTAATAACACGGGCGGGTTAGCCTGCAATGCGGCTTGCACACGTTGTTGATAATCAGCGAGTAATGGCACTTGCGCTCGCAAAGCGTCGGGCGCAAGCGGTGCAGCCAGTTGGCTGGAATCAGCGTGTTTATCCACCATTGGCGGGGTGATAACGGTTGGTTTTTTGTCCCCACAAGCCACCAACCATAGCGTCAACAGGCATAACACCATGCCTGAACGAATTTTCATAACTAGCCCCAATACGTTATCTTGTTGTCACAACCCACACAGTTAGCCCGCTGAGTGAGTTGTTTTCGTGATTGTTAGACAAACAATCGAATCGTTAGCCCGGTGGCCACGTTAAACGCCGTCCTGCTAATAAATGTAAATGGATGTGGAACACGGTTTGCCCCGCATCAGCACCACAATTCATGACCACGCGATAACCATCCTCTTCGTAACCTGCCTCCCGTGCGATTTTTTTCGCAGCAAGAAATAGCTTACCCACGACTTCTGCATCATCGGCTTGTAAATCGTTAATGGTGGCAATGTGTTTGCGTGGAATCACCAACACATGCAACGGTGCTTGTGGATTAATATCGTGAAAGGCTACGACATCATCGTCTTGATAAGCGATTTTCGCCGGAATGTCACCCGCCACAATGCGACAAAACAAACAGTTACTCATTAATACTTCCTCCGTCCTTCAAAAGCGTGGGATAACGTGCCGCTATCCACATACTCCAACTCGCTCCCCACCGGAACACCGTGAGCAATGCGCGTAGCAGGAATTTGGCGTTTTGCTGCCAATTCACTGATGTAATGCGCGGTGACTTCGCCTTCCACGGTTGGATTCGTGGCTAAAATCACTTCACGCACTTCCCCACCATCCAAACGCGCCGCTAATTGATCCAAACCTATGTCTTCGGGGGTAATGCCATCCAACGGCGACAAACGTCCACCCAATACGAAGTAATACCCGCGATACCCTGTTGCTTGTTCAATTGCCACCACATCGGACGGATGTTCGACCACACACAACAACCCAGCATCGCGAGCCGGATTCGCACAAATCCGGCAAACTTGATGTTCAGTGAGCGTGCGGCAACGCACACAACGCTGAACGTCTTGCATGGCGCGAGCCATCACACTTGCCAAACGCTCCCCACCACGGCGGTCATGTTCCAATAAATGAAACGCCATGCGCTGCGCCGTGCGTGAACCGACACCCGGCAAACATCGCAACGCATCGACCAATTCTTTCAGTAGTGAGGATTCGCTCATAACACGCTAATATTAGAAAGGCATTTTAAAACCGGGTGGCATAGGCATACCCGCTGTAACGTTAGCCATGCGTTCACGAGTGACTTCATCAACTTTATGTGCTGCGTCATTGAAAGCCGCTGTGACTAAATCTTCAATCATGTCTTTGTCGTCATCGAACAAACTAGGATCAATGGTCACGCGCTTGCACTCATGCTTGCCCGTCAAGGTGACTTTGACTAAACCGCCACCAGACTGACCCGTTACTTCCATTTCAGCGATTTCTTGTTGCGCTTTTTGCATGTTTTCTTGCATTTTTTGCGCTTGTTTCATTAAACCGCCAATGCCTGCTTTACCCAACATGATGTTATTTCCTCGTATCTGTCATTATTAAATGTCGTGCAGTTTACTACAGTTTGCCATTTTCTGTACGCGGACGAATAGAACCACCTACAATTACCGCGCCCAATTCTGTCTGCAATTTCTGCACAAAGGGGTCAGTTTGAATCGCCTGTTCTGCCATCGCCTGTTGTTCGCGTTGATTGCGCAGGCTGCGTTGTTCGGGCGTTTCGTCCGTTAGGTTTTGTAGCACAATATGCAGTTTTAGTTCACGCCCCAAATAGTGAATCAACGCACTTTGAATTTGCTGCTCTGCCAATTCCATCCGCAAGTTTTCGCCACTGCTATCCAACAGTAGCGTAACCTGCTCTTCGGTCACATTCCCCAATAGACAATGCTGTGCCAAAGGTAGAGCCATACCCGACAGTTTCAGTTGCGGCAAAATACGATGCCAATCGTTATCCTGTTCACGCGGCGGTGGCGGTTCGGGTTCGCTAGGCGCGATGACAGGCGTTGGCTTGCATTCTGGAATAACAGGTTCGGAAACAGCAGGTTCAGGAATACGCTCAGGAATAGTGGTTGTGGTCGGTTTTACCGCTGGAACTGCCGACGTTATGACTTTTTTTTTATCGATAACGACCTGCTCAGCAGCATCACTGAGGCGAAATGCCAGCATCCGTAGCAATAACATTTCAAAACCACTGCGCGGGTCGGGTGCAAGTGGTAAATCTCGCCGCCCATGCAATGCCATTTGGTAATACAGTTGTACATCGGCTGGGGTCAGCATTTGCGCTAAAGCAGTTGTTTCGGCATCGGCTTGTGGATTCGCCACCACCTGTTGTACCGCAACAGCATGAAGCAAAGCGATTAAACTATCCGCTGCTGTGACGAAATCCGTGGTTAATTGCGCCATTTGCGCAACGATGGCTAACAATCGCGCCCCATCGTCATCGGCAACCGCCTGCAATAAGCCCACGAGGTGTTCATGCGGTAGTAAACCGAGCATGTCTTGCACATCTTCGTCGCGCACTTGCCCGCCGCCTGCCACAATCGCTTGGTCGGTCAGGCTCAATGCATCGCGCATACTACCATCGGCTGCCCGTGCCAATAAGCGTAACGCTGTATCAGTGTAAGCGAGCTGCTCTTCACGCAGCACATTCCCCAAATGCCCCGCAATCATGTCGACAGGCATTCGTTTCAGGCTAAATTGCAGACAGCGCGACAGAATGGTAACGGGTAATTTTTGTGGGTCAGTGGTCGCAAATAGAAATTTAACGTGCGGAGGCGGTTCTTCCAAAGTTTTCAATAAGGCATTGAAACTGTGCCCTGAAAGCATGTGAACTTCGTCAATCAGGTAAATTTTGAAGCGTCCGCGTGTCGGGGCATATTGCACATTATCCAGCAATTCGCGGGTATCTTCGACCTTGGTGCGTGAAGCTGCATCGACTTCGATCAAGTCAACGTGTCGACCTTCGGCAATCTCACGGCAACTGCGGCATTCACCGCACGGTTTGGCAGTTACACCCGTTTCACAGTTTAAACATTTGGCGAAAATACGAGCCAGTGTGGTTTTACCGACTCCACGAGTTCCCGTGAATAAATAAGCGTGATGTAGGCGATTTTCATCCAGCGCGTTTATCAATGCGCGTAATACATGCGCTTGACCGACCATTTGCTGGAAATCTTGCGGTCGCCATTTTCGTGCAAGTACCTGATAACTCATGGAATAATGATTGACCGACTAGAGAGTGGAGGCAGTCTGTACCAGCCGTATCCCGGCACCCGAATCAGCAGTTACCGTTGCTCCCTTCCGGGCCTGGCGGGGTTCACCACTTATCGTCGCGAGAGGACCGATACAGACCACCATTGCGAAGAGTGCCGATTATGACGAAATTACCCCGTCGTCACAAGCCTTTCATGTACGAATGTTAGGATTTACGTTTCATATAGATTTCGTTTGCTTACTGAAACGCAATTCGCTATAAACAATTGTGGTAGTTAGTTGTTCTGGTGAAAAGTCTTTTGTAATCACTGGGAATGATCTTGTGTTGACTATCCAAAGCTGAAGGGAACTGAGTATGTTGAGTGTTCAAGGAAATCCATCCACTATTCGTAAAGTATTGATTGCAGACGATTCCAAAACCGAATGTCTGAATTTAGCGCACATATTGGAGAACGCAGGTTATCAAGTCATCACAGCACGTTCGGGCAACGAGGCTAAAGTGTTAGCAGAAAGCCAACACCCTGATCTCATCATGCTCGATATTATTATGGACGATGGCGACGGCTATCAGGCTTGTCGCGCTTTGAAACGTAATCCGGTAACACAAAGTATCCCCGTGATTATGGTTTCCAGTAAATCCAACCCCGTTGATAAACAATGGGCACAAAAACTCGGCGCAAACGCTTATATTGTGAAGCCTTACACAGATACAGATGTTCTCCAACAGATTGCATCGCTGTGAGTTTTCTAGCCAACACTTATAAGAATACCCCTTTCTGGCAATAGTTGAGGAGGCCAGCGTGGGCACAACCCAACTCGTGAACGATATTCAAGGGTCTTCCAACTCTGAACGTACAACCAGTCGATTTTGTTATCGCATCGGGACGCACTTTCTCCTGTTAGAACCCTCAGTTAAAGCTGAGGTTTTGACCAGCCAGCACATCTACCCTTTGCCATTTGCGCCCGAATGGTGTGCGGGACTGACCAGTGTGCGTGGTGATTTATTCCCAGTGGTGGATATGCACCAGGTCATTCAAGGACAAAGTGCCACACAAAAGACGCAGTTACTGTTCATGGAACATCCACAATTCCCACCTGTGGTAATTACTTGTGATGGTATTCCGCGTTTGTTGCGACTCGCCGATGATCACTCTATACAACAAGATAACAGCTTACCCAGTTGGATTCCGCATGGTATCCCGCATGAGGGACAAACATTATTAGCCGCCGATCATGGACGCTTACTGCGCTACATCTACCGAACATCTGGAACAACCACGCCAACCAAAACAAATTGATAAAGAAAATACCTGAGGAGATTGTTTCACTATGTATAAACACCCCAAAAAACGTTTGTGGACTTGGTTTTCAAGTTTAGTTTTCAGCAGCTTACTCTTCCCAGCATTTGCCCAAGCCGAAGAAGGTGTAACCGATAGTGAAATCATCATCGGTGGTGTTATGGACCTCGAAGGACGCAGTAGCGGTCTGGGCATGGGCATGAAAATAGGCATTGATGCAGCTATTAAGGACAAAACCGTCGGGGGGAAGAAAATCGTCTTTAAAACACTCAATGACTCTTACACTCCAGATAAAACCGTTGAGGCAGTGAAAACACTCATGAATGAAGGTGTTTTGCTGTTCGCGGGGAACATGGGAACACCAACCGCTAAAGTATCGTTGCCTTTGTTAGCAGAAAAAAAGATTCCGGCGGTTGGTTTTTATACAGGAGCAGAATTCCTACGCAAGACCGATGCTGATATTCTCAACTTCCGCGCTAGTTATGCGCAGGAAACTAAGTCCATTGTACTAGAAGCATTAAAGCGGGGTATTCCCGCACAATCCATCTGCACGTTTGCGCAAAGTGATGCATTCGGTATGGAAGGCGTGAAAGGCGTGCGTGATGCATTGGCTACTGCACCTGATACGAGCAAAATCGTTGAAGCTTTAGATAAAGTCATCAGCATGGAAGGGGTTAATAACGTTGGCCCAATCGGTGTTTACAAGCGCAATACGTTCATTGCACGCGAAGGTTACGATTCATTAAAAGCATGGGAAAAGCAAAATAATACCCAATGCAAACTGGTTGTAACAGTTGCTGTGTATGAGCCAGCGGCACGCTTTATGACTTATAGCCTTGAAAAAGGTGAACCGTGGGTTTTCAGTGCTATTTCCGCCAGCAGTGCCGAAGACTTTATGGATGTGTTACAAAAGTTTAAAAGCACCAACGCTAAAGTGATGATGACACAGGTTACACCATCAACCGATAGCACGTTGCCCATCGTGCAAGAAGCACATACAGCATTAGGTGACAAATATGGTTATGTGACACAAGAAGGTTATATTGTTGGTCGTTTATTGTTATACGGTTTTGATAAACTGGTCAGCGAGAACAAACCCATTACTCGTAGTAACTTTATGGCTGCTATCAAAGGTTCTAAATTTGATTTAGGTGGCCTGACAATGGACTTCACAACGGACAACCAAGGCTCTGACTTCATTGCCATTACCACGTTGGAGAACGGCAAGTGGGCATCAATCCAAGATGCTACTTGGGCAGCTTGGTTTAAATAATAATCCCCAAAAATGATTGGACGGGAGGAGTAGCTAGATGCTCAATAAAGTAAAACAGCGGACCGATTTTCTCAGCAACTTTTCGGTTGCTCGCCGGATTTACATGTTGATTCTGATACCGTTGTTAATTCTGGTATTGTCAGGTATTTTCGCTATTAATGCGTTAAACAAGAGCCGTACTGTATTAGCTGAGATTAATAATCAGGTTTTTGCAATCGACCAGGGCAATATCATCAGCCAACGAATGCAGCGCGACTTTATCTCCTTAATGCACGAAGTTTACATTGGCAGTAAAGCGTGGGATGAAGGCGCACGCACCCTCACAACACTCGAAAAAGATTTAAACGAAACATTACTACCCGCTTATCGTAAAGCTCTGGAATTGACCTACCAAAGCCAAGACAAAACCGATCAAGTGCAAGAGTCCATGAAGGCCGCCGAAAGCCTCAAAACCTTGATTGAAACCGCTAAGAAAATTTTGCAAGCAGAAGACCGCGAGAAACTGGAGTTATACCTACAAAACGACCTGCCTGCGGATACACTCCCGATCAAAGTATCGATCAACCAAGACGTTTCTCACAGTATCCAGTTTATTGAAGAGGCTTTCTTAAACGCGGAAAACCGTGTCAGCACCTTCATGAACACCAATATTTTGTTGATTATTGCGGGTACATTACTGACTGCCATTTTCGGTTATTTGATTTACCGTTCCATCTCCAATGCGGTTGAACGCCTGACAACAACCATGCGCCAAATCTCGGCGGGTAATCTTGAGGCACGAGTCGAACTCAAAGGTCGAAATGAATTAGCCGAATTAGGTGATAACTTCGACCGCATGGTGGAAGAACGTATCGCAACCCAAGCCAAAATCGACCGTGACCACCAACAATTAAACCAATCCGTGAGTGACTTGCTCGACGCAGTATTCGACTTGAGCGAACGTAACCTAACAGTTCGCGCTAAAGTAACCGAAGACGCGACCGGACCATTAGCAGATGCGATTAACCAGTTGGCGGAAGATACCGCAGAAGTTTTGAAACAGGTTCGTGACATTGCTGTATCGGTAGAAACGGCTTCTCAAGACGTAAACCGTTACGCGCTTTCCGTTAATGAAATGGCGCAAATCGAACAAGCCGAAGCCGAAGAAACCGCCACACAGTTGGATAACATCCTGCAACGACTGGATGCGATTGCGCAATCCGCTCAGCACGCCAACACCGTTGCGGATACGACCGCGAATACCACGCGCCATGCGCAAGAATCGGTATCACGCAGCGTAGAAAATATCAGCAGCATTCGTGATACCGTACAAGAAACAGGTAAACGTTTGAAACGCTTGGGTGAACGTTCACAAGAAATCAGCCAAATCATCGACGTAATCAACAACCTTTCCGAACGCACGACCGTGTTGGCGTTGAACGCGAGTATGCAGGCAACCGCCGCAGGCGAAGCGGGGCGTGGATTCTCCATGATCGCCGAAGAAATTCAACGCCTTGCGGAAAGTTCGCGTGATTCCACCAGCCAAATTTCCACGTTGGTGCGCAATATCCAGCAGGAAGCGAATACCACCATTGCAACGATGGACCGTACCATTGAACAAGTAGTCAATGGTTCGACCCTTGCCGAACAAGCCGCACAACAAATGCAGGCAACGTTGGAAGCTACCAACCAATTGGTAGGATCGGTCGAAAAAATCGCTGAATCTTCTGCTGCACAGGTAGCGATTAGCAAATCTTTGCAAACACGGGCGGAACGTATTCTGGAAGCGACACAAACGACAGGTAAAGAGCTGCTTTCCTTGACCAAACTGACACGCAACATGGCGGAATATGGTCAACGTTTGGTGAAATCGGTCAACGTCTTCAAGCTGGATACCTAACGCTATGGATGATGCCCTGAACTTTGCCGCCGAGCTGGAGGATGTTGCTTTGCAACTTTCCAGCCTTGATCCTATGCCTGAAGACCCCGCGACGATTGCCAACATAGCTGATCAAGTCATTGCCGAGTACGAGCGGCTTAGCATGAGTGCGGCAATGTTTGGCATGAATGAGATTCAGCAAACAACAGACTGGATTCTTGGCCTGTTAAACAGCTTTCGGGATACCATTCCCGAAGCAGTTTTGGAATTGTTGCAAGCCGGACAAGTATTCAGTTGGATTGAGTTAGCCGCAAGCGTTTTACGCGACCCCGATGACATCTCATTACTACCTGCTATTAATGACAGTTTATTAGACGAAACCTGGCCAGAACCGATTGACCCAACTCTGTTAGGCAATTTGCTGGTGAGTTTGCGTATGTCTGGCACAGCTAACGTGCCGACAACGAACTTCATGTTCCATGACGGGTTGAATAATGATGATATGCCCGTCACCGCTAGTCAGGAAACCATCCCTCCCATTGACAATGGTTTACCTAAGCTGGCGTGGGATGAGGATGTTCACCCCGAATTGTTGGAAGCCTATCTACAGGAAACACCAGGACAAGTGACCGAGGCGGCTAAACTGATTCGTTCGATTGCCCAAGGTCATAGCACGCCTGAACAAAAACGTCACGCAGCACGTCTTGCTCATACCATTAAGGGCGCGAGTGGTGTGGTTGGTGTAGAAGCTATTGCACAGTTCACTCATAAATTAGAAGACATTTTAGAGCTGGACATCCGCAAGCAGCTTCAACAAGGCTTGGGGGAAACGCTCAATGCAGCGGCGGACGGTTTGGAATCTTTATTCGACTGTCTGCAAGAACATCAGCCATTACCCACTGAATACGCAACGCTCATGGCTGAAATGCAGCATTGGGAACAGGTACTCAATGAACAGCATGTCGCATTTGAATCCCCGCTAGAAGCCAGCACAACTGATGAGCCTGATGTTGGCTTGCCAACACAACCGATTGTCTTACCTGACTTTATTACACAAAATACGCTGGATGCCGATGAAGATGCACCACTGGCAGATACACCACGCAGTTCAGCGACACATTTGAGCGTTCCTGTTGAAACCATTCAACGCCTGCTCAACTTTGCAGGGGAATTAATCACCTCAACCAGCCAAATTGCGGATTATGTACAGCGCACGGTTGCGTTAGGGCGACAAATCCAGAGTCAGGATGATCAAGTTCGGCAAATGTTAGACGAACTCAGTGAAGCAATCGACCAACAGTCCATGCGAGCGGGGCGACATGCAGCGAAACAAACGCAAAGTTCATCATTGGATCAACTGGAGTTGGAAGCTTACAACGACTTACAAAGCAGTTCCGGCTTATTGACGGAAGCCATTGCTGATAACCGTGAGTTAGGGCGTAACCTGCAACAACAGATTCGCCTGATTTCAGACCAAGTTTATAGCCAACAACGCCTACAACGGCAGCTCAGCGAAACCATTCTGCAAACGCGCTTAATTCCTGTGCAATCGGTAACAACACGCATGGAACGTACTGTACGCGAAACCTGCCGTCGTACAGGCAAACAAGCGAATATCCGTTTTCATGGGCAAAATTTGCAAGTCGACACGGATATTTTGCAAGGTTTGACCCCACCGTTATTACACATGCTGCGTAATGCGGTGGATCACGGTATTGAAACACCCGAAGAGCGCGTAGCCGCTGGCAAAACCGCCGAAGGCTTAATCGAATTGCGCATCGAACAAAAAGGCAGCCAAATCCACATGACGCTCAGTGATGATGGACGGGGTTTGGCTATCGACCGCATTCGACAACGCGCTATTGAAAAAGGTCTAGTCAAACCCGAACAGACGCTGACGGACGATGAAATACTACGCCTAATTCTCCAACCAGGCTTCAGTACTCGTGATCAAGTCAGTGACATTTCAGGACGTGGCGTGGGCATGGATGTGGTACAAACAGCCGTTGAGGATTTGCAGGGGATTCTCAATCTCACCAGCAAAGCCGGACAAGGCACGACCATTCACATTCAAGTACCACTGACACTGATTGCCACCAATGCCCTGCTTGTCAAAGCTGGCGAACACATGGTTGCGATCCCCGGCAATACGATTCAGCAACTGCTTTATGTCGCAGCAGATGAGCATATCCAAGACAACGAACAATGGTTTATTGAATACCAACTCGAACGGCTACCAGTGATTCCGCTTGCACAATTACTCGGCTGGGTGCACGATAAGCCGGACTTGAGCAAAGGTCACTCACTTTTACTCATTGCTAGTGAAAATAAGCACCACGTTTTGTATGTGGATGAAATACAGCAGCCTCGTGACATCGTTATCAAAAGCCTTTCACCGTGGATTAACATTAGTGCGCATGGCATTAGCGGTGCTTGTATTCTTGCCAACGGTGCGGTTGCTCCTGTCTTGGATGTCCTGCGTTTACTGCGCAACTTTGACCAAGGCTTATCCAAACGCAACGCGGTACGTCCATTGGGACGTGAGAAAACAGCAGAACGCGCCCGTATTCTTGTTGTCGATGACTCACTAAGCAATCGTAAATCAGTTAGCCTGATGCTCGAACAAATGGGCTATCACGCAATAACAGCCGTTGATGGCTTGGATGCTTTGCAACGCTTGCACGAACAAAATATTGAACTCATCCTGACAGACCTTGAAATGCCGCGCATGAATGGCTTAGAAATGACACAAGCTATTCGCATTTGGCCAGAAAAAGAGCATTTACCTGTTATCATGATCACTTCACGGAGCACACAAAAGCATCGGCAAATGGCGCAACAAGCGGGAATAGACGACTACCTCACCAAGCCCGTCGATTACGAAACGTTACATACACACATACAAAAATGGCTTAGAACACAGCTTGCCGACTAAGCGGATGGAGAGAGTAATAACCCATGTCTACGACAACACAAGAAATCATTCAGATTGCTCTGTTTGAAGTACCTGAAAAAGAGCAGGCAGTTATTCAGCGAGTAATTACCTTTGGTGCGTCGCAAGGTAAACCCTATGCATTACACAGCGATGTCCCAACTGCTAGTATACTCATCACCACTGATCTTCATCATGCTCCGAGTACGTCTGCCATCACGATCCAGATTGGCGACAGTCCATCATCGGCTGACTTGGTATTAGCACGCCCATTACTCGTCACTCGCGTTATGCGTGCGCTAGATGATGCTGCACACCTGTTGAAATCTCGTCCTGCAACAGCGGCAGTGACTCATCCCGCCCCTAGCACGGACGCGGCTGACGACAATTCGATCACCACACCCACACTACCTATCGAACAACCTGCATCACATACCTCCACTGATGATACATCCACTAACAAAAGCCAAGCCGTAAACATTACACCTAGCCCCCAAAACCATTCAACCCCCACGCCACCAACACCTGAACAGCCAAGTGAGACTCACGCGGCAGTTGACCTCCAATACCGCTATACCGCTTTAGTTGTTGACGACAGTGCTGCCATTCGCAAACAATTAGAAATCGAATTACGCAATGCCCACATCAAAGCAGAATTTGCCGAGACGGGTGAAGAAGCCCTAGAAAAATCTGCCCAAACAGCCTATGACCTTGTATTTTTAGACATTGTTATGCCAGGAATCGATGGGTATGAAGTTTGCCGACAAATGCGCTCGCGCAAGGCGATGAAGAAAACCCCCATTATCATGTTAAGTGGAAAGACTTCGCCGCTGGATGAGGTTCAAGGGGTAATAGCAGGGGCATCAACTTACCTAACCAAACCAGTGAAACATGAACAGTTTCAACAAACCCTGACGCGGGTTTCAAAATGGCTAAGTAACTTTGCCCGCTAATGCGGGCTTTTTTCTGAGACGAATTTTCTTAATTTTTCGTGCAAATAAAAAAGCCCCGACAGTGTTCAACTATCAGGGCTTTGGAATAGGTGCTTGG
>CAZEQX010000010.1:0-23332 GCA_964514635.1 uncultured Thiothrix sp.
GCGTGCAGAAATTGCCGCTGGATTGGTACAAACCTTCCAACGAAGTGTTTTTCTGCGGGTAAATGCGCGTGACGATTTCCACCGTGCACAATGCCGATACTTGCGGAATCGTCATGCCCTCTTCGGTCAGGGTGTATTCCCCCGCCGCTAATGCAATGCCGTTGACTTTAATGCTGATGAGTTCCAGTTCCTCACCGTACAAGGTTAAAGGAACATCAGCCGTGATACCCGCATTACGTCGATACGTTGCAACGCTGGTAACGTGGGTGTGCTCATCGCCCAATTCAAACACCAAGGATAATGCGTCCACACTGTAAGCTGGGGCGGCATAATCTTTCAGGTAAATCGTTTGTGGTTGTCCTTGTCTCATTATGCTATCTCTCGTGTTGTACCCGCGTATAAATGGTTGCGGATTGCCGCATGGTCGGGATGTTGTTCATCCAGCATCCCCATGCGCAATAAAAGATCAATATTGACGAGATTACAATTATCTTTGAACTCGTCGGTGGTTTCAGTCAGACGGGCGACTTCTTGTATGGGTAATAATTGGAAGCCGATAACTTCACCGTCGGTATTTTCCGGTACAAAATCTTCCGGCAGCCACAAGTCGTAAACGTAAATGGTGGAATTATCCAAGCCCCGCCAACCTTGTTGTTGATAACTGATTGTGCCAACCGCTTGTGCGGTTTGTGCTAATACAGCGGGAATATTGGCTTCTTCCTGTGCTTCTTTGATCACATTTTCCAGCAATCCCAAACCGACAGGTTGTCCGCCTGCCACCATTTGGTCCAGTTTGCCCGGCCAAAACGGTTTATCTAACGAACGTGTCCCCGTCCACACATAAATGCCGTCGGGTTTGCGCACCAAACCATTAACGTGAATGCCAAAGGTTTTCACGCCCATGAAATTGGTTGCGGCACGTTCGATTTCCAATTCGGCATGACCGCCGAACGTATGCGTGATCGGATAGGCTTCATCCACCCAGGTATCGATCACACCTTGCTCGTACAACTGGCGCAGAATCGGTGCTACCGCTGCGGTGCGGGTGGTGTAATCCGCTAAGGCCGGATTCAACACAACCTGTTGATCGTCGACGTTAAAAACGTCCGACCATTGTGCCAATTGTTGGGCAAAGCTAGGCTGAATGTAGCCGTAAATTTTCGCATTAATCTGCAAACGCCGATAATAACTGGGGTCAAAGTTATTGCAGGCATGAATACGGTCAAGATAACTCATGATTAATGGACTCGTTGTGGTTGATGCTGGGCAAAGTCGTAAAAACTTTGTACGGTCAACCAACCAAGCCACACCACTATCAATACAACAAGTACGATTAACAGGCGATTGACTTGACTGGAAAGCTTACTGGCTTGCTCTAATTTTTGCATATCGGCAAACACGTCTCGTTTAAGATAGCCCATTTCTTCGTTGAATGACTGGAAATCGATACTAAAAGTATCACCTTCTTGATGCTGCATTAACACGTCGACCAGTGGTGTTTCACGCGCATAAACCGGACGCGCATTGCACACATAACCCTGTTTATCCAACGTCGTAACGGCGGTGACTTTACGCGAATGGCTCAGCTCGTCGCTGAGAAACCATGTCATTGAACCCTTTTCTGGCGACACAGGTGTGTGTGTCACGGATAGCACCGTAAATGTTTTTTTCATCGTTGTAGCTTAACTCAGCAGTGTAATCGGCATATTCCGAGCAATACGCCGATTCTAACAACATGATTTTTAAACGTGCTAATTTTCCCGCCAAACTGCAATCATGCTAACTTTGGTTAGTATGGCTATACGGATTGGATAGGAATGAATTTTTCAGGGCGACCATCCGACCACAATGGCGGTGCCCACGCATGACCATAGACCACTTCATACGTTGCCGGATACGTCCCATCGGGGCGGCGAAATTGCTCATACGCGGCAAAAAATGCCTGTAGGCGTGCTTTTCCCGTCAAACCCCGATTCCGCCCATGCGTCGCATTATTCGCGCCAATACCTTTCAAATCGCGTAATAAATCCCGCACATCGCGGTAAGTGAGCGTAATGGTATCCACGTCAATCACGGGGTCACGCAGCCCCGCTTGCAATAACGCATCGCCGACATTGTGCATATCGGGGAAAATACTGGCATGGGTGTAATGATCCACTTGCCCCCAACTAGCGTGCAATTCGCGCAAAGTATCAGGACCAAACGTGGCAAACATTAGCAACCCATTCGGGCGCAACACCCGTGCCAATTCCCGAAACGTCACGGGTAAATCATTACACCATTGCAACATCAAACTGGACATAATCATGTCCACACACTGCGCTTGCAACGGCAACTGTGAGGCATCCGCACACACGCCCAACGGCTGACGTTCCCCTGACACTTGCTGGCGCGTTTTGCGCACCATATTCAAGGCTAAGTCCAAACTCACCACATCCGCTTGTGGGTAACGTTGCAATACATGCGTAGTAATCGCCCCCGTTCCACAACCTAAATCCAAGACAGTTTGTGGTTGCAAACGGATAACATCCAACCGCTCGGTGAGACGTTCGGCAATTTCGCGCTGTAAAAACGCATTAGCATCGTAAGTGTCTGCTGCCCGTTCAAACCCCAAACGGGTTTTGCGCCGATCCAGCAAAAAAGGGTTCACCGCACGTCCATGCGCACGCCGTGTAGCATTATTCAATGACATCCAGAAAAGCCCCAATATGTTCCATGAAAAGTTCTGGGTGGGTCACAAAAGGCACATGCGCGGCACTGTTTAATACCGCAACGTGTGAGTAGCCCATTGTGGGTAATGCGTCTGCCAATGACACGGGAATTAACTTATCCAAACGCCCTAAAATCCATTGTGTTGGTTGCGTCACTGGCTGTTGTATAAAATCACTATAGCGCAAAAGTTCCAAACCTTGTGCTAAAGCCTGTTCACTGGCTGGATGCGCCATGATACTTTCACGCAAGGCGCTAACGTGGCGACTATCAATCTTGGTATTCAAGAATTGCAGCGCGAAAAAGCGTTTCACCGTGCCCAAATAATCGGTTTGCAGATTACGCGCAAACGTATCCAATACCTCATGTCCTACCGCGTGCTGCCATACTGCATTGGTGACGAATTTCGGGGTGCTGGCTACCAAAATCAAACCCGCCACCTGTTCAGGCAAAGCGTGAGCCAAGGCTTGTGCGACTAATCCACCCAACGACCAGCCCATAATCACCGCATTGCTAGGAATGTGCGGGCGTAACTGTTCCACCACCTCATCCAAACTGCCCAATGACAAACGATGGCTACGCCCATGCCCTGGTAAATCCACCAACGTGACATGATACTGTTGGGTTAAAGCTGCCTGAATCGGCTGCCAGACTTGGCTATTCATGCCCCAGCCATGCAGTAGGACAAGGGGTCTGCCGTGTCCTGCGATGTTGGTATACAATGCTTGCACTTTAAAACCTATTGTTAAATGTGAACGGATTTATCATGCCCTACTCGCTGATCGTACTCACTGTACTGGCTTATTTACTTGGCTCAATCGCTACCGCCATTATCACTTGTAAACTCATGGGTTTACCCGACCCCCGCACCGTTGGTTCAAATAACCCAGGTGCAACGAATGTGTTACGCCATGGCGGAAAAAAAGCAGCAGCCATCACCTTAATCGGTGATCTACTCAAAGGTTTAATTCCGGTCGCCATCGGTCGGCTGTTTGACATGAACTACAATGAGCTAATCGTGATCGGGATTGGCGCGTTCTTAGGGCATCTGTACCCGCTGTATTATGGCTTTAAAGGCGGCAAAGGGGTAGCCACTGCAATCGGTGTCTTTCTAGGTGTCAATATCTGGGGTGGTTTAGCATTCGTTGCAACGTGGCTAATCATGGCTAAAGGTTTCAAAATTTCCTCCCTTGCTGCATTGATCGCAACAGCCCTTTCCCCTTTATATTTCTGGTATTTTACCCAACATCATATCTGGCCAACGCTCGGTGTCGCGTTCATGGCGGTACTGATTTTCTGGCGGCATCGTTCCAATATTCAAAATTTACTATCGGGAAAAGAAGATAAAATTCAATCACGCGAAGGCGCGGAATAAGACGACCCTTAAACCACACAAAGACACAATGCCCTAACACCATTAGCGGTTAGGGGCATTGTGATTTCTCAATGGTATTTTATTACACTATTGCATTACACCGCATTTTCAGCAATGCTAAAACTTGTCTGGTTCTGCAACTTAGGAGTGTTTAGTGTCTACGAATCCCCCCCCCGCTAACCTGAGTGCACAAGAAGCACTCACACGCCTGCGTGAAGGTAATCAACGCTTTGCTAACAATGTACGAAGTTTGGATACCCTATTGAGCCACACTCAACGCGCTGCATTAACAGCCGGACAAAATCCTTTTGCGATTATCCTCGGCTGTTCAGATTCACGAGTTCCGGCGGAATTGGTATTTGACCAAGGTTTCGGCGCATTATTTGTGATTCGTGTGGCAGGCAATATTATCGCGCCCTCACAAGTGGGTAGCGTGGAATACGCCGCCACCCAATTCAATACCCGTCTTGTTGTGGTCATGGGACACACGCAATGTGGAGCAGTACGCGCAACCCTTGATGAATTACGGCATAGCTCGCACAGCCCTTCGCCTAATGTACGTTCAATTGTGGAACGCATTTCACCCGCTGTCGCACAACTCATGGAAACCCCATTGCGCGACCAACCCGAAGAACTCATGAAACACGCGATTCGCGCCAATATTCGCGCAGCAGCAAGCCACCTGCGTCACGGCTCGGCGATTTTGGAAGACCTGATTGAAAACGACAATTTAATGGTCGTTGGGGCTGAATACTCGTTAGAGACCGGAGTTGTGGATTTCTTCGACATTCCCCGTCCCTATTAAAACACTGAGTTTCGCTTGGATTTGTGAGGAAGGCGGCGTTACATGATGTAACGCCCTGCCGAGTGTTCCACGTTTTGCCACCACATGAATACCTTGTTTTGCACGAGTCACAGCGGTGTATAACAATTCCCGCCCTAATAATGCCAAATCTTCCGCATCTGGCAATACCAACAACACCCGTTCAAATTCTGAACCTTGGCTTTTATGAATCGTCATTGCCCACGCCGTTTCATGCGCTGGCAAACGAATCGGCGCAACGGCACGGTACTGCCCTGCTCCCATGACATCGGGAAACCACACCCGCAATTCCCCATCTACATTGGGCAGAGCAATGCCTATATCACCATTGAATAAATCTTGGCGGTAATCGTTTTGCGTCACCATCACAGGTCGCCCGACATACCACGGACGACTTGCCCCCGTTGTATTGGGCAATACGCGCTGCATAAGTGCATCCACCCACGGGTTCAAACCTTCCACCCCTAAACGCCCTTTGCGTAAGGGAGTTAAAATCCGCAAAGCATTAAAACTGTCGAATACAGCTTGCTGTTGTGCGGCACTTGGTTGTTGTACATAAGTTTGCACTGCATCCAGATACGTCTGCCAACCGTGGCGTAACGTTTGCGCATCCAAACCTTGCGTAGTTTCGTCCAAACTCACCGTCGCGAACTGCTCATTTGCAAAAACGCTCAACAAACGTGGCAAATCTGCCTCCCGAATGGCTGCTGCGAGTTGCCCAACACCATCCTCATCCACAAAACGATGGCTTTGTTCCAACAAAACGGTGTAATCCAGCAACACATCCCCCGTACACAGATCACGGAAAATCGACCCCGTTTCCACAGACGCTAACTGATCTTTATCCCCCAATAACAACAGCTTGGTATGGGGTGCGATTGCCTCACACAAATGCGTCATTAACGAAATATCAATCATCGATGCTTCATCAACGATCACCACATCAGCAGGTAACGGATGCTCCTTGTGGTAATGAAAACCGATGCTGTTCGGGATATAACCCAATAAACGGTGTAGTGTTTGTGCCTGTTCGGGAATACGTTCTGCGACTTCTGCTGCTAACCCCAAACGTTGTTTGGTAGCACGGATTGCCTCTTGCATTCGCATCGCGGCCTTACCTGTCGGTGCTGCTAAACGAATACGTTCCGGCGCAATGCCTTGCTGAACCAATGCCGCCAAAATACACGTCACCGTGGTGGTTTTGCCCGTTCCGGGTCCTCCAGCGATGATCAAAAAATCATGCCGCAACGCGCCCAATACAGCGGCTTGTTGCTGCGCATTCAGCATCGCAAACATCAGCAAGCCTGCTGGTACAGCACAAGAACGCTGGGCAATGTGCTGTTGTATCCATTTTGCTAAACGGGTTTCATACAGCCAATAACGATACAACCAAGCATGAGTACGACTCAGGATAAGAGGGGCATATTCATGCTCCTCCCCCACCACAGGTAACTGGCGCAAGGCAGCTAATGTATCCTCGTGAAGTTGCAAATCCGCCAATGGTGCTGCGATCACACCATCACGAGTACGCTCGCTGACATAACACACTAAGGTGTGCAAGGCGTGATTCATTGCCGCATCAGTGCTACCGCCCAATCGTTGCAAGAGGGCGGCTAATTGCGCATCCAACGCAGAAGTTGTCGTTATCGCCGTCAAAATGCTACCCAAAGCCAGCCGTTATTTCTCATTACAACGTTGCTGCAAAGGCCTTCAAAAAGGCTTTGAAGTCGTCGCCCATCACTTTGTGGCGAGTCGCGTATTCAACATTCGTGGTCATATAGCCTAATTTATCACCACAGTCATGACTTTTACCTGTTAAATGGAAAGCATTAACTTGGTATTCGCGCATTAACAAGCCGATTGCATCAGTTAATTGAATTTCATCCCCCGCACCCAATGGTGTGCGCTTCAGCCAGCTCCAAATGTGTGGTGACAAAACATAACGCCCCACCACAGCCATGTTAGAAGGTGCTTCATTTACCGCTGGTTTTTCCACAATCGCCGTCATCGGCACAGACATGCCCGCTTCCAAGGTGTGATCATTAATGTCTACCACACCGTAAGACGAGACTTTTTCCATTGGCACAGGTTCGACCATGATTTGGCTATAACCCGTTTCGTCATACAGACGTAACATTTCGGCTAAGTTGTCTTTTTTCAAATCGCTTTCAAACTCATCCAAAATCACGTCAGGCAGCAATACCGCGAACGGTTCATTACCCACCACAGGATGCGCACACAAAATCGCGTGTCCCAAGCCCTTCGCTTGTCCTTGGCGAACGTGCATGATGGTCACATCGGATGGGCAAATAGAACGTACCTCCTCCAACAATTGACGCTTTACCCGTTTTTCCAACATGGTTTCCAATTCAAAACTGGTGTCAAAGTGGTTTTCGATGGAGTTTTTGCTCGAATGCGTCACCAAGACGATCTCACGAATCCCCGCTGCCACACATTCATTTACCACATATTGGATCAATGGTTTATCAACAATTGGCAACATTTCTTTGGGGATAGCTTTGGTCGCTGGCAGCATTCTTGTACCCAACCCCGCGACAGGGATGACAGCTTTGCGAACTTTATGGTTGAGATGCATTATCAATTTTCCTCTCGTCTAGATAGCAATTTTGAATTGGTTAGTATTGTACATAAACTGGCCTATATGACAGCCTGTTTATCACTTAGTTCTCATGGTATTCTACCGCGCTTGTATTTCGACAGTGTATAAACAATGAAACCCGTCCTAGCCTTAATTGGTCGCCCAAATGTGGGCAAATCTACACTTTTTAATCGTCTCACCCGTTCACGCGACGCTTTGGTTGCGGATTTTCCCGGTTTAACTCGTGATCGTAAATACGGCACAGGCGAGTTACATGGTCGCAGTTATATGTTGATCGATACGGGTGGCCTGAGCGGTGAAGAAGCGGGCATTGACGAATACATGGCAAAACAAACACATGCTGCTATTCGTGAAGCCGATGCCCTGCTGTTTCTGGTTGACGGTAAACAAGGCTTAACTGCCGCCGACGAAATGATTGCGACCGACCTCCGTCAAACGGGCAAACCGATTTTCCTGTTGGTGAATAAAACGGATCGCGTCGACCCCGACCAAGCGGCCGCTGAATTTTACGCATTAGGCTTCACTGAAGTCTTCATGATTGCTGCGGCTCACGGGCGAGGCGTTAGTTCCATGATGGACAATATCCTCGACCACTTAGGCACGGAATACCAAGACGAAGAAGCCGAAGACGACGATGACAGTATTCGTCTTGCCTTTGTTGGTCGCCCGAATGTGGGCAAGTCCACACTGATTAACCGGATTTTAGGCGAAGAGCGCGTTATTGCCTTCGACCAGCCGGGTACTACTCGCGACAGTATTTTCATCCCCTTTGAACGTGATGGTCAAAAATACACATTGATTGACACCGCTGGTGTACGTCGCCGCAGTCGTGTGGATGAAACCATCGAAAAATTCAGTATCATTAAAACCCTCGATGCCATTCAACGTGCACACGTTGTCATTATGCTAGTAGACGCACACGACGTTATTGCCGATCAAGATGCACATTTATTGGGGCTGGTTTTAGAAGCTGGGAAATCATTAATTCTCGCGGTTAATAAGTGGGACGGTTTGGAATCAGACCAACGCGAATGGATTAAACAACAGCTCGAAGTTAAATTACCTTTTTTAGAATTTGCTGAAAAGTTTTTCATTTCTGCCTTGCACGGTTCTAATGTCGGCTTATTGTACGCAGCGGTTAAACGTGCGTATGCCTCTGCGATGTTAAAAGTGCCTACATCGCGCCTGACACGCATTTTGGAAATGGCAGTGCAACAACATCAACCACCATTAACTAAAGGCCATCGTATTAAACTGCGTTATGCTCACCAGGGTGGTAGCAATCCTTTCCGTGTGATTATTCATGGCAACCGTACTGAATATGTACCCGAAAGCTATGAACGCTACTTGGTCAACTACTTTCGCCAAACCCTCAAACTCTGTGGTACGCAAGTCCGTATTGAGTTTAAGACTGGTGAAAACCCTTATGAAGGCAAACGCAATACCTTAACACCGCGCCAAGAATATAAACGTAAGCGTTTAGTGGAGTTTATTAAAAAGCAAAAACAACGCGAAAAGAAAAAGTAAGCCAACTTGGCTATTTAATGCTCGCTACTGCCCTGTAAAAGTGGCGAGCATTAAAATAAAAGCAATTACAATAACAATTAGGATGATTTTTATATCGTCTGACATTTTGTTTTTACCTTAAACAATTTTAATTAATTATGAGTGGTGTGAATATTGCTACTTGAGGACTAGCATTCCCTAAATGCCTTGAACCTGTCCAATTTAATTTTAACTTACCAGATTAAATAATTATATTCATAAATCCATTTAACATTATTCCAGATGTTAATAACAATCACTATCGAGTTGATAATCCATGATAAAACCCAATAGACCTATATTTAATGGGAAATAAGAATAATTAACTTAAGCCCGCAAAATACGGTACTATCAACTTCCCATGTTATTACAGGTTGCTGGCTTAAAGGTTAAACCATTATGGATTGTTTCCCTATCTTCTTGAATTTAAAAGGGCGTAGCTGCCTTGTTGTCGGTGGCGGCAAGGTCGCAATGCGTAAAGTGGAAAAATTACTGCGAGCAGGCGCGTGCGTCACGGTCGTAGCACCATCCATCTGCACAGCCTTTCAGAACCTTCAACACTCATCGGCAACACCACTTGCCATCACTCACCATGCCCGCTGTTTTACTGACGCAGACATTGACCAGCACCACCTCATTGTCGCGGCCACTAACGACACAACCACTAATCTGCACATTGCCGCCTTAGCGCAAGCAAACCAGCAGCTTGTCAATGTGGTGGACGCGCCCGAACAGGGCAATTTCATTTTTCCTTCTATTGTAGACCGTTCTCCCGTGATTGTAGCCATTTCAACGGGAGGGTCGTCCCCAGTATTAGCACGCCAATTACGCACCCGTTTGGAATGTGTTTTACCATCAGGATGTGGCGAATTGGCAAGCATTACCGAAGCTTATCGCGAAACAGTCAAACAACATTTGCCCGAAGCCCAACGCAAAGCATTCTGGGAACACGCGCTCAACAGCCCAATAGCGGATTTGGTATACGCCGGACATGCCGACGCAGCACGAAGCCTATTGGACGAATTGCTCGCCAATTTCCCAACCCAAACCACCTTGGGAGAGGTGTATCTGGTTGGTGCGGGGCCTGGTGACCCCGACTTACTGACCTTGAAAGCCTTACGCCTGATGCAACAAACCGATGTTGTGGTTTACGACCGCTTGGTTTCTCAAGCCATCATGGACATGGTGAACCCAGCAGCAGAACGCCTATACGTTGGTAAAGAAAAAGCCAACCATGCTGTTCCACAGGGCAAAATCAATGACCTACTCGTCGAATTTGCCCGCCAAGGCAAGCGCGTATTACGCCTGAAAGGTGGCGACCCGTTTATCTTTGGGCGTGGCGGTGAAGAAATCGAAACCCTCGCGGAAAACGGCATCCCGTTCCAAGTTGTACCAGGGATTACCGCTGCATCAGGTTGTGCCTCCTATGCAGGGATTCCACTTACACACCGCGACTACGCACAATCCTGTACTTTCGCCACCGGACACCTGAAAGATGGCACAATTGACCTAAACTGGACACAACTAGCCCAGCCCAACCAAACCGTTGTATTTTACATGGGGCTAACGGGTATCGAAGTCATCAGCCAACAGCTACAAGCGTTCGGACGTTCGGGCGACACACCCGCAGCCCTGATCGAACAAGGCACAACACGCCAGCAGCGTGTTCATGTCGGCACACTAGCAACGCTACCGCAACTGGTGCGTGATAGCGGTGCTCGCGCCCCCACGCTAACCATTATTGGCGAAGTTGTGCAATTACACGACAAACTCCATTGGTACGAACCCATTCCTTCTTCTGCATCCTAAATGGTGACTCATGGTAACACTCTACGGTATTCACAACTGCGATACGGTCAAAAAAGCTCGTGCATGGCTTGAGGAACGCAGTATTCCCTACACCTTTCACGACTTCCGCAAAGATGGATTAAACCCTATCATGCTACGCGCTTGGGTAGACGAATTTGGCTGGGAAATCTTGCTAAACCGCAAAGGTATTACTTGGCGTAACCTTCCTGAAACCACCCGTTTAAACATGAACGAAGCCACCGCTTTGGCGGTGATGGAAGACCAACCAGCCATTATCAAACGTCCATTATTGGACATGGGAACACGTCATGTGGTTGGCTTTTCACCTGAAACCTATCGCCAACTGTTCCAGAACTAATGCTTCAACACTAACGCTTAAAAACAAAGGAATTTTGGAATGTCTGCTACTTTGGAATTAGCCAAAGACCTCATTAAACGCCCATCTGTGACACCTGATGATGCAGGATGCCAACCGCTGATTGCTGAACGCCTTGCACCGCTTGGCTTTGAAGCGGAACATTTACGCTTTGCAGACGTGGATAACTTATGGTTACGGCGTGGTACAAGTACCCCAGTATTTTGCTTTGCCGGACACACCGATGTCGTCCCCACCGGACCGTTAGAAAAATGGGAATCCCCCCCTTTTAGCCCCGAAATCCGTGATGGAATGCTCTACGGGCGAGGTGCTGCGGATATGAAAGGTAGTATTGCGGCGTTTGTCGTGGCTTGTGAAAACTTCGTGCAAGCACACCCAGATCACCAAGGTTCTATCGCCTTTCTCATTACCAGTGACGAAGAAGGTCCATCCATCAATGGCACGGTCAAAGTTGTCGAATGGTTAGAACAACGTCAAGAAAAAATTGACTGGTGCTTAGTGGGCGAACCCTCTAGCACTTGTTGCGTGGGTGATGTGGTAAAAAATGGGCGGCGTGGTTCACTCAATGGCAAACTCACTGTCTTAGGACAGCAAGGACATGTCGCTTATCCACAACTGGCAGACAATCCTATACACCGTGTCGCTCCCGCACTTGCCGAATTGGTCAGTATTGAGTGGGATCAAGGCAATGAATTTTTCCCACCGACTAGTTTCCAACTCTCTAACATCAATGCAGGCACAGGCGCAACGAACGTCATTCCAGGCACGGTTGAGATTCTCTTCAACTTTCGATTTTCCACTGAACAGACAGACACAGGGCTACGTCAGCAAGTCGAAGACTTGCTGAATCGACATGGTTTCCACTATGAATTAGAATGGACATTGTCTGGACAACCGTTTTTAACAGCACGCGGCGACTTAGTCACTGCCAGCGTAGCAGCAATCCAAACCGTCAACGGCATTAATACCGAACTATCCACATCAGGCGGTACGTCAGATGGTCGCTTTATTGCACCAACAGGTGCTCAAGTCATGGAACTGGGGCCTGTTAATAAAACGATTCACAAAGTAAATGAATGCGTCGCGGTTAAAGACCTCGAAGCACTAACCGTGATTTACCAAAAGATTTTAGAACATTTGCTGTTACCAAAATCCCTCTAAAGTCCGCAACAATGCACCCGCCCGACCCTAACGGATCGGGCTGGAATAAGCACAGGTTTATTACTTGAAGGTTTTGCGTGGACGGCCGCGTTTGCGACGTGTCACTTGCCCTTCCTCCAATTCCGCATCCGCCCAGTCGACTAGGCTTTTGTGGATGTGTTCAGCCACAATGTGCAAACGCTCCTCCAACGCCGCACGAAAGAAAGACTCACGTTGCTCAGTAACGCGCAACGCTTCCTGCATTTCCTGCATGTCTTCTTTGTACTTAGTTTCCAAGGCTTCGAGCTGCTCGCGTAACTGATTTATTTTGTTACCTAGCTCTTCGCGTAACTTACGTTTTTCCTCTG
Organism: uncultured Thiothrix sp.; assembly: GCA_964514635.1. Taxonomy (GTDB): domain Bacteria; phylum Pseudomonadota; class Gammaproteobacteria; order Thiotrichales; family Thiotrichaceae; genus Thiothrix. The sequence goes on from CAZEQX010000010.1 coordinate 12,766, forward strand.
CCGCTTGGGCGCGTACCTCTGACAATGTGCTAGAAGTTGCACCCTTTGGACGACCACGTCCACGTTTTACAGCCGGATTCTCAGTTTGCATATTTATTGGCCCTGTCTCTTCGCCTTCACTTTTATTCCATGAAATACTCACACCAGGTCCACCGGTCATATAGTCAGTCCTCATTCTTTATCCCTCATCAAGAACGAATACTCAATTGCTTCAACGATAAATTCCATTTGGATATTATCTGAATAAATATTAATCAATGCAAGATATAATTGCAACGTTATCTTGCATAAATAATTTTTTTATTCAGAAGTGAGTATATTTACAATGAAATCATTTGCAAACACAAAATTCATAGGCTTTGCATTTTTGTTAGTTCGCATTGAAAAAATCGCTTATATCCGTCCACCTGTAAGGTTACACTGCCAGATGTTACCGTTTCAATGAAAAACAGCACAATCATGAGATATTTCCGTTGAGTCGCTCGCTAGAGTGTGCGATGTTAGGGCACTTTGAACGTTTTCACTGTACACATGGGAACTCCATTTTCACGACATCTCGCCAGTTGCACACTGTTAGGGCTAAGCATTAGCCCCTACGTCAGCTATGCCCAAACACAATGGGCAAGTTGCCCCGTGCCTGCTTTACCCGTAGAGCAGAGTCAGCGGCCAGCTCAATTACCGAATCACGCTGTTTATATCGAGGCAGATGCCGCGCTGTTCAAAGAAAAAGGCGTGTCCGAAATGACAGGGGACGTACACATCTCGCAAGGCAAAACGCAGCTACGAGCAGACCAAGCAACCTACGAACAACCCGCAGGCATTGTCGAAAGCCGTGGAAATGTCCGTTTTGACAGTGAACAATTGCAAGTCCGCAGCCAACAGTTACACTACGATCTCCCCCACGCGCGGGGTGAAATGCACGATGCACAGTATCGTATCAAAAATGCAGAAGGCCACGGCAAAAGTAAAAAAATCATACAAAATCAAGCGGATATTACAAAACTAGAAGAATCCAGCTATACCACTTGCCCCTCTGATTCGCCTGATTGGAGTTTGAATGCGCAACAAATTCAACTGAACCATGCACAAGAACGTGGCTCGGCTAAACACGTCACCCTGAAGATGCGCAATGTCCCGATCATCTACCTGCCGTATCTTTCTTTTCCACTGACCGATAAACGGCAATCAGGGTTCTTGTGGCCGAACCTAGGCAGCAACGAGAAATCAGGTGTGCAAGTCAGCACCCCGTACTATTTTAATCTCGCACCCAATTACGACCTAACATTAACCCCAACATTACTGGGTAGACGCGGCTTACAATTGGGCAGTGAGTTTCGCTATCTCACAGAAAAACATAAAGGTTCTTTGAATTATGTTTTATTACCTGATGATGCAGAAAGCGAAAAAAACAATCGTTACTACTTTAATGTCAAAAACGATACGCAAATTGATCAACACTCCACACTGAACTTGAAAGCTGAGGGTGTCTCGGACGATGAATATTTCAGTGACCTTGGTAACTCATTAGAAGCCACTAGCGTGGTCAATTTGGAGCGGAGGCTGGAATATCGCCGCACAGGTGAGGATTGGGCATTTTCAGGTTTATTCCAGAATTATCAGGTCTTGGATGGCGGTACAACACCCCATTCACGCACGCCACAACTCTCATTTCGTTACCATCCGCTGGAAAAAGGCAGCGGTTTGAACTTGGATGTTGAAACCGAATACACCCGTTTTACGGGTAGCAAAACTGAAACTAACGGTTCACGATTGGACATTGCCACCCGTGCCAGCAAGAAATTTACGGGTAGAAATGATGCTGTTTACGTCAAACCCTCCATCACTTTGCGCCACACCGAATACGCGCTGGACGATGCGAATAATACTAAGATTAATCGTTCTGTTCCGACTGCCAGTTTGGACAGTGGTGTAGTTTTTGAACGAAAAATCAAGCAGGGCAAACTCAAGCAAACCTTAGAGCCGCGCCTATTTTATACTTACACGCCGTATCGCAATCAGGAAAATATCCCCGTATTTGATTCGTCAAACCGCAGCTTAAGTTACAGCCAATTGTTTGCGGAGAATCGCTTCAACGGTAAGGATCGTATTGGCGACAATAACCGTGTCACTGCCTCACTCACCACACGCATTCAATCCCCCGACAACGGGCGCGAGTTATTCCGTGCGAGCGTGGGGCAAATGTATTATTTCAATGATCGCAAAGTGACCTTACCTGATGAAACACCTGCCACAGGTAAACACTCTGAGGTCGTTCTGGAAGCAGCGGGTGAAATTAATGCTCGAACCAGTGTGAGCAGCACCGCCTATTGGGACACCGACACCAAGCAATTCAATGCTGGCGAAGCTCGTGTACGCTACAAAGATGCCAAGAAACGAGTGTTTAATGTCGGTTATGCGCAACGCAAGGATGATTTTGAATCGGCAAATGCGTCGTTTTCCGTGCCGATTAATGCCCGTTGGAAAGCCGTCGGCGCGGTGGAACACGACCTGCTCAATAATCGTAACCTTGAAACGGTGATTGGTGCAGAATATGAAACATGTTGTTGGAAAACGCGCATTGCGAGCCGCAATTACCTGCAAACCGACAATGAAACGCGTGACAATGCTGTCATGATCGAGTTAGAACTTAAAGGCTTAGGAAGTTTTGGTAGCGGTACGCGTGACTTGCTACGCAATCGTATCAATGGTTATGAATAAACGTCTTAAACTAGCCGTTACGGCAGGTGAACCAGCAGGCATTGGGCCTGATATTATTTTAACACTGGCCATGCAACAACAATGGCCCGTGGATTTAGTGGTCATCGCTGATCCGGCAGTGTTGCATGACCGCGCTCAGCGGTTGGGATTGACTGTGCGACTGCGCTCTTATACCGCTGACACAACGACATCCTCCTGTGGCATTGGTGAATTATTTGTTCTGCCCATTGCTTGCGCTGCCCCAGTGACCGCTGGTGTGCTGAACCCCACGAATGCGGATTATGTGTTACAAACGTTACGGCGTGCTATCGCCGGATGTGTCAGTGGCGAATTTGCAGGCATGGTCACAGCTCCTTTGCATAAAGGCGTGATTAATGACGCAGGCGTATCGTTTACAGGTCATACCGAGTTTTTAGCGGAACTGACCGACGCGCCCTTGCCTGTCATGATGCTTACTGCGGGCGCATTGCGCGTTGCCTTAGCCACCACCCACGTTCCCTTACATAAGGTCAGCGAACTGATCACTTGGAAAACATTGGTGCAAGTTTTGACCATTTTGCACCGCGATTTGCAGGAAAAATTTGGCATTCCTGACCCGCGCATTTTGGTATGCGGCTTAAATCCACACGCGGGCGAAGGTGGGCATTTGGGCACGGAAGAACAAGACACGATTATCCCTGTTATCCGCCATTTACAGTCATTGGGCATGAACTTGCTTGGCCCATTACCTGCCGATACGTTATTCACACCGCGCAACTTACAAGGGGCTGATGCCGTCTTGGCGATGTATCACGACCAAGGCTTACCTGTGTTAAAACATGTGGGTTTTGGTAAAGCGATTAATGTCACGCTAGGCTTACCCATCGTGCGCACTTCGGTGGATCATGGCACGGCTTTGGATTTAGCCGGAACAGGTAAAGCGGATGTCGGTAGCTTGCGAGAAGCGATTCAACTGGCGGTTGAATTAGCGCAAGTTCGTCAACGTTCGCTGGAATAATCCGGCGCGGTTCTCAGTCAACAGCGTGACAGAATCTTTCTGATAATTATCATAGGCAACCGAATTGCGCTACGGTATAACGCCTTAACCTTGCCCAACCTAATCGTGAATGTATGACAGAATATCTACTTATTTTGATCGGAACTGTCTGGGTCAATAATTTCGTATTGTCCCACTTCCTTGGTTTATGCCCGTTCATGGGCGTGTCGCGTAAACTAGAAACCGCATTAGGTATGGGGTTAGCGACGACGTTTGTCCTGACATTATCGTCGATTAGTAGTTATTTGGTGGATGCGTGGTTATTAACACCGCTGGATTTAGCGTATTTGCGCACCATTAGCTTTATTTTGGTGATTGCTGCCATTGTCGGCTTCACCGAAATGGTGATTCGCAAACTCAGCCCCGTACTGTATAACGTGCTGGGCATTTATTTACCACTGATTACCACCAACTGCATTGTCTTAGGCGTGGCATTGCTCAATGTGCAAGAAGCGCACGACTTTATCGAATCTGGCTTATACGGCTTTGGGGCTGCGTTGGGCTTTTCAATGGTGTTGGTATTGTTTGCGGGGATTCGGGAACGCATTAATGTCGGTGACGTACCGAGCATTTTCCAAGGTAATGCGATTGGTTTGGTGACAGCAGGTTTGATGGCATTAGCATTTATGGGCTTTTCTGGTTTGGTGAAAAACTAATGATCAGCGCGATTCTGGTAATTTGCGGACTTGCCGCCATTTTTGGTTTGCTGTTGGGCTATGCCGCTATCCGCTATAAAGTGGAAGGCGACCCAATGGTGGATAAAATCGATGCCATTTTACCGCAAACCCAATGCGGACAATGTGGCTTTGTGGGTTGTCGCCCGTATGCCGAAGCCATTGCCAAAGGCGAAGCGGACATTAATCACTGCCCGCCTGGTGGCGATAATACCATCAAAGCCCTTGCCGAACTGTTGGGCGTGGAAGCCAAACCGTTAAACGCCGAAAATGGCGAAATTTCCGATGTGCCACTGGTTGCGGTTATCGACGAAAATACCTGCATTGGCTGTACGCTGTGCATCCAAGCTTGCCCTGTCGATGCCATTGTTGGGGCGGCGAAACACATGCACACCATTATCGAAAGCGAATGCACAGGCTGCAAATTATGCCTGCCACCCTGCCCTGTGGATTGCATTGCCATGATCCCGATCAAGGTCGAACCTTCCAACTGGAAACCACCTTACCCCGTGTTTACCTTACACCCTGCTCCCTCGTCTGCGAATGACGATTCAACCCAACAACAGGTGAAATCATGATCCAAACATTGCGTAAACTGTGGCGCAATCACGGCGGATTGCACCTTGATGAACACAAAGATGCCTCCACACAATGCCCTAGTCGTTTGATGCCATTTGCATCTGAGCTGATTATTCCTTTGCTACAACACGCAGGCGATAAACCCGACGTGGTGGTTCAAGCGGGCGATTATGTTTTCAAAGGTCAAGCATTAGCCGTACCACGCAGTAATAATAGCGTGCCCGTTCATGCAACTACCTCCGGCACGGTTAAAGCGGTGGAATTGCGCCCTGTTGCACACCCATCGCAATTACCCGATTTGTGCGTGGTACTCACCCCTGATGGCAAAGACGATTGGGGTACGATGCGCTTACCCACTTACCCCAATTACCGTGAGATCGACCCCGAAACTTTGCGCCAACAAGTGAAAGAAGCGGGGGTGGTTGGCATGGGCGGCGCGGTTTTCCCATCCGCCGTAAAATTGCGAGTACGTCCCGAAAAGCCGATTAAAACCCTGATTATTAATGGCGCGGAATGTGAGCCGTATATCACTTGCGATGACTTACTCATGCGCGAAAACGCGGCTGAAATCGTCGCGGGCATTCAAGTCATGCAACACATTGTGCGCCCCCAAGAATGCTTGATCGGTATCGAAGACAACAAGCCACAAGCCATTGCCGCCATGCAAGCCGCCGTTGCTGCGGTGAATGACCCCAGTATTCAGGTGATTGCTGTCCCCACCATTTACCCCAGTGGTGGCGCGAAACAGCTAACCTACATCCTCACGGGTAAGGAAGTCCCCAGCGGTGGGCGTTCTTCCGACATTGGCGTATTGTGCAATAATGTTGCCACGGTTCGCGCCATTTACCGTGCAGTCGTACACGGCAAACCGTCGCTAACCCGTTATGTCACCATTACGGGGAATGGTGTAGCACAGCCTTGTAATCTCGAAATTCCCTTCGGCACACCGATTCAGGATGTGATTGCCTTTGCAGGTGGTACAACCCCACAAGCCAAGCGTTGGCGCATGGGCGGACCGATGATGGGGATTAACTTACACGACCCACGCATTCCTGTCGTAAAAGGCATGAACTGCTTGCTGATTAATGACGAAGTAGAACGCCCCCAATTACCCATGCCGTGCATTCGTTGCGGACGTTGTGCGGATGCTTGCCCTACGAGCTTGTTACCACAGCAATTGTATTGGTTTGCCCGCGCTAAAGAATTGGATAAGGCACAAGATCACCACCTGTTTGACTGCATTGAATGCGGCTGTTGCGAATACGTTTGCCCCAGCCATATTCCATTGGTGAGCTATTACCGTTTTGCCAAAGCGGACATTCGTAGCCAAAAAACCGCCAAACACAAAGCCGACGCAGCGCGTGACCGCCACGAATTTCACACCGAACGCTTAGAACGTGCCAAACGCGAAAAAGCCGAAAAACTCGCGCAACACAAAGCGCAAGCACAAGCCAATACCGACGATGGTAAGAAAGCTGCTATTCAAGCCGCTTTAGAACGCGCTCAAGCTAAGAAATCACAAGCAGCACCCACCACCGTGCCTGCCGGAGAAGCCAAGGAATGATCTTCAAACCTGCCAACCCTGCCCACTTACTCACCCGCGATGTTAGCCAAGTCATGCGCGAAGTGCTGTACGCGCTTATCCCCGGCACATTACTGCTGGCGTGGTATTTTGGCTGGGGAACGCTCACCAACTGGTTTTTGGCGGTTGGTTTTTGTGTAGGCTTAGAGGCGGGAATGCTGAAATTGCGCAACCGTCCTATTCAACCCTTTTTGAACGATTACAGCGCGGTTTTAACCGGATGGTTATTAGCCGTTGCCATGCCTGCGTATTCGCCGTGGTGGTTGATCCTTATCGCCTGTGTGTTTGCGATTGTGATTGCTAAACAATTGTACGGTGGCTTGGGCTATAACCCATTCAACCCTGCCATGATTGGTTACGCTGCGATGCTAGTCTCATACCCGTTGCAGATGACAATTTGGCCGCAACCTGTCAGCTTTAGTTTTGCACACATCCCCGTTGACACGGCATTACAGCACGTTTTTGGTGGCGTAACACAAGGCTGGGATGCGTTCACGGCTGCTACACCGTTAGATAGCGTGAAGGTCAATCTTGGCTTACACAAAAGCTTAAATGACATTTACGCCAGTGGGCATTTCGGCTGGCTGGGCGGACAAGCGTGGGAATGGATCAGCCTCGCATGGCTCATCGGCGGGGTGTGGATGTTGTATCGCCGCGTCATTACTTGGCACATTCCGGTGGCATTGCTGGGCGGTTTAACCGTGGTTGCCAGTGTATTCTGGCTGATTAATCCGCAACATTACACCTCACCCATGTTCCACCTGTTCACGGGTGCTACCATGCTAGGGGCGTTTTTTATCGCAACTGACCCTGTTTCTGCGAGCACCACGCCGTTAGGTAAATTGATCTACGCAGGCGGGATTGGTCTGTTCACCTACATCATTCGGACGTGGGGCGGGTATCCCGATGCAATTGCCTTTTCGGTTATTATCATGAACATGGCTGTACCTGTGATCGATGCGTACACTCAGCCGCGTGTTTATGGCACACAACGGGGAGCCATGCGATGAACCGGGAATTACTACAAACCATTTCGCGCCCTGGGATGATTCTCGCGGGCTTTGCGCTGCTAGGCGCGATTACACTGGCTTCAGTGTACGGTTTAACCCGCCCGCTCATGGAGGCAAATGAGCGCGAAGCCGAACTGTCGCGCATGAGTTTATTGGTTGATAGAAACCTGTACGACAATGACCCGTTAGCCGACCAAATTACCCTACCCGCTGCTGACTTTCACAGTGCCGAACCTGTGACCGTGTATCGAGCGCGTAAGCAAGGTCAACCCGTGGCGGCTTTTTTCAAAGTCACTGCACCTGATGGGTATAGCGGCAAAATCGCCTTGTTAGTGGCGATTCGGGCGGATCAATCCCTAGCGGGAGTACGGGTGTTAAAGCACAAAGAAACCCCAGGTTTGGGCGACAAGATTGAAGAAGCAAAAAACCCGTGGATATTAGGTTTCACCGACAAGTCGCTGCAAAATCCCAGTTTAGACGGCTGGGCAGTAAAAAAAGACGGCGGGCAATTTGACCAATTCACAGGGGCAACGATTACCCCGCGTGCTGTAGTCAAGCAAATTCGTCATACCCTGCAATGGTCGTCACAACAATTACCGTGGCTCTTCCAACAACCCGCCGCACCGAACCAAGCGCCATAACGGAGTTCATCATGTCCGCACGCTTAGACACGCTTAAAAGCAAATTATCAGCATTCAAGGCTGAAAACCGCATGGACCAAGCCACTTTCCGCGACATTACTTGGAATGGCTTGTGGAAAAGTAACCCTGGTTTGGTGCAATTACTAGGGTTATGCCCCTTAATGGCAGTCACAACTAACGTCGTGAATGGCCTAGGTTTAGGCTTTGCCACCATCATGGCATTGGTAGCATCGAATGTGGCGATTTCCCTCGTGCGCGACTTGATTCGGGAAGAAATTCGCATTCCTGCTTTTGTCATGATCATTGCCGCCAACGTCACGCTGATCGAAATGCTCATGAAAGCGTATTTCCACGATTTGTATAATATCCTTGGCATATTCATCCCGCTGATTGTCACCAACTGCATTGTGATTGGGCGTTCCGAAGCTTACGCCTCGAAAAATCCAGCCCTGCACGCGGGTTTGGATAGTTTCATGATGGGCTTAGGCTTTACTGGCGTGCTAGTGGTGTTGGGTGGTATGCGTGAATTGATCGGCAATGGCACATTATTCGACCAAGCGCACCTCATGTTTGGCGAAGGTGCTCGCCATTTACGCCTATCCTTCGGCGACGATTTTAAAGGCATGTTACTCGCAGCCCTACCCCCTGGTGCATTTATTGGTTTGGGCTGTTTGGTAGCCTTCAAAAACTACATCGACAAACGCGCAGCGGCTAAACAAAGCAGCTTACAACAAATCCCCGTGGTGACAGCACCAATGCCGTCGACAACGACTGGTTAAGTGAGATCAGATGACTCCAACACAACGCGAGGAAATGTTCCGCCGCTTACAAGCCGCGAACCCACACCCAACGACGGAACTGGACTATAACAGTACGTTCGAGCTACTGATTGCCGTAATGCTTTCCGCACAATCCACCGACAAAGGCGTGAACAAAGCCACCGCAAAACTGTTTCCGGTTGCCAACACGCCCGAAGCGATTTACGCCTTAGGTGAAGACGGCTTGAAGGATTACATCAAAACCATCGGCTTGTTCAACGGCAAAGCCAAAAACATCATTGCCACTTGCCGCATTCTGATCGACCAACACCAATCACAAGTGCCCGACCAACGCGAAGCCTTAGAAGCCTTGCCGGGTGTGGGGCGCAAAACCGCGAATGTGATTTTAAACACCGCTTTTCAACAACCGACAATGGCAGTCGATACCCATATTTTCCGCCTTGGGAATCGCACAGGTCTTGCGGTGGGAAAAAATGTCCTTGCAGTTGAGAAAGCTTTGCTGAAAAACATTCCCACAGCGTATTTACTAGACGCACATCACTGGCTAATTCTGCACGGGCGTTATGTGTGTACCGCACGCGCTCCCAAATGTGGACAGTGTATCATTGCGGACTTGTGTGAATTTACGGAGAAAACCGCCTAATGTTTGGCAATGACCGCGACAGTATGCGCCGCTTCTACTTACAATGCTGGCAAAAATCCCAACAAAAACAACCGCTCAATGCACTAGAACAACAAATTGTGCATGTTATTGGCGAACATCCTGAATACCATGCTTTACTGCGATTGAACGAAACCGCTGTCCAGCGCGACTATTTACCCGACAGTGGCGAGACCAACCCGTTCTTGCACATGAGCCTACATTTGGGGATACGCGAACAAGTGGCGACTAACCGTCCGGCGGGAATTGTCGAACTTTATCAGCAACTAATGATCAAATACGGCACGCATGAAGCCGAGCATCGCATGATGGATTGCCTTGCCGAAAGCATCTGGCTGGCACAACGCAACAATACCATGCCTGATGAACAAGCTTATTTGGAATGCTTACGAACCAGAGGATAAATAACGAATGAAATTGGGCTTTTACGCAGGTTGTTTGTTACTACCTGCTTGTTTAATGGCGGGCTGTTCCAACACCCCTTCTAGTAACACCTATACCACCGCACAGGCAGGCACATTACAAGAAGTACAGTTTGGCACTGTCACTAGCGTGCGTAACATCATGATCCGCGAAGACAATGCCGAAACGGGCAAACTCGCGGGCGGCGTTATCGGCGGCACACTAGGTAGCGATGTTGGTCAAGGCAAGGGTCAAATCGTCGGTGGCGTGGCAGGCGCGGTTCTCGGCGGAACGGTCGGCATGTTGGCAGACAGTAGCCTACAATCCAAACCAGGGGTCGAACTCACCATTCGGATGCAAGATGGCAAAACCGTCGCGCTTGCACAAATCGCCGATGAAAACTTCATGGTAGGTGACGAAGTGAAAGTACTCACCTCCAAAGAAGGCAAAGCCCGAGTGACGCATTAAGCGTCACTCTTCCCCTG
>CAZEQX010000010.1:23342-31995 GCA_964514635.1 uncultured Thiothrix sp.
TGCATCAGTCCATCGCAACCACAACATTGCTCATCGTGCTCCCCGCGCCAACGTCAAAGACGCGCGAACGGCTCACGTTATTTAGCATCACTTCGGCACGATAACGACCCGGCTGCAAAGCCAAACTCGCTGAATGCCGTTGAAATGACTCAACCAGCGTGGAACGGTCATCGTTGATTCGATATACTGTCCAACTAACGGCCTGCATGGCGGGGCCGTTGTTTAACGTGGCAACAAAGTGCACGTTCGGTTGAGGTTTGGGTTGAGACTCATTTGCAGAAGAAGCTCCCGCAGCGTATAAAGTTGTACTAGCGGTTGCTAACAGCAGCAGTGCTCCTGTTAAAATATTACGAATATTTTGTGTTCTCATTTTATATCATCCTTACCCCCCGATTGGTGAATAAATCAATAAACGCAGCCTTCTTTTTATCTTTAAAAGTAAACTACGCCAGAAAAAATACAATTCGATAATTTTTCTGGTTGGAATAAAAAAATTGTTGGAACTTTTTTTCAGAACACTAATACGATGCAGAGAGCCTTAAACCTGTGCTATCCTTGCGCCCCCATAGCTTATCCCCCTATATCGGAGTTTTGTTTGTATGCACCCCATGCTAAGAAAAGCCATTGAAGCCTCTCGCCTAGCAGGTGAAACCATTCGTCATTATGCTAATCAGGTGCGCAAGCTAGATATAGAAAATAAAGCGCATAATGATTTTGTTACCAAAGTTGACCGCGAAGCCGAAATGCAGGTCATGCGTTTATTGCAACGAGCCTACCCTGACCACGCTTTTTGGGGTGAAGAAAGCGGGCGCATTGGCGGTGAAAGTGAATACGAATGGATCATTGACCCACTCGACGGCACAACAAACTTTCTCTACGGATTACCACAATATTCCGTTTCCATCGCGCTGAAACAAAAAGGTCGCTTGATGGTTGGTGTGGTATATGACCCCTTGCGTGATGAAACTTTCGCCGCCGCGCGTGGTGATGGTGCTACGCTGAATGGCCGCCGGATTCGCGTTTCTGATCGTACTAGCCTGCAAAATGCCCTACTGGGTACAGGCGTACCATTCCGTGCTGATCAAAATCTTGATCTCTACCTGAAAAGCCTAAAGGCGTTAGTACCTGACACAGCAGGCGTGCGCCGTATGGGTTCAGCAGCATTAGACTTAGCCTATGTTGCGAGTGGACGCTTTGACGGTTTCTGGGAACTGGGTCTCAAAGAATGGGACATGGCAGCAGGCATCTTATTGATTCAAGAAGCGGGTGGATTGATCGGTGATTGGGACGGTAATAATACTCACCTACAAAGTGGTAATATCGTCGCAGGCAACCCTAAAGTTTTCAAAGACATGCTAAAACGGCTGAACCCAGTCTTGGGTTAGTGAAAACTTAAGCATCACCCACTGCCAAGATGCACTAGAATCAGGGGAATGAACATTCGTCCACTTCCTCTGGTTTGTCGTGCAGCCATGATTTTTTGTCTCGGTCATACCCTTGGTGCATGTGACCGCCAAGATACAGCCCCAGTCGCCCCCGCGAACATTGCCCCTGTGACGGCTGAACCCGTTATTATCCCCAACGATAGTGATGTTGCCGAACGCCCAAACATCCAACTACCCATCTCCCCTCCACAACCCACCGCCCCCACTCCGCAAGAAACACGTCTCAAAGTGCCCAGCTTCACGCAGCAGGCCATACCAGACGATGGACTCTATTTACGCTTTTTAGCGACGGGCGAAACTTTTTATACTGAAATAAAATTAGAACACGGGATTTTAAATTACACTTATTTTGAAGATACACAGAATCGCTGTGCACAATGGCTTAAAAATACTCCCTGTTGGCATTCTGATGATTTAAAAACCATCAGTGCTGCATTAACTACGGAAGAGTTGAATAATTTATATACTGTCGCTAAAGAAAGTGGCATTTTAAAAATCAAGGCTGATACCGTAGGCGGAGCACAAAAAGGACAACGTTATTATGCCCAGCGATTAGAAGTGCGTTTAAACAATAAAATAAAACAACTCACCTACCAAAGCTTTCCGCAGGCAACGCCAAAACCCGAAGCCTTTGCTCAAATCGAAACTGCTTTATTAGCCTACGCGCGTGACTTGCCACACTAATCACAATCATTGAAAAATCCACTCCAGCCCAAAGAATTCCCTGACTTTAGTCAGGGGACGCTGCGAGGTAATACCAACGCCCTGCTTCACGCACAAACTGACTGAGTTCGTGCAGGGTTTCTTCGCCCGCTACGGGTGTTCGATAACGAGCAATAAACTCCACCACACCGTGAGTATCGGTTTCCAAACCCTGCTCGGTACGGACAATTTCCAACCCTAACCACGTTGTGGGAGAAAACTGCATGAGGCTTTTTTTGGACGGACGGCTACTAGAATGCCAACTGCGGTGCAAATACGCACCATTGCCCAACACATACGCGCTATAACGCGAGCGCATTAACGCTTGTGCTGTCGGGGCAGCTTTACCATCATGGTAAACACGGCAACACTGGTTATACGTTAAACCTGAACCGCAGGGACAATCCATAACTACATCCTTTTAGTACAGTAGCGAAAACAATTTGTTGCGGTATTTTTTTACCAGTGGGTTAGCGTTACCAATCAATTCAAAGGTATTAAATAAGCCTTTTTTACCCGCACCATCTTGGAAACCACTGTTTTTCTTGTGTACGGTGAAATACAACTCCAAACCGCCTTCAATGTCATCCAACGCAATGCGTAATTTCGCCAGCTCTAACATGGCTTCCAAATCATCAGGATTAGCGGCTAAACGCGCTTCTAACGCACTAGTATCGACATCACCCGTTTGTTGCTTTAACTTGGCTAATTTAGCTTCAGCCAGCAATTGGCGCAGTACATTTTCGTCCACACGTTCAGGGGGAACGCTTTGCAGTAACTGTTCAGCTTCTTCCACACGCCCCGCTTGAATCCACATACCTGCTAACTCAATCGCCGCCTCGAAGAAATCCGGCTCATGTTGCACGACTTGCTCCATCAGATTCATCGCGCCGTCTAGATCACCACTTTCGTACATTGCCAAAGCTTGTTGGCGATAAGGCTCAGTCGGACGCGCTCGATGACGGTTAATCATGGCACGGATTTCGGATTCTGGTTGTACACCCGTGAACTCATCAACAATCCGACCTTGTTTGAAAACCTTCACCGTGGGCAAATTGCGCACACCCAATTGTGCCGCGATTTGCTGGTATTGATCCGTATTCACTTTGACAAGAATGAATCCCCCTCGATACTCATCCGCCAATTTCGCCAAAATTGGCATGAGTGTTTTGCAAGGTTGACACCAGTCTGCCCAGAAATCGACCAAAACGGGCACTTGATAGGAGTTCTCCAGCACCAATTGCGTAAAGGTCTGCGGTGTAGCATCAAAAATATACGGGGAATCAGCCATTGCCTCACTCCTGTGTTGGTAAATTTATATGGCCGTCAACAATAAGGCTGTTGGGAAAAAATGCAAGGGGTAAAAGCACAACTGCTCAATATCTCTTGTGACAAATACAAAACCCACCGTAAGACGAAAAGCCTTACAGTGAGTAATACGCCCCCTCAAAGCCCTGCCTTACGGCTTGGCATCGTCTTCTGGCAGTTTTCCGGTTTGGACATCATTTTGGATTTGTTGCAGTTGCTTAAACATTTCCAAGGTTTCTGGTGGCACATCATCGCTTTCTTCCAACAATTGCATGATCTCTGGTGTCATACCCTCTTGTTGGATTTTCTTCATGATGTCCTCAGGAATCCCCATGTCGTTACCCGCCTCAGGGGTCAGCGTAGGGGCAGCCCCCATGCCTGCGGCTGGCAGGAACTGGCTTAATACCTCATTCAATGGTAGTTGTTTACCATTCAGCGTCAGGTTGCCATCACCTAGGAGCAATTCCCCCTTAAACTTTTCACCATCCTTGACCAGTAAACCCTGCTGTATTGCAGGTTCTACCATCATTTCTGTGCCTTCAGGTAAGATGCCCTTATCCAAATTCAACAACACCTTACCTTTAACCATTTTCGCCCAATCAACCGCACTGTAACTCGCCAACTGCATCATGTCTGGCGCACCTTTACCGACATACAGCAAGTCCATATCTGCACTGGCTTTACCCTTTGGACTGTCGGCAGCAACATTGACATGCAATTGGCTTTTATCCGTTTTTAGCACCTTGCTGAAGGCTGTACTCAACATTTTTTCACCCGTACTGGACACTTTATCCATGAGTTCTTGTTGTTTTTTCTGGCCTTCTGGTGTTTCCATTGCATCTGCATTCCACGACATTTGATCCAGCGCGTTTTGCATCTCTGCCTGCAATGCGCTGATCTCTTTCAGGCCATCCGCACTCATGCCTTTCAAATCGACCGTGTATTGCACCTTGCTAACGGCATCTTTAACACCCTTGATGTTGTCCAACTGCATGACAACATTGGCTTCTAATTCATTGTCTTTAATGTCGCTGGCTGTTTTGACACTTAAATCAAAGAGAAACGGTTCGGTTGTACCTTCTGCCAAAATGGACACTTGGGGAACTTTGAGGTCAAACGTACCTAACGCTTGCCCC
This sequence comes from uncultured Thiothrix sp., assembly GCA_964514635.1. Taxonomy (GTDB): domain Bacteria; phylum Pseudomonadota; class Gammaproteobacteria; order Thiotrichales; family Thiotrichaceae; genus Thiothrix. The sequence goes on from CAZEQX010000010.1 coordinate 27,934, forward strand.
GCCACAATGCCTTTGACATCTCCCGATGCATCCGCAGATGGCATAGTGAACTGAGAATTACCTTCTTTGCCTTCCACTTTACCAATATGCAAAGTGAAATCCCCTACCATGTCTGCCGAAGCCTGCCCTGCCAACTGCGCCCCATCGACACTAATCGTTGAGCCTGCCTCGGTCATTTTCAGTGGATTCAGCACGACATCGTAACTACTACCCCCACCAAAACCGATGGTTGTGTTGGCTTCTATTGGTGGTTTCCCTGCAAATGCGGTGTTTAATGCCTGACGTTTCTCAGCAGGTAATGCGTCCATGTCTAAAGTGGTGTGAATTTGCGACACCCCCACACCGTTCAGGAAAATAGGGCCGTGCTTAATTTCATTCACAAACTGCACTTCACCAATTAATTCCTTAAACGGAGGGGCTTCAAACGTCATTTTTGTGATCGCTTTTGCGCCCAACACGGACTTTTCATAACTGACGAGTGATTGCTTGACACCACCAACAGATGACTGTTGATTTTGTTGTTCGATGAACTGTTTGAGACTGTTTTCGGCTTGCTGCCCAACATACCAACTCGAGCCACCCCACGCAGCCGCCAATACGACTGGCACTGATAAAAACGTGATCAGTTTTTTCATTGGACTATTCCTAAGTAGTTTGTTCTGACACTGCACGGCAGTGTAGCAGATAAAAATATTTTACCGCCCAAGCATTTGCTTAAACGGCATTCCCAACAGACGCAAGGTTAGGAAATAACTCGCTAAAGCCAAGACAATTAAGCCAACTAACACGCTGACTCGTGATCCAACCGTCGCGGTTTGCCACCACATATCACTTGGCAAAGCCAACCACATTGCCCCGATCATCACGACACAAGCCATGCCAATTCTCGTCAAAAAGCTAACCCAACCTTTTTCTGGATCAAAGATTTGCTGCTTGTGTAAGTTATAGAACAATAAACCCGCATTCACATAACCAGATAACGCTGTTGCCAAGGCCAACCCCGCATGAGCACCGGGTTTACCTGATAAATACCACGGCAACACAATTAATACGTTAAGCAACATGTTAGAAAAAATCGCAATCACACCAACCTTCACGGGGGTTTTTGTGTCTTGACGCGAATAAAAACCAGGGGCTAGTACCTTCACCATAATAAATCCACTTAATCCAAATGAGTAAGTGATCAAACTCATGGAGGACATTTGCACATCGTACCAGCCGAATTTCCCATGCATCATGACTGTCGCCAATATGGGTTCGGACAACAACATTAAACCTAAAGTTGCGGGAATCGAAATCAAAATGCCCAGACGTAATGCCCAATCCATCGTATGACGGAATTGCAGCGCATCAGCTTTTGCGTGGTCGCTAGACAATTTCGGTAAGATTACCGTCCCCAATGCCACCCCCACGATAGCTAAAGGTAACTCCACAAAACGGTCGGAATAATACAACCACGAGATACTACCAACAGCCAAAAATGAAGCTAGTAACGTATTGATTAATAAATTCAACTGCGCAATGGATGAACCAAATAATGTGGGTAACATCAGCTTCATGATACGGCTGACACCCTCATGCGCTTTGCGAATTTTAAAGCGCGGTAACAACCCCAAACGTGTCAATGTCGGTAGTTGGAATACTAATTGTGCAATCCCTGCAAAAAACACCCCCCACGCCAATGCCATAATGGGTTCGTCGAAATACGGCGCACCCCAAATTGCCGCTGCAATCATTACCACGTTCAGCAATGCTGGGGTCAATGCCGGAATCGCAAATTTGTGGAACGTATTCAAAATCCCACTAACAAAAGCTGTGAGCGAGATGAACAAAATATACGGGAAAGTAATGCGTAACATTTCTACCGCCAAGTCGGGGCGGGCATCCGCTTTGCTGCCAAAACCAGGGGCAAAAATCCACATCACAATCGGAGCTGCCACGATCCCCATCACGGTCACAACCAGCAAAATCAACCCCAAATACCCTGCAACGTGGTCGATCAAATCTTTCAGGGTTTCGCGGTCTTGCTTTTCTTTGTACTCGGACAACACAGGCACAAACGCCAACGAAAACGCACCTTCTGCAAACAAGCGACGCAACAGATTCGGAATCCGAAATGCCACATAGAACGCATCGGTTGCCCCATCCACGGGGAAATAACGCGCCACTATCATGTCACGCAATAATCCCAACACCCTTGAAATCATAGTCATGGCACTGATCACAGCACCGGAACGCAATAAGCGGCTCATACTCGCAGTCAATTTCCGTTATCAAAATGCCGCTGATTCTGCATTAATCGTGTGCAAAGGTCATGCAAAGAGCGTGAATTTTTTGACGGACGCGCACGAAGCGGTTATGTTCACGCGCATCAAGAGCTATTCTGACGCAAACAATGACCAATAACACTTACGACGCATCGTCTATCGAAGTCCTCACTGGACTTGACCCCGTGCGCAAACGCCCCGGTATGTACACCGACACCACGCGCCCGAATCACCTTGCGCAAGAGGTGATCGACAATAGCGTGGACGAAGCTCTCGCCGGACACGCCAACCGTATCGACGTAACCTTGTACGCGGATGGCTCGCTTTCCGTTACCGACAATGGGCGTGGAATGCCCGTCGACACTCACCCCGAACAGGGTAAACCGGGGGTGGAAGTTATCTTGTGTACGTTGCACGCGGGGGGGAAATTTTCCGACCAAAACTACCAGTTTTCTGGCGGTTTGCACGGGGTTGGGGTATCTGTGGTCAATGCGCTGTCACGGCGTTTAGACGTTACCATCAAACGCAATGGGCAAACGTACCGCATGGGTTTTGCCGACGGCAACAAAGCCAGCGAATTGGAAGTCATCGGCAAAGCAGGCAAGCGTGAAACGGGGACGAGCGTGCATTTCTGGCCGGATGCGAAGTATTTCGACACGGTAAAATTCGCGGTCAAACAGCTCAAACACAGCCTGCGTGCCAAAGCGGTACTGTGCCCCGGTTTGCGCATTCGGTTTACAGATGCTTCGTCAGCAGATGTGGAAACCGTGGAATGGTATTACGAAAGCGGTTTACGCGATTACTTACGCGAAGCCGTGGCGGAATTTGTCACTTTGCCGGAAGACCCATTCACGGGTTCGCTTACCGCCCCACGTGAAGCCTTGGATTGGGCATTGCTTTGGCTACCAGAAGGCGGCGACAGCGTACAGGAAAGTTACGTCAACCTGATTTCCACCGTACAAGGCGGGACGCACGTCAACGGTTTGCGCACGGGTGTCACCGATGCGTTACGCGAATATTGCGAGTTCCGTAATCTATTGCCACGCGGCTTAAAACTCACGCCGGATGATGTGTGGGAAAACATTAGCTTCGTGCTGTCGTTCAAAATGCAAGAGCCGCAATTTGCAGGGCAAACCAAGGAACGCCTGTCCTCGCGCGAAGCGGCCAGTTTTGTCAGCGGCTCAATCAAGGATGCGTTTAGCCTCTACCTGAATAAAAACACCGCCATTGGCGACCAACTCGCGCAATTTGCGATTAACAATGCCAACAAACGCCAAAAAGCCAGCAAGAAAGTGGTGCGGAAGCGCGTTACCGCAGGTCCTGCCTTACCCGGTAAATTGGCGGATTGTTCCTCGCAAGACACCAGCCGCACGGAGTTATTTTTGGTGGAAGGCGATTCCGCTGGCGGTTCGGCGAAACAAGCGCGGGATCGGGAGTTCCAAGCCATTATGCCGTTGCGCGGTAAAATCCTGAATACGTGGGAAGTTGACCCCGAAGAAGTGCTAGCTTCGCAGGAAGTTCACGATATTTCGGTAGCGATTGGGGTCGAACCGGGTAATGGCGATCTAAGCCAATTACGTTACGGCAAAGTGTGTATTTTGGCGGATGCGGATTCGGACGGTGCACACATTGCCACCTTGCTGTGCGCGTTATTCGTCAAACATTTCCGCCCGTTGGTCGAAGCGGGTCATGTGTACGTTGCTATGCCACCGCTGTACCGCATCGACATTGGTAAGGACGTGTATTACGCCTTGGACGAGGCAGAAAAACAGGCACGTTTGGACATTATCGCCGC
>CAZEQX010000011.1:0-2381 GCA_964514635.1 uncultured Thiothrix sp.
GGGGAGGAACAAGAGGTGGCGGTATTTCTTAACACCTCCCCTGACAAGGGGAGGCTGGGAGGGGTTTCTTCATTTAACGCTTACTTGCGTTTGAGGGAAAGAGAGAAGCCGGACACGTTCCGGCTTTTTCTTAAGATCAGCGGGTATACGGATTGTAGCGTTTTTCTTTGCCAATCGTGGTATTCGGGCCATGCCCAGGAACAACGGTGAAATCGTCGCTTAATACCCACAATTTCTGTTTGATGGAGTCGATGAGCTGTTGGTGATTGCCGCCGGGGAAATCGGTACGTCCAATCGAGCCGTCGAACAATACATCGCCCACGAATGCGACCTTGCTTGGTTCATGTACTAAAACTACATGCCCTGGCGTATGCCCTGGCGTGTGCAATACTTGTAGTTGCGTTTCCCCTAGTTGCAGGGTGTCGCCTTCGACCAGCCAGCGATCCGGCACAAAGGCATCACAATGCGTCAAACCAAAGCGTTGTGCTTGCACGGGTAAGGCATCCAGCCAGTACTTATCCGCTTCGTGTGGCCCTGAAATCGGGATTTGGTAATGCGCCGCTAATGCCAATGTACCACCGACGTGATCCAAATGCCCGTGCGTCAAAAATACGCCAATCGGCTGTAAACCGTGTTTTTCCACGGCTGCAATCAGGGTTTTAACATCGCCACCGGGGTCAACAAACGCGCAGGCTTTCGTGGTTTTACACCAAATAATGCTGCAATTCTGGGCAAATGCTGTAACCGGAATGCTGATGTATTGCATGAGTTCATCCTTTATTCAATCTTGCGCCAGATTATCGCAAGAAAGTGTTTAAAGTGTAATCTCAGTGTCAGCATTGAGTTCTTTGGCTGATGCGCCTTTGTCTGTGACCCATTCGGCTTTGAGTTTGGTAAAGCCATTCGGGAATGCGCTGAATAGTTTAATACCAATGCTGGTTAAGGCTTCGGGTTTGCTGCACGAATAGCTCCAAGTCACATCAATATCGCTATGGCTTTCGCCCGCTTCGTGGTCTTTAGCGTTATCGCCTTCAACATTGCTGCTGATGGCGGCATTGTCTAATTTACAGTCTGCATCGGGGCTGAGTGTGAATAATTTATCGCCCGCTTGTAGCGTTTGGGTTGCCGCTAACAGTTTTTGCTTTTCTTCGTCCGTTCGGGCGGTGTGTTCAAACCCTACCAGATTTGCGGCGGGTGATTCGAGCACGATTTCCGCGCCATCTTTGCTAACCGCAATCGCCAGCGTGGCAACGCCATGCTCGTGTGCGCCGTGTTGTTCGTGTGTGGCTTTGGTTTCTTCTGCGTGCAATTGAGTTGCAAATAAACCAAGCAAAGTTAAGCAGATAAAACGTTTCATCGGTTGCTCCAAAGAAATTCGTTGAGGATGCCGCTGATAAATTGCTCTTCGAGGTCAGCGGTAATGAAGACAAAATGGCTGCGACGATCCGCATCTGGCCATTCGGGTAATTGCACAGTTGGGTAAAATAAATGTTGGACACCATGCACCACGACGGGGTTGGGATTCCCCACCACATGGACAATGCCTTTCATGCGTAATAAGCGGTAATTGCACAGTCCGGCAATGGATTCGAGCGCGTTACTCAGGTGTTGCCATTCAATCGGTTGGTCGAAGGTGAAGCTAAAACTGCGAATACGCCCATCCTGACCGTGCACAGGGGTTGTGTTGGCAGGTGCTAAAATACGCAGATTATTCAAGCCCAACCAACGTTGGCTGGCAACCGCTTCGGCTTGGTGATAAGCGCGTAAGCCGAAAATGTCGTCAGGATGCGCCATGCCATGCAGAATGGTTTTAATCGTGGCACTGTGGTTTAACTGGCGCAAACGTTGTTCCAATGCCTGTACCTGTACGCTATCCACCAAATCGGTTTTGGTGATTAGGAGACGGTCTGCGACTGCGACTTGGCGTACTGCTTCAAAGTGTTCATCAAGCTGACTGGCGGCAAATTGTGCATCAACCGTTGTTACTACTCCGTCCAAGTAATGACGTTTTGCTACCCAGTCTACGCGCAATAGGGTTTCCATGACGGTTGTGGGGTCGGCAATACCTGTGGTTTCGATAATAATGCGTTCGTAAGGCGGTACAGTGCCGCTTTGTCGCGCCATCCACAGGTTTTTCAGCGTGGGGACGAGTGCCCCTTGAATTTCACAACACACGCAACCGCCAGACAATAATGCCATTGCGCCATTGGCATTACTGACTAATTGGTGGTCTAACCCAACCTTACCAAATTCGTTAATAATCACCGCTGTCAGGGGTGGTACACGCAATAAACGTTCCCAAAAAGAAGGTTTAAGCAAATTATTCAGTAGGGTGGTTTTACCACTGCCTAAAAACCCCGTGAGTAGGGTGACTGGTAACG
>CAZEQX010000011.1:2481-31679 GCA_964514635.1 uncultured Thiothrix sp.
AGTAGGGTGGTTTTACCACTGCCTAAAAACCCCGTGAGTAGGGTGACTGGTAACGATTCCATTGCTAAGCTTTAATTGCAACTAAGTTGCATTAGATTCTAGTGTGCTACACGGTAGCTTGCAAGTTATGCGTTTTTCCTTATGGTTGCACATGCAGGGCACAGACCTTGTAGGTTAATTTCAACGTGTTGCAGTTGATACCCCGTGGGTAAGGACAATAATACGGCGGGTTGTAGCTGTTCGAGACAGAATACTTGCTGGCAATGCTGACAATGAAAATGCGCGTGTTGGGCGTGATTGAGGTCAGCGTGTGCATTATAACGCCAAGTGCGGTCAGCCCCCATGATTTTATGCGCTAAGCCTTGTTCCACCAACCAATCCAGCACGCGGTACAAGGTGACGCGATCCGCCGCTAATCCTTGTTGTTGAGCTTGTTGTTCAATCTCCAAATGAGAAAGCGCGGTGGTGGCTTCCAATAGAATACCCAGCACAATCAAACGTGCTTGAGTGGTGCGCCCACTGGCGTTTTTGAGCAAGTTGGCAGCGGTTTGGCGTGTAGAAATGGCTTGGTTCATAATTAGGAAAGGATAGTAGCAATCAAAGCCTATCGCTGGAAGTCTGCACGGCTTTCCCGTAAAGTGCATGGGATGATTTCACCCTATCTGTGTAGGATTTATGACCGAGACACTCCGCATTGCAACCCGTACCAGTCCATTAGCATTATGGCAAGCTGAACACGTTGCCAGCCGTTTAACAGCACGTTACCCCGACCTTACTATTGAATTGGTGGGCATGGTGACTCGTGGCGATAAAATTCTGGACAGCCCGCTGTCTAAAATCGGTGGCAAAGGTTTGTTCGTTAAAGAACTGGAAATGGGAATGCTGGAAGGTTCGGCAGACATTGCGGTGCATTCCATGAAAGACGTGCCAATGGAATTTCCCGAAGGTTTGCATTTGCCCGTGATTTTGCAACGTGAAGACCCGCGTGATGCGTTTGTCTCCAATAAATACCAAACGTTGGACGAATTGCCGGAAGGTGCGATTGTTGGTACGTCCAGTTTGCGTCGTCAAACCCAGATTCGCGCCCGCTATCCGCACCTGCAAATCCGTGATCTGCGTGGCAATGTCAATACGCGCTTGAGTAAGTTGGATAATGGTGAGTATGACGCGATTATCTTAGCGGCAGCGGGTTTGATTCGCCTTGAATTTCAACATCGCATCACCACTTACTTACCCACGGAACAAAGTTTGCCCGCGATTGGGCAAGGTGCGATAGGTATCGAATGCCGTGAAAATGACCCGCGTGTGGAAAACTTACTCGCTAGTTTGCGTGACGAACACACCGCTGTGTGCGTGCGTGCCGAACGTGCGATGAATCAGCGTTTAAACGGTGGTTGTCAGATTCCGGTGGCGGGATTTGCCGAACTGTCCGCCGATGGCACCAGTTTGCGGATGCGTGGGCTGATCGGTTTCCCCGATGGCAGTGCCGTATTTTATTGCGAATTGCACGGTAGCGCGGCAGAACCAGAACGCTTAGGTGTGGCGGTGGCGGAAAATCTACTCGCCCAAGGCGGCGATAAAGTGTTGGCTTCGCTGGGGATTCATGCCTGAACCGCTTATTGGCAAGCAGATTGTGGTGACACGCCCTGCGACGCAAGCGCAAGGTTTCACCCAATTGGTGCAGCAAGCGGGTGGGCAGGTGTTAGCTTTCCCTGTATTAGCGATTGAAGCGGCATCAGATTTAGTACCCGCTCGGCGCGTTTTGGCGCAAGTGGCGGATTACGATGTGGTGCTGTTTATTAGCACCAACGCGGTGGCATTTGGTTTGGCATTGTTGGATGAGGTGCAAACGCAAGCCCTTCGCCAAGGGTGTACCATTGGTGCAATTGGTAAAAAAACGGCACAAGCTTTGCAACACTACCACATTCCCGTGTGCTTAGTGCCGGATAATGGTTATACCAGTGAAGATTTGCTCGCCTTGCCTGTGTTACAGGATTTGACCTCGCGCCGTGTCTTGATTGTGCGTGGGCAAGGCGGGCGCGAAACTTTAGCCACGACTTTAAACCAGCGTGGCGCGGTGGTGGACTACGCGAATGTGTATCAGCGCGTGTGTCCGCCTGTAAACCCTAGCGTATTGAAACAGCACCACGACCAGCAACAGCTTGATATAATCGCCGTTACCAGCGGTGAAGGTTTGCAAAACTTACTGGTCATCTTAGAAAATCCCGACTGGATAAAAAATGTTCCCTTATTAGTCGGTAGCCGCCGTCTGGCAATGGTTGCCAAACAGGGCGGTTTTACAGGGGAAATTGTGATCGCAGAAAACCCTAGCGACGAGGCGATGTTTCACGCACTCGTTCAGTGGGTATCAGGAAACCAACAAGCATGATCGACAAACCAGAGATTGACGAAGAAGCATCCCAACTGGCGATTCTGGCGGAAAAACAGCGCAAAAGTGGTGGGCGTTCCGCCCTATTTGTCTCGCTGTTAGCGTTATTTTTTACCGCAGCGGGAATAGCCAGTGGATATAAACATTGGCAACGCATGAATGACAAAGCGGTGGCAAATCAGGCCGCGATTGACGGCCTTCGCCAGCAATTACAAAGCACTGCGAGCTTAGACGCTGTGGATAAATTGCGTGCAGATGTGGAGCAGAAAACCGCACAAGCCGGACAAGAAAATGGCAAAGCTGTGCAGGAAATGGCGCGTTTACAAAACCAAACACGCCAATACGCCGACACCGTTGCCTCCCAAGTCGAGCAAGTGACCTTACTGCAAGCGCGAATGCAGCAAAGTGTTGCTCCAGCTAGTGCGAAAGATTGGCAATTGGCTGAAGTAGCTTTCCTACTGCAATTGGCAAACCGTGAGCTGCATTTAGCACAAAACCCCCAAACGGCTAAGGCTGCTTTAAAAGAAGCCGATGCGTTATTGGCTAAAGTCGGTTCGGTGAATTACTTGCCTGTTCGTCAGCAAATTACGCGCGATTTAACCGCATTAGAAGCCTACGCTGCCCCTGATCTTGCCAGTGTTTCTCAACGCATTACGGCGATGATGTTGGCATTAAAACCATTACCTGTGGCAGAGGGTACGCAGGACTTGGAAAAACAGCCAGACTCAGCACAAACACCAGCCCCTGAAAATGATTCGGCGTGGGCCACTTATCAGCGCAAAGCATTGGATGCTATCAGCGACGCGGTGGTGATTCGCCAATACGACAAACCCATCAAAGCGGCACTGGACGCGGATGCACGTTTGCAACTGTTCCAATTGCTGCATTTGCGTCTGGAAAACTTGCGTTTATTAGCGTTACAGCAAATGGAAGCGGAATATCACGCCCAACTAAAGCTGATTCAAGAAACTGTGACGGCTTATTATCCAGAAGAACAAGCGAAACCGTTGCTAGTGGAATTGAGCGCACTGGATAAGGTGAAATTACACGCTACCGTGCCAGATATTTCTGCCAGTTTGCAGCAGTTGGAAAATGCACGTCATGCAGAGGCTGAAGCGGAAGCGGCAAAAGCTGCTGTTGTTCCTGTAGCCGAACCAGTACCCGTTGAGAACGTCGCCACGCCGACCCCACCGACCGAAACCGTGGAAACCCCTGCTACGACACCAGAAGATAGCAAGGCACAAACACACAAAACCAAGGACAAAGAAAAAGCCAAAACTGACAGCAGTGATAGCAGCGACAAAAAAGACAAAGCGACTGCAAAGGAGGGTAAAGGCGAATGATCCGTTACCTTGTCATTCTCCTCGCCTTAGTTCTGGGTGTGGTGTGGGTTGGTGAATGGGTGTTAGAACACCCAGGCACAGCCACGATCACTTGGGATTCTGGTGACACACTCAATGTTGCAGAAATGAAAACCGCCACCTTGGTATTGGGTGTGGTTGCGTTTGCAGCGGCATTTTACCTGTTTGTGGCATTACTCAAGCGCATTTTAGGCCTGCGCAAAATCCTGCAACGAATGCGCGAAGCGCGTTTGGGCAATAAAGCCAGCCGTGCGCTCAGTTCGGGTTTAATCCAACTGACAGAAGGCAGTTGGGAAAAAGCCGAAAAACTACTGACCGAAAGCGCAGTACATAGCGAGACACCGCTGTTGCATTACTTGGGTGCGGCGCGTGCTGCTCACATGCAAGAAGCTTTTGAACGACGTGACGAGTGGTTGAAACGAGCTATCGAAAGCGATTCCAAAGCCAATGTTGCCGTTGGTGTTTCTCAAGCTGACATGCAAATGGGCAGTGGGCAGTTGGAACAAGCCAGTGCCACCTTATTACGTTTGCGTGATCTTGCACCTAAACACCCGTATGTTTTGAAGCTGTTGGCAAAGGTACTGTATCGCCAAGAAAACTGGGATGTTTTGCTCGATATTCTGCCGGAATTAATTAAGCAGAACTTGCTCAAAGGCGAAGAATTAGCCAAAGTGCAAAGTGCGACCCTACAAGCGATGTTCCAACAGTGCGTGAAGGCAAAACAGTTGGATCGTTTGCAAGCGTTGTGGAAAAAATTACCGTCTGCGGTACGCGAAGATCAAGAAGCCTTAACCCTGTACGCGCGTGCGTTACATGCCGCTGGTGATGAGTTGAATTGCGCAAATCTCGTGAGTACGGCTTTGAATAAGCAATGGCACGATGGTTTGGCGGAAGTATTTGGCAATATTCGTCATCACAGCTTGGGTAATGCGATTCAACAAGCGGAAAAATGGCAAGCCAGTCAACCGAATAACCCTGTCGCACAATTGTTACTGGCGCGGTTGTACAACCAGCAGAAATTGTGGGGTATGGCGAAAAGTTATTACGAATCCAGCCTCAATCAAGCCCCTAATGCCAGAGCGTATTTGGAATTAGCCGAATTGCTGGAAACCATGAAAGAGCCAGAAAATGCGCAACGTTGTTACCGCTTGGGTCTACGTTACTGTATTCGTGGGGAAGGGGAAAAATTAGTCCTCGCTGCTACCCAACGCCCGCAGGTCAACCCGCAGGCGCAGCCGCCATTAACGCCTTATAACGGCTTGTAAGTTATAAGCGCGATACACCACTGTCGATGGCAGCGCGAGCCACTGCCGTCGGCACACGTTCCCGCAGACGCGCATCAAACGGTTTTGGGATGATGTAATCCTTACCAAACTCCAGTGCATCCAAACCATACGCCGCTAACACTTCCGCAGGCACAGGTTCACGCGCTAATTCTGCCAAAGCGTTTACCGCTGCTTTGAGCATATCCAGATTAATGCAACGCGCTCGCACATCCAACGCACCACGGAACAAAAATGGGAAACACAAGACATTGTTGATTTGGTTGGGGAAATCGCTACGTCCGGTCGCCATAATCACGTCATCGCGGGTTGCCAATGCCAAGGCTGGGGCGATTTCAGGGTCAGGGTTGGAAAGCGCGAATACGATTGGGTTGGCTGCCATGCTGCTTAACATATCAGCGGTCATTAAGTTCGGACCGGATAAACCAATAAACACATCGGCATTACGGCACGCATCGGCTAAGGTTTGGCAGTCGGTTTCTACCGCAAACTGTTGTTTGAAGCCGTTTAAGTCCGTGCGCTGTGTGTTAATTACGCCTTTACTGTCAACCATCATCAGTTTGGATTTATCCGCACCCAATGCCGCCAGCAAATTCATGGAAGCCACACCCGCAGCACCCGCACCAACGCACACAATGCGAACGTCTTCAATCGCTTTGCCTTGAATCGTCAGCGCATTCAATAAGCCTGCTGCGATAATCACCGCTGTGCCGTGTTGGTCATCGTGGAATACGGGAATGTCCACCAGCTCTTGCAGACGCTTTTCGATTTCAAAACAACGCGGTGCGGAAATGTCTTCGAGATTAATGCCGCCGAATGTACCCGCAATGTTTTTCACCACGGTAATAAATTCTTCTACGTCTTGGGTGGCGACTTCGATGTCAAATACATCAATGTCCGCAAAGCGTTTGAACAACAAACCTTTGCCTTCCATGACAGGTTTTCCGGCTAACGCGCCGACATTGCCTAAACCCAATACCGCCGAACCGTCGGAAATGACCGCGACTAAATTGCCCTTACCTGTGTAACGGTAAGCCAATTCAGGGTCTTTGTGGATTTCGCGCACGGGTTCTGCAACACCAGGGCTGTAAGCCAATGATAAGTCGCGTTGGGTGGCGGTTGGTTTAGTGATGGCAGTGGCTATCTTGCCTGGGCGGGGTTCGGCATGATAGCGCAAAGCGTCTTCTTTCAAGGTGTTAGTCATGAATGCTCCGTTCTAACTGTGGTACTTTGGGTAAAAATCTTTATTGAATGGTTTTTAGTAATTGTCCCGGACGAGGTTCGCCAGACGGGTACAGACCATTTAACACGCGCAAATGCATCGCCGCGTTGTTTTGTAATGCGCTATTTTGTGCCAAGCTTGCAAAGGTATCCCCTGCGTTAGCCGTGACAAGGCGTACCTGTACGGTGCGACCATTACCCAAAGGTAAGGTTAAGCCATTGATTTGTTGTAAGTAGCTTTCGTGACCTGGGTCACGACGACCGCCGCCGTATTGGCGTGCTTGGGCGATGAGTTGTTGTAAGCGCACATCGTTATTGGGATGGGTGGACAATAAATCACGGTAAGGGTCGGTAGAACCTCCGGTGAATTGGTCATAAGCCTGTAAAGTGGCAATCACATTCACCATATAAGCGGGGTCGTAACCAGCGCGCGCTAGGTATTCCGCGCCTAAGCCATCCGCTTGTAATTCTTGATCACGCCCGTATTTGCGCAAGGTTAGCTCACTAACCGCACCCAGTAATTCCGCGCCGCCACCGAGTTTATCGCTTAATACTTTCGTTGCGAGCGAACCCACGGTATCCCACGACGCTTGGCTCACATTATGACGAGCCGCAACGTGTCCGATTTCGTGACCTAATACGCCTGCTAATTCGGCCTCGGAATTGAGATACGCCATTAAGCCTGTCGTGATGTAAACATAACCGCCGGGTAAGGCAAACGCATTAACCGCAGGGTCATCTAAGACGGTAAAGGTGAATGGTAAGTTATTACGGTGACTGTAAGCGGCAATGTCGCGCCCGACGCGATTCACATAAGCCTGCAAAGCAGCATCGCGATAGGCAGGATTTTTGGCAAGAATTTCTTGGTGGGCTTGGCGACCTGCTTGGATTTCGTCGCTTTCGGACATGAGTGCGAGTTGATTTTCACCCGACACTGGATTCGCGGAACAGCCCGCCAGCATGGTCGCACTGCCTAACATCAGACCCATACAGATGGTGGCAAAACGCATGGTTCAAACTCTCCTACACCAAACAATCAATCAAATAAAAAAGGCACTCACGAGGGAGTGCCTTTCAATCATGCATGATTCGCTGATTGTACGCTAGTAGCGATTACTTACCACGACCGTAACGGTTGCGGAATTTCTCAACGCGACCTGCGGTTGTTGTGATCGCTTGCTTACCAGTGTAGAACGGGTGAGATTGGCTGGAAATTTCCACTTTAACCAGTGGGTATTGCTTGCCGTCTTCCCACGCGATGCTGTCTTTGGTATCGATGGTGGAGCGAGTCAGGAACGCGAAGCCGCTAGTCAGATCCTGAAATACGACTTCTCTGTAATTTGGATGAATGCCGGGCTTCATGTTGAAGTATCCTCAGTAATGTTCGGTGTACACGAAAAGGGCGGCATCTTAACAGATGTCGCCGCCCTATCGCAATGCTTCGTACCAAAAAAACAAACTATTAGTAAAATTATCTGACGTTATGGTGATGCTAATTCAATTTCCGCTTGGACATTTACCTTTAAAGTCTGCTTGCCACTGTCTAAATTCGGGGCTGCGGCTTTATCCGAGGACAGTTCTGCACTTGCCATGCGATACATCGGTGGTTGCGGGAAATCAGCAGCGGATTGCACATCCAAACGCACCACACGGTATTCTTTACGTCCCATTTGGGTTTGAATTTGTTCGGCGCGTTTTTTGAACGTGGCTAACGCTGTGTTGACGAGTTCCTCTTCCGTACTGGTTTGCACCGCTGGGGAAACGCTGTAACTAATGTTTTCAATGCGTAACTGTTCTTGTAGTTTGCCCAATAACGCGCTCAGGGCTTTGCTGTCTTGGCTTTTGAGTTGAATGCTTTGGCGGACTTGCCAGCCTACGACTTTGCCGTCGTCGTATTGTGGGTTGGTGGTGTAATCCAGCGTGCGGCTTTCGACGGCTTTTTCTGCTTTGGCAGTTTCCAAGCCCCAAGTAACGGCTTGGTTTACCGCATCGGCGAGTTTGGTAGTATCTTGCCCTTGTTGCTCGGCGTATAACACGGCAGTTAGTACATCGTTGGGAACTTCTTTGGCAGCACTAACGCTGAAGGATACGCGGTCGTAAGGGAGTTTGTCTTCGGCATGGCTCGCTTGTAAAGCGGCAAACCCTAGCAATAATGCAGCAAGTTGTTTTTTCATCTGACGCTCCTAGTGAAGTGGACTTCCTGCCTGTTTGGACAAGTCAATGGCAGGAAGTTCAGCCTTAGTATAAGCGTATTATGTTTTGAATACGGTGACGCTGATTAGAAATTGTCGGTGGAGGTGAATAAACCCACGCGCAAATCTTTGGCGGTGTAGATTTCACGCCCGTCAACTTCCAAACTACCGTCAGCAATGCCCATCACCAATTTGCGTGTGATGACGCGCTTGAGGTCGATTTTGTAGGTGACTTTTTTCGCTTTTGGTAAGACTTGTCCGAAGAATTTCACTTCGCCCACGCCTAATGCACGACCGTGACCAGGGCTACCCAACCATGCTAGGTAAAAGCCAACCATTTGCCACATTGCGTCTAAACCCAAACAGCCAGGCATGACAGGGTCGCCTGGGAAATGGCAGTCGAAGAACCATAAGTCTGGCGTTACATCGAGTTCTGCCAAAATTTGCCCTTTACCGTGTGCGCCGCCTTCATCGCTAATGTGCAGGATGCGATCCATCATCAGCATATTGGGCACGGGTAATTGTGCATTGCCAGGGCCGAACATTTCGCCACGACCGCATTGCAGGAGTTCTTCTCGGGTAAAGCTGGATTGTCTGGACATACGGAACTCAAAAGTTGATTTTGTGCAAAGACGCGGATTGTAGCAGTAAGTATGCGGCGCTGAAACAACACCTTCGCAGGCATAAGTGAGTTAAGCAATAGCGTAATCAGCCGCCAAGCCAAGAAAGACCGCCATACCCAACCAATGATTATTCAAAAAAGCACGGAAACTGGGCAACGGTTCACGGTGGCGAATCAGCCATTGTTGATATAGGCCAAAGCCACCAGCCACGAATAACCCCAACCAGAACAATACCCCCCGCTCGGTTAAAAGACCGACCGTGATTAAGAGGGCGAGGGTTGCCAGTTGTAACATGGCGA
The DNA here is from genome assembly GCA_964514635.1 of uncultured Thiothrix sp. Classification (GTDB taxonomy): domain Bacteria; phylum Pseudomonadota; class Gammaproteobacteria; order Thiotrichales; family Thiotrichaceae; genus Thiothrix. The sequence continues at coordinate 11,850 of CAZEQX010000011.1, forward strand.
TGATGAGGCGGTCGTGTTGCCCGAACAAAATCGCACTGGATTTCACACCGATTTTCATATCGTCATCACGGTCACACATGGCGTACATGGTGTCGTAAGCAGTCGTCCACAACACGTTTGCTGCAAATAATAACCAGCCAACTAACGACGGCATCTCACCCGTCACAGCGGTGAAGGCCATCGGGATCGACCACGCATACGCCGCCCCTAGATGCACCTGTGGCAAATGGTGGAAGCGTTTCATGAATGGGTAACTAGCAGCCAGTAACAAGGCCACAACGGAAAAGGCAATGGTTAAGCCATTGAGTTGCAACGCTAGGAAAAAGGCAACCAAGGCCAGAATAGCGAACACCATTACCGCTTCTTTAGCAGTAATGTGCCCTGCGGCTAATGGGCGGTGTTTGGTGCGTTGTACATGCGGGTCAAAATCGCGGTCAGCAAAGTCATTAATCGCGCACCCTGCGGAACGCATGACGACCACGCCAGCGGCGAAAATCAGGACAAGTCCCAATGGTGGTGTGCCTTGCGCGGCGAACCACAATGCCCACAACGTTGGCCACAGCAATAAGTAAATCCCAATCGGGCGATCAAGGCGCACTAAATGCGCATAAAAACGCAATTTTTCCAACATAGGCGATTTAAGAATCCAGCATCAAACGTTCAACAGGGTTGCCATTTTGCAAATGACTTTCGATGATTTCATCAATATCGGCTTGGTCGATAAAGGTGTACCAAATGGCTTCGGGGTAAACCACTAAAACAGGGCCTTCAGCACAGCGGTTCAAGCAGCCCGCACTATTGATGCGACATTGCCCATCTTTGTGTAATCCGAGGGCTTTTGTGCGTTGTTTGGCGTAGTCGCGCATTGCATCGGCGTTAAAGTCGGCACAACAACTTTCCCCATTCGGGCGTTTATTGGTACAAAAAAAGACGTGGTATTGGTAATAGCTCATGGGTCGTTTGACTGCCTAGAAAATGCTTATTGGACATATTGTTAGCCGCCCATTATGCCAGAAAGCGCACGCCAAAAAACAGGGTGGACGAGCCACCCTGTTTACATCGTCAGCCTAAACTGAAGAATTACTTAGGTGCTGTCGGCGTTGCTGCTGGTGTTGCAGGGGCAGACGGTGTAGCCGCTGGTGTTGCAGGAGCAGTAGAAGTCGAAGAAGAAGTTGCTGGAGTAGCTGTGTCGCTTTTCGGAGCTTCAGCAGCTTTTTCGCCGCAAGCAGTCAATGCAAATGCAGCCACCAGCGTAGCAATCAGCAGACGAACTTGAGTCATTTTCATAATCTCCACTTTTGTTTGAGCAATAAACACTGAATAGATCCACGCGGGATATACAGTCACTAATAGAAAAACAATATGTCGTGCACATTGCGGGGTTTTACAATCCAAACGGTTGAGTCTGGCTGTGTACTGGTTGCAATGCTATCACTCTTTCGTGACTTTTGTATAAATTTTCAGAATTGTATTGACCAAAACGGGTGTTACGCGCTCAGGAGAGGAGCTTTGCGCTGCTGTTTAGGCAGGTTAGGACTCCGTTCGTGTTAGCACCCTCTTCCATTTGCATTTCTGCATAGTGAATGTTGCCCACTACTTCAGCCGATGCTTTTAGGGATACTCGACGTGAGGCAAAAATATCGCCCGATACACGACCAGCAATCACGATCATTGGTGCGCGGATTTCGCCGACAATTTCGCTTCCTTCTTGAATGTACAGCGCGGCACGGGAGTCAATGGGGGCAGAAATGTTGCCACTGACACGACCGTGGACGTAGAGCGTATTTTGGAATGCGATGTCGCCAACGATTTCCAAATCTTTTTCAAGTAGTGAGGACGACGATGTATGTTTTGTACTCATGGTTTCGCCTTGGTCTTCGGTAACATAGGTTTTACTAATGGCAGATGTTAGCAGGACTGCCTGTAAACATCATGCATGGTGTGTCATTCACTGATGACGTGAACGCGCTTCTTCTAATTCTCGTTCAAGAACGGCAATCGTGTCATCGCGCATTTGTAAATCTTCCATTAGAGCTTGTACACGGATCTCGTAAGCTTCTAATCTTTCCAACACATCGGCATCAGAGTTGCTGGTGTTTTCCAGCCGATGCTGCAATTTTTCGGCCAGTTCTTCTGCTTCTTTCAGCTCGCGGCGCAAGGTAGCGTTGTCGCGATGGCACTGTTCTAAGCGAAAACGGGCATCGAATGGGTCTTCGGGCGGTTCGCGGAGAGCGGAAGTAACGTCCCCGGTTTTGCCGCGTAACCACCAGCCTGCACCTAAACCAGCGAGGGTGGCAATGGCAAGTATAAAGGCAATTTGTAGGATCAAGTAAAACATTGGCAAACTCCAGCCGCAATCATGCGATTCATTATTCTAGCAGTATTGCGCAAATACGGTGCGCCGCCTTTTGTCCGAAAAAACGTTTCTCATTGAATGTGCTAGATTATGATTAAAAAAGCTTCTACTATCAAAGCAGAATACACTAATATAACATGTGAGTGTTTTTAACGGCCCCAAAACTATGTTTGGAAAGCTATTGCGAGGAGGGGATACGCAACCCCTACCAGAATTGTCCCTAATCTTCAGATTGCCCTCGGAGCGGCAATTGCGCATCCAACAGGAGTATGACCCGTTGGTGGCGTGGAGCTTTTTATCTCATCATATTCGCCGCTATCCATTGGATTTGCGGGCTCACACGCAGCGCGTCCTGCTGGCACAGCAGGCTGAGCTATCCGACAGACTTGCAGGTAGCCTTCAGGATGTTTTCTTGGCATTAGGTAATGCTGGGCATTTGTTGCGAGAACGCTTGCTAGAATTAGTGAAGAGTAGTTTGGATACTGAAGACCAAGCGTTTTTCAGTACTTGGCTACACGACAAGTTGCAAGATGGACGGGAGCAACAGTGGCGCAAAGGTTCGCTGTTGTGTTCGGGGCAAGATATTAAACCACAGCGGTTAGTCGATATTGAGCGTTCGCAGGTAACTGCGAGTTATACCAATGTCATGGATGAAGTGTTCGCTTGCTTGGAATATGGGCAGGTTGATACAGCACAACAACTATTGGAGGCAGAACTTTTGGCAGGTACTGCGGATGAAGCCATGGAGCAGGAACTTTTGAACATTTATCAATACACTCGCAACAAGGATGGGCTGGATGCCATGATCCGACACTACGAGGCGGTTGGTCGCGCAATCCCCACGTCGTGGCGAGAAAAGCAGCAAGAATCCGTACAATGGTCAAAATAACGATAACAGGCTGGATCTATGCTGAAACATTCTAAAACAAGCCCTCTCAAAGTCGCTTTATTGACGATTAGCCCGCACAATCGAGCCATTTTGGAATTTTTCTTCGCTGGTGCGGGGCGTAATCTGTTTCGCGTCGTGACAGAGGTTGAGGCTGACGCTTTCATTTTGGATCACGATTACCCAGGCGCGAAAGAAGATTGGGATCGTCATGCAAATAGTCAAAAACCAGGCATTATTTTGTCTGTACATGCGGTGGAATTGCCCAACACCATTTGGATTCCTAAACCCCTGACTTCCAAGGCTCTCAGCGAAGCCGCTGAACGGGTTTATGATTTGGTTGATAAGTTAATGGGTGGAGCAAGAGAAGCGACACCGACCATGAGTGTGGATAACGCACGAGTAAAACCAGCCGAACCTTCTGTTGGTGCTAGTTCGGTGCGTCATGACTCGCCACCTTCATCCCATGATTTATTCCGTGAGATGCCACAGCCATTTGGTATCTCATCACATGCACAGCGCAAATCGCGTGCGTTTTTGTTGGATGAGCCGGAACAACCATCGCCGCCACCTAAGGTGGAAAAAAAGGTCGAAACCTCCTTTCAAGGGGTGTTTGACCCAGCAGAGACCGATATTTCAATGGAGGAAATCGCGCGTCCGACTGAGTCGAGTATTTCTCCTGAAGAAGCTGAACGCCGCTGGAAACAACTGTGTGGCGAACAAGAGGACGTACAAAACCCTGCGACATGGAAGCCAGAAGCTGTCATGTTCACGCCTGAAAACTACTTGTTGTCCAGTATATTGGATGCGGTAAAAACGGCGCGTGAAAAACGGCAGTCAGTACAAGTTAAGCTACCATCGTTTGATTATGTACTCATAAGACCGGAAGTGAGTTATGTTTATAGCTCTATCGACATCCGGTCGGATAAATTTGCCTCATTATGCAATAATCCCTTACAAACGGGGGAAATTGCACTACATATACCGGGGGGGGCTGAGCTAGAGCAATTGGAAAAACAGGCTGAAAATGATGCAGATGCGACGTTGGATTTAGAAGCATTTGTCTGGGTTAGCAGCTTGTTGACGGCCAAAGGACGTTTAGCGCGTGGTGTTGACATTAACCAAAAAGTTGCATTGAAACATTGGCCAAATCTCACCCGGTTCGAGCAGTTCCCGCACATTATGCGGATTGCTGCTCTATGGAATCAGCGTCCGAGTACGCTATTTGATATTGCTAAAGCTTTGAATGTGCCCCAAAGGTATGTGTTCTCGTTCTATACAGCAGCAAACACACTTAATCTGTTTGAATTAGACCAGACAAAGCTTAAGAGTCGCGAAAAAGAGAAGCCTAAGGAAAGCCGTGGGTTGTTCTCTCGACTGTTGAAGCGTTTGTTGGGAGGAGGCTCCAAATAAGCTTTATGAGCATGATCAACCGCAAAATTATTTTCACCGGGCCTGTCGGCGCGGGCAAGACTACAGCGATTGCCTCAATCAGTGATATTAAACCCATTACTACCGATGAATACGCTTCGGACATGACCAAAAGCCGCAAGCCACAGACAACGGTAGCAATGGATTATGGTCTGATTCGTCTTAGCGAAAATGAGCGCGTCCACTTGTACGGTACGCCAGGACAAGAACGCTTTGATTTCATGTGGGATATTTTGACCAAAGGGGGAATTGGTCTGATTTTGCTGCTGGACAATACGCGCAAAGACCCTTTCCAAGACATGCGTTTTTACACCAATGCCTTTCGTGATTTTATTGATAAGCAGCAGATGGTCGTTGGTGTAACGAGAATGGACATGCAACGCAAGCCGACCCTATCTGAATATCGGCAATGTCTGGAATCCCTGTCTTTACAAGCTCCCGTCTTTGAAATTGATGCTCGCAGTCATAAAGATGTCACAATGTTGATCCAAGCTTTATTGTTCTCATTGGATCCGGGAGTAACCAACTAATGAGCGAGTACATACTGACAGAGAACTTGTATCTGGGCATTACCCCAGGCGGCACTTACTATGCCGTTCAGGATAATGCCGAAGAACCGGGGCGGGCGTTTTTGCATCGTTTGTTGCAAGAAGCCCAAACCCCGTTGTTCAACGTCGATGTGGCCTGTGAACTCAGCGGCTATAAGAAAAAACGTGCGCTTGAATTCGTGCACTGGATGCAAGAAGCAGGTTTGATCTTAGGGCTGGAGCGTACTGAACAAGCCCCTCAAGAGACATTGGAACGCTTGCTGCCACAGTTATTGCGTACCATGTCTGATGAAGGTAAAGCCATTTTGGCGGAAAGCCGTGGTCTTTATTTAGGTTGTGCAGGGTTTACCCATGAAGCAGCAGAAGAGTTAGCCGCGTTAAGTGCTAACCTAACGACAGTGTACGCCCGTCATAAAGAGCTGCTGCATGGCAATTTGGGGTATCGTCAACGAGCGTGGGGTTTAGTCGATGCAAGTGGTAACAGTGAGGTCGGGTTTTGGCCGCTTTATATTGGGCAAAACCGCTTTACGTTAATCATTGGCGGTATTCCACAATTTAACCAGCCGGGCTTTAAGCGTTTGGTCTGGGCACTCGAAATGCGTTACGGCAATACTGAAATACCTATTTAAAACGTACATGACAAATACCAACAAGGAGAGAAAATACGATGCGTTCTGAAATGCTCAATTCCATCCTAAGTGACCTAAATGGTTCTTCTGCGGATATCGAAGCATCTGCGGTGCTATCGACTGATGGTTTGATGATGGCTTCATTGCTGCCTGCTGGTATGGATGAAGACCGCGTTGGTGCAATGAGTGCGGCGATGTTGTCTTTGGGGGATCGCACAGCAGAAGAGTTAGCGCGTGGCGCGTTAGAACAAGTTCTGATCAAAGGGGATCGTGGCTACATTCTAATGACCCATGCGGGTAAAGAAGCGGTCGTCACCGTATTGGCAAAACCTAATGCACGTTTGGGTTTGATTTTCTTGGACGTAAAACGTGCAGCGGAAAGTATCGGCAAAATCATCTAAGTTAGGGCGGGTCAACCTCCGATCAAACGTTAAGATGATAGGTGGTTTGTTTATCGCCACCTTAAATAATAACAACTAAGCATCGATTTCAGGAACCCTGAAACAGGGGTGTTTCTCGGCGACTGAAAAAGAGGGTATCGCGATGGAAGACATGAAAGTTGAGGATGTAGAAGCACCTTATCAAGAGTATCGCTTGACCTATCAGGATGGTAGTTCGCGCGTAGTCTTGGTACGGGACGAGGAAGTTCCCTATCCTGATGGGAAATTGATCGTATCACGCACGGATTTGCGTGGGTATATCACCCATTGCAATCAATCCTTCGTGGAGATGTCAGGGTATACGGAGCAAGAATTAATCGGACAGCCTCATCACATTCTGCGCCATCCCGATATGCCCGCTGCTGCATTTAAAAATTTGTGGGATACGGTGACTCAAGGCTCGAAATGGCATGGTTATGTCAAGAATCTGCGCCGAGATGGTTGTTATTATTGGGTTTATGCAACAGTTATTCCCAATATCCGTCAAGGTAGTATCGTGGGTTACACTTCGGTGCGTCGCAAACCTTCACGTTTACAAGTGGATGCTTGCACGGAATTGTATGCTCGCATGAAAGCAGAGGAGCGGTAAGATGCGTTACGTCATGTCAGTCAGCCCAGATTTTGCTCCTGATCACATCGCAGGTTGGTACATTTTCAATACTTGGTTGCAACGTCAGTTGGGCGAGCACATTCATTTGGAATTGTACCCAGACTTTGCCACGCAACGCGATGCGATTATACGTCAAGAAATTGATTTGATTTATGCAAACCCGTTTGATGCCGCCATGTTGGTGCGCGATCAGGGGTTTACCGCGATTGCAGCACCGCTTAGTAAGTCGGACGAGGCTGTGATTGCGGTGCATGTGGATTCGCCTGTACAGCGTATTGAAGACTTGTTGCCAGGAACACGCATTGTTTCAACGGATGATCCTGATGTGAATCTGATTTCCATGATCATGCTCGAACCCGCAAACTTGTCCACGGCAAATGTACAGACAGCCACAGTGGATACCTACGTTTTAGTTGCAAAACAATTACTACAAGGTAAAGCCGATGTCGGCTTTTTTTTGAAAGATGCGTTTGTAGGATTGTCTGGCATTATTCAACGGCAATTGCGTGAACTTATTCGTAGTGAGATTCATGTCATTCGTCATGTGTTATTAGCCGGACCCCGTTTGCAGCATCAACACGCTACTTTGCGCGAACTGTTGCCGAATATGGCGGGGGACGCAAAAGGTAAAGGTGTACTGATGAGCCTAGGCTTACAGGGATGGGAAGTGCAGGAACAAGAAGACACCGAATTTATGATCGACCTGATGGATACACTGGTTAGTTAGTCATGAGCAAATTACTCCGCCAATACCGTTTACCGTGCTTATTATCACTGAGTATTTTCGCCCTTGGGGTGGGGAGTTCGGTGTGGGCAGCAGATGGCAAATGGGAGGTGAAGTCAGGTGACACGATGGGTGTCATTGTTAGTCAGCATTACGCAGGTTATAGCAACCGTACTGCGATCATGGAGGCTATCCACAAGGCCAACCCTAAAGCTTTTATTAACAGTGACTTGAATCGTTTAGTGATTGGCCAGACTTTGGTTTTGCCAGATGCAGCGACGATTGAAGGTTTGAATGCGCCACCTCCTGTCACGAGTGTTGAGGTTGCAGCAAAGCCAGAGGCCGATGCGGGTATTCAGGTTCGGCTAAAAGAACTAGAAACGCAATTGACACAATTGCAGGGTGAATTGAATGCGTCTGTGACGGAAAACACGGCCTTAAAAGAGAAGGTCGTGGGTTTTGAAGCAGAAAAGCAAACCAAAGGCGCGGAACTTGGTAAGCTAGAAGCGCGTATTAAAGAGTTGGAACAGCTAGGGCAAGCTCCGAATGCTGTTGTGACCTCAGCACCTGATACGACGGTGGCAACCACTGTTGATGCGGGGCAACTGGATTCACTAAAGGCTGAGCTGGAAAAAAATCAGCAGGCGTTGAGTGAACAGCAAAAAATGTCGGACGAGCTTCAACAGCAACTTGTGGAGGCGCGGAAGCAAACAGCGGGGTTACAAACTCAACTCAGTGAGCTAACAAGCCGCAACGAGGTATTGCAGAATGATTTGGCGCAAGCGCGAACTGCTGCCGAGACGGCTGAGAAAAATGCCGCCCGTTCTAATTGGTTGCCGTGGATTTTATTAGGGCTGTTGGCATTGCTGGTGTTGCCGTTATTGTGGTTGTTGAAGCGCAAGCGTGATGAACCCATTATCGCTACTGTAACCGCACCATTAGCACCTGTGCCGAATCCTTCCACAGGCGCGGGGGGCGTGGTTGCAGAGCCAGCCATACCAGTACCTGAGCCACAAAATGTAACAACGTCGGATACGCCTACTGAGCTTAGTGATACGGTAGCACCTAGCGTTGAGGAACATGTTGTACAGGAAGAAATCCCTGAAAATCCTGATGTGGATTTGAAACTGGACATCGCTAGGGCTTATCTGGATTTGCGTGATTCTGGTGCTGCTGCGGAGATTCTGCAAGAGGTCGTCGCGGAAGGTGGGAATCGCCAACGGCAAGAGGCGCGTGAGATATTATCCTTCATCAGCTAACCCTTGCTTAAGATAATTTTTCTGTTTGTCGATAGCAATTGCACTTATTTTGACCTATCCTCGATTTGAGGATGGGTTGCATTACCGGGCTTTTTATCCTTTAATATGATCAACTTAACGCAGTTGGTCTGCCGTTTTTTTCCTTCCGTCCAAGTAATTAGTTTTATTTTTCATAAAACCACTTAATTTCGATGTTAAGGTCTTGGTCTATATTCTATGGTCTCTGGTAAATAAATGTTGGGAGCTTTGGATGTCTGACTTAACTTTGCAGAAAAAACAAGTATTTCCTTTGGTTGCTACACTGACGGCAATCATTGTGCTGGTGTTGACCGTATTGGCTGTATTGTGGGTACGACCGACCATTGAAACTGACTTACTGCAACGCGCTCGCAGTGCTTTAACGGAAATGAATTTACCCGCCGAAAGTATCAGCTTTCAGGGGCGTGATGCTACCCTGGCAGGCGTATCCAGTGAAGAACAAGCGCAGCAAATGGTGAGTATTGTTAGCCAGTTGGATGGTGTGCGTGCTGTTGAACCCAGTCCTATTCCTTCTAATAGTGGTATGCCTGCGGTAAAAGAGGGGGATGGTGTGAAAGTGCCCGAACCTGTTTTTAAGGACGGTTTGTATGTTCCTTCTAAGCAATATCCGATTGAACATGTGGATTTGTCGGCTATTCAGTTTCCCTACGCCAAAGCTGAGTTAGATAAACACCTAGAAGCGTTGCTGCAACCTGTCCTGACACAGTTGGAGGAAAAACCCAGCCTGATCATTGAAGTCTCTGCGCATACAGATGACAGTGGTACGGCATTAGGGAAGATTGCAGTAACGCAGGCACGCGCTGATGCTGTTCGAGCGTGGTTATTAGCACAAGGTGTTGGAGCTAACCGCGTTATTGCTGTGGGGTATGGTTCAACTCGTCCTATTGCGGATAATGTGAGCGAGGAAGGCAAAGCGCGTAATCGTCGAATAGAAATTACGGTTTTGAAGGAATAATAAATGAGCTACTTAGTGGTGCAAATTGCCGTATTTTTGCTGATTGCTACGGTCTTGGGGGTTGTTGTAGGTTGGTATAGTGCGAAATTCATCTACAACCAAGTGTGTGATACGTCAAAACAAAGTCTGCATCTTCACCAGCAAGATCCTATGATGCTGGCTGAAAACTCAACACTTCACGCGCGTATTCAACAAGTAGAGCAACTTTTACAGGAATCCCTTGCATCACGACAAACACTAGAGCGTGAATTGGCACACCTGCGTAAGGCTTTAGCGGATGCTAAGTCCAATGTTGTGCCAATGTCTGTGGGCGTTAGTGCTGAGCCGTGGGCGTTAGAAACCGATACGCAGGATGACTTTACGCTGATTCAGGGAATCAACCAACGCATCGCGGATACGTTACATGCGCTGGGGATTATTCAATACCGCCAAATTGCTGAATTTACGGCTGATGATGTTTCTAGCATTCGTCGCATTATTGCGGCTGAGGATGCATTGCCGCTGGAACAGTGGGTGGAAAAGGCACAAATTTTATACCAACAACAACGTCAGCAATTATCCATCCCACTGCGTTAGTCGTTATGTGGGCTAACAATGGTATGGCGGTTTAGAAACTGTGGGTTTTTTCTTGGGTTTTAACCAGCATATAGCCTTGTTGGCGTTCTTCATTATAAATGAGGTATAACTCGCGTTGGTCTGATAGCCCTTTGAAATAGGTTTGGCGTTGTAATATTGCGGGTTGCCACCATGCGGCTGGGGATTGTTGCATAAACACTTGTTGCAGAATGTCGGGGGTTAATTCGTGTTGTTGCAGTTGATTGCTAAGAATGAAACGTGTAACAGCTTGGCGTGACGTTTTAAAACCAAACCACGATGTGGAGCTTTGTGCGCTGAATTGATGCAATCCTTGAGCTTCTTGAATGTCTGCAACACTGACCTTAAACCAATCAGCCAATGCTTTTTTTACTTCATCGGATTTTGCCGCTCGTAAACTAGAATGTGATGCCGGATACAGCCAATTAGCAATATACGGTGTCACAATTAGCAGAATGCCAAACAAAATGAGAATACTCATTAAGGCGGGGAAAAAATACTTTTTCATGGTAACGGTAAAACGCTTTACGCTGCTGTGATATTAAACAACTTTTTTGCATTGGCCGTTGTGGCGGCTGCAATGTGTTCGATGGTATCACCTCGTAAGGTGGCAAGGGTAGCGGCAATAATAGGTAAGCGCGTTGGGTCGTTACGTTTTCCACGCCATTGGCTGTCGGGTTGATCAGGTGAATCGGTCTCAAGCAGCAAATATTCTAACGGGGATGTTTGCAAAATAGTACGCAAGCGGTTTGCACGGGGGTAAGTGCATGTTCCACCTACACCGAGGTAAAAACCTAGCTTAATCAGTGTATCTGCTTGTTGTTGGCTTCCGGCAAAACTGTGAATAACACCGGATAAACCAGAAAAACGTCGCAAGTGTTTGATGATGACATCCACAGAGCGGCGTGCGTGAATAATGAGGGGTAAGTCAAATTCACGCGCAAGGTGTAAATGCTCAATAAATAATTCTTCTTGAACTACACTATTGAGTTCTGGTAGCAGGAAATCCAAGCCACATTCTCCAATTGCGATCGGCTTTTCTTGAACAATCCATTTGCGTAATTCTTGTAAATGCGCAGGTGTATGCATTTTTAAATACACAGGATGCAATCCATAGCTGGCATGTAAATGGGGTGACTCTGTGCATACTTGACGTAAGTTCCCCCAAGCCTGTGCGTGAATTGCAGGTAAAATCAGATCGCTAACACCGACGCTACGCATTTGCTCAAGGAGTAGATGCCGATCGTCAGCGAAATTCGATACGTCAAAATGACAATGCGTGTCGATGAGTTGCATTTGCAGTAGGATTAATCAAAACCCATAAACTTGTTGAAATTAGGACTTCATTATACTGGAAAATAAGCGAAAGATGACGATAAAATTCGATTATTATTCTATGTTATATCCTGTCGAAAGCTCTGAGAGGCCATAAATATGCTTATGAGATCTGGTGCTGTGCGTGTGTTGCAGGTTTCGGATTGTCACTGTTTTGCACACGATGATGTGCGCCTTATGTGGACTGATATGTTGATTTATCCTAATCGTTCGTTACAAGCGGTTTTGGATTATGTGAAAACGCAAACGAGCGATTATCAGGCTTTACTAGTGACGGGTGATTTAGCAGAGCAAGAGATTCCCGAAACCTATCAGCGTGTGTGTGAGATTCTGAATACATTTACCTTGCCGACTTATGCCATTCCAGGGAATCACGACATCCCCGAAATGATGCAGCCTAATTTAAGCGGCTATGTACAAATGCAAGATGAAGTAGTGATAAATAATTGGCATTTATTGTTACTTGATACCTATACAGAAGGTCAACCGGGTGGTTCTTTAACTGAGGCGCAAATGGAACGTTTTGAAGCCTTGTTAAATGCGTTACCTGCGGATCATTTTGCGGCTGTTTTCATGCATCATCATCCTGTGCCGATTAATAGTGAATGGATGGATGTACAAGGCTTGTATCAAAACTCCTATTTCTGGCAGTTAATTGAACACTTTCCACAGGTTAAAGTGGTTTTCAATGGTCATATTCACCAAGAATTTACGGGGTTTCATGAATACGCGGACGGTCGTCAAGTATTGGTCTATGGTACGCCCGCAACGTGTGTGCAATTAAAGCCTGTGCGTAAAACGATTGAGTTTGATCATACTTTGCCCGCTTGGCGTGATATTACATTAAACGATGATGGTACAGTGATAACAGCCGTACACTATTTACCCGCTGAAATTCGTGACCAATTATTGTATTAATGTTTGACAGCGTTTAAAGCGCGTTGAAGTTGACAAGCGGAAAAAGAATCAGTACCGTGCGGCGCGTTGTCAAGGTGCGCCTATCGTATTGGCGTTAAACGGGAAATTGGTGCAAGACCAATGCTGCCCCCGCAACGGTAAGTAAGCTAACTGCTACATCAGCCACTGTGGTTAAACATGGGAAGGCGTAGCGGCGAAAAGGCCACTTTTCACTTGCAAGCCCGGAGACCGACCTGACAAGGCGCGATTGTGGCAAACCATGACGCAATCGCATTCAGGCAACGTGCGCGGTGGGCGCACCGTTACGGAAATCTTTTTTGATGAAACAAACAACTTTGGCCGCCGTGTGCGGTACGACCTTCTATTGCCTATTGGCTTCTTCTTGGAGTGTGGCGGCTGAAACGACCGCTGATGCGAGTGCGGAAACGGTTTTGGATACGGTAGTGGTGACGGCGGATCGCAAAGCGCGAAGCGTGGACGAAACGCTTGCCCCTGTGACGGTGATTACCCGCAAAGACCTTGAAAAATACCAAGCGCAAAGCGTATCAGAAGTATTACAGCACGTTGCAGGTGTGAGCCTGACTAACGATGGTGGCATGGGGAAAAATACTTCGGTTGCTTTGCGCGGTACGAATGCGAACCACGTTTTGGTATTAATTGATGGCGTGAAAATCGGTTCGGCGACTTTGGGTTCAGTTGCGTGGGCGGATTTACCTTTGGATACAGTCGAACGTATCGAAGTCGTGCGCGGGGCGCGTTCGAGCTTGTACGGTTCGGAAGCGATTGGCGGGGTTATCCAGATTTTTACCCGCAAAGGCGGCAAAGGTTTTCAACCGCAAGTCATTATCGGTGCAGGTAGCCACGACACTGAAAAGCTCAATGTGAATTTAGCTGGTGGCAATGCGCAAACGTGGTACAACCTCGATGCTGGCAAAGACAAAACCAACGGTATTGATGCAACGATCAGCGGTACTGAGCCAGACAGCGATGGCTATGACCGCGACAGCGTGGCTTTGCGAGCGGGACATCGTTTCAATGACAAAACCCAAATTGAAGTCAGCGCATTACATGCCAAAGGCACGAATGATTTCGATGGGAGCATTTACAGCGGCAATAGCACGAAATTCGTGCAACAAGTCGTGAGTGGTAAGGTTCAACACCAACTGAATCAAAACGTGTTGGTGAGTGCGCAAATGGGAGAATCCCGCGATAATGCGGATTATTACTACAACGGACAGCCGTTGGAATACTATCGTACTTACAATACGCGCCGCCAAACCGCCACTGCACAGGCGGACATTGCGCTTGGGCAAGGTTCGGTTTCGTTTGGTGTTGATCAGCAAAATGACCACATCGACAGCGATAGCGCGTATGACAAAACGTCGCGTGATAATACGGGGGTGTTTGCCAATTACCAAACCAAACTGGGGCAAAATAGCCTCGATGTTTCCGCGCGGCATGACGATAATGAACAGTTTGGTAAACACAATACGGGCGCGATTGCGCTTGGGCGTGACATTGGTAATGGTTTGAATGTCAAAGCCTCTTACGGGACGGCATTTAAAGCCCCGACTTTCAATGATTTGTATTACCCTTACAGCGGCAATCCGAAGCTGACTCCTGAAAAAAGCCATAACCTTGAAGTCGGGGTACAAGGCAAAACGCCTAACGTGCGTTGGGAGGCGAATGCGTTCCAAAATACGGTGGATGATTTGATCGCGTGGGCACCAGATGCAGATGGTAACTGGACTCCTAGCAATATCAATAAAGCGCGTATTCAAGGTTTGGAACTCAGTGCAGGTACGCAAGTTGCAGGTTTTGAAGTGAATGCGAATGCCACTTTGCAAAAACCAGAAAATCGTAGCGGTACGAATGCGGGTAACACGGTGATTTACCGTCCTGAACAAATCGCTAATGTGGATGTGGATCGTCAGTTCGGTAAAGTACGAGTCGGTGCAACGGTACATGGCGAAAGCAAGCGTTACACCAATGCAGCGAATACCAGCACACTGGCGGGTTACGGTACGTTGGATTTACGCAGTGATTACCAATTAGGTAAAGACTGGACAATCGGGGCAAAAATCGGCAACGTGTTGGACAAGCAGTACCAAACCAACAAAGGGTATAATCAAGACGGGCTAAACGCGCTTGTTACCCTGAAGTACGCGCCAAAATAACCTGATGGAGAACAGAATCTTATGTTGACACTTTCCAATAAAAACCAGTGGCTAGTCGGTGGTGGTTTGCTACTGGCTATGCTGGCAACTCGCACGCACTTGGTTGACCATTTACAGGATGCATCGTGGGCGGTGTTTTTCCTGCTGGGTGTTTATGTGCGTTCTGCATTGGCTTTCCCGCTGTTTTGGTTGGCAGCGTTTGCGATTGACTACACTGTCACGGCGGATGGCAGTGTTTCCAGCTATTGCATGACTCCGGCGTATGGTTTTACTTTTGTAGCCTATGCGGCATTGTGGGGTGCAGGGCGTTGGTTTGCACACCATTTCAGCTACGACCTGCGCGGGGCAATGCGTCTCGTTGGCTGCGTGGTGTTGGGAACATTAGTATGTTTTGCCATTAGCAATGTCAGTTTCTACGCGCTGGCAGGCTATTTCACTAAAATGAGCATGGCAGATTATGCCGTGGCAGTGCTGAAATACTTGCCTGCTTACCTGCAAACTACCGTGTTTTATGTGGGAATTGCGGCATTAGTACACATTGCCGTGCAGCAAACCCGTCACGTCAAAGGGAATGCAGCGGCTTAATGGCAACATTAATGGTGCAAGGATGCACCTCCGATGCGGGCAAGAGTACGCTAGTAGCGGGCTTGTGCCGCGTCTTTAAACGGCGGGGCTTGTGTGTCGCGCCGTTTAAGCCACAAAACATGGCACTCAATAGCGCGGTAACAGCCGATGGTGGCGAAATCGGGCGGGCGCAAGCTTTACAAGCGCAAGCCGCTGGTGTGTTACCTTCCGTGCACATGAATCCGGTATTGCTCAAACCCAATACCGATACGGGTGCGCAAGTCATTTTGCAAGGCAAAGTGCTGGGCAATCTCGAAGCACTTGCTTATCACCATTACAAACCCAAAGCCGCCGCAGCGGTATTTGATTCCTACGCCCATTTGTGCCGTGACTACCCTTATATTTTGGTGGAAGGTGCGGGTAGCCCCGCCGAAATCAACCTACGCGCAGGCGACATTGCCAATATGGGCTTTGCCGAACAAGCCGATTGCCCAGTGATTATCATTGCTGACATCGACAAAGGCGGGGTGTTCGCGCACTTGGTTGGCACGTTGGCATTGCTGTCGGAATCGGAACAAGCGCGGGTCAAAGGTTTTGTGATTAACCGTTTTCGTGGTGATATTGCGTTGCTGCAAGGCGGTTTGGATTGGTTAGCAGCGTATACGGGCAAACCTGTATTAGGTGTGTTGCCGTATTTGCACGGTCTGCATTTGGATGCGGAAGATGCTGTGCCGATAACCCCACAATCCGCTTACCACAGCGGCAAGCTGAGCGTTATTGTGCCGCGTTTGCCACACATTAGTAATCACACCGATTTCGAGCCATTACGCCTGCACCCGCAAGTGACTTTTCATTACGTTGGGCATGAAGAACCCATTCCCGCTGCGGATTTGATCATTCTGCCAGGCAGTAAAAAC
The DNA here is from genome assembly GCA_964514635.1 of uncultured Thiothrix sp. GTDB lineage: Bacteria > Pseudomonadota > Gammaproteobacteria > Thiotrichales > Thiotrichaceae > Thiothrix. The sequence goes on from CAZEQX010000011.1 coordinate 28,232, forward strand.
GTCGGTTTTGATTTGGCATGGTTAAAAGCGCAAGGCTGGGAACACGCACTGCAACGCCATTTGCGTTATGGTGGTAAAGTCATTGGCATTTGTGGTGGTCTGCAAATGTTGGGTACGGCGATTCACGACCCACACGGTTTAGAAGGTTCGCCTACCACGCATCACGGTTTCGGGTTGCTGGATTTAACCACGACTTTACAGCCCGAAAAGCAACTGACCAACCGTAGCGGTACGCTCGCGCCTTCTTTACTAACGGGGGTGCTGGATGGAGCAGTGCAAGGCTATGAAATCCATTGCGGCATTAGCAGTGGCAAAGCGTTAGCGAAGCCCGCGCTTTACCTTGAGGGGCAGGCGGATGGCGCAATCTCAACAGATGGGCAAATCCTTGCCACTTATTTGCACGGCTTATTCGATTCCCCCAGTGCGTTGAGCGCGTTGTTAGCGTGGGCGGGATTGGCGACGGCAGAAACGTTTGATATTAACCAGCTTCGTGAACAGCAATTGGAACGCCTTGCTGATACGTTTGAACAGCATTTGGATATGGCTGCGGTCATGCGTTTAGTGGGGGTGTCATGCGCCTAATGCTCGCGCCAATGCAGGGCGTACTGAATCACACTTTGCGCGATATTTTAACCCGTGTTGGCGGTTATGATCGTTGTGTAACTGAATTTGTGCGTGTTACCACGCAAGCCTTACCGCCGCGTGTGTTTTACCGTTATTGCCCCGAATTGGAAAATGGGGGCAAAACGCCCGCTGGCACACCCGTTTATGTGCAATTACTCGGCAGCCATCCGCAATGGATGGCGCACAGTGCCGTTGTGGCAGCGGAGTTGGGCGCGGCGGGGATTGATGTGAATTTTGGTTGCCCAGCGAAAATGGTGAACAACAATCAGGGTGGGTCGGTATTACTGCAAGAGCCACAACGGGTTCACGCCATTCTGCGCGAAGTGCGCCAAGCTGTAGATGCGGCTGTACCCGTTACCGCCAAGATTCGGCTGGGTTTCCACGACAGCAGTTTATTGCCAGAAATTGTCGCGGGCATTGTCGAAGCAGGTGTTACGGAGCTGTGCATTCACGCCAGAACTCGCCAGCAAGGTTATCGCCCACCCGCGTATTGGGCAGAAATTGGCGCGATTCGCCCGCACACACCGATTCCAGTGATTGCCAATGGTGAAATTTGGTCAGCAACCGACGCGCAAGCCGCGCAAACCCAAAGCGGCTGCACGGATTTAATGCTAGGACGTGGCGCATTAAGTTACCCCGATTTGGCGTTGCAGATTCGTGCAGGTTTAAGCGGGCAAGCGTACACCGCATTGTCGTGGCAAGAAAATTTGCAGCTACTGCACCATTATGCCGAACATTTGCAACGTAACGCACCCGCTTACGCGGCGGGATTCATCAAACAATGGGCGAGCTATTTGCGCCGCCAATCACCCCAAGCCGAAGCGTTTTTCCAGCACATCAAATGCATGACCCAACCCAACGACATCATGGCGTGTATGCGGTTGGATAGCTGATAGTGGGCATATTCATACATTGACCACTCCCCTTTGCTGCAACCATAATGGTTGCCACTGATCATTCGCTGGAGAATCCAATGGCTTCTATTACCCTTAAAAATATCTCTGAACCATTGTTAGAACGCATCAAAGTACATGCAGCGCGTGACAAACGTAGCCTCAACCGTGAAATATTATGGTTGCTAGAACAAGCTATTATGGGTAGCCCGCGTGATCCAGCCACGATAGGAATGCAGCAACGTGATGCCCAATTAGCCGCATGGCAACAACTTGCAGGACGCTGGCAAGGGTCGGTCACAGAAACTGCCGCTATCGTTACCGACATCTACCAATCCCGCAGCGAAGGACGGGAGTTTAGCCTGTAACGGTGCTACTTGTATTGACTCTTTTGTAGAAAAAACATGTTAAATCAAGCTGTGCAATGCCCTTTTTGTCGTTTAACTAAAACTGACTTAACAGCAGAAAACACATTCCATCAAGTTATTCGTGACAGATTTCCTATATCATTAGGCCATTCATTAATTATTCCCAAACGGCATGTGGCTTCGCTATTTGATCTGACAACAGAGGAATTCAACGCTCTGTACGAATTGTTACATATAACTCGCCAACAACTTGATGCAGAATACCAACCAACGGGCTACAACGTCGGTGTTAATATCGGTGAAACCGCAGGGCAGACGGTATTTCACCTACATGTGCATGTGATTCCGCGCTATGTGGGTGATCAAGCTGATCCGCGAGGAGGCATACGTTGGATTTTTCCCGAAAAAGCAGATTATTGGTCGAAGCGAGAAATACATGACTGATGATGCTCGTTTCTACGAGATAGAGCCAACACTGGAAAATTATTGGCGGGCTATTTATCTTGAGTTTATGGATAAAGTTACGTTGATTATGCTTAGTTAGTTTGATTAAATGAGACTAACTAAGCATTTTTAACGGAAAAATCATGCAAAGTGCAGAGTTACAGCTCAAAGCGTTTGGCAATATTCCACTCATGCACCAAACGGTGCTATCGGTACTCAAAGGCTATAAGACCCCTAACAACAAGATTTCCCGCTGGTTGGATGACGGCGTACTGTTGCCTGTGAAGCGCGGTATGTATGTGGTTTCCCCCGAATTGAGTGGTAAACCCGTAGAACGCCTGCTGGTGGCGAATGTGTTGTACGGTCCATCCTGTGTATCACTGGACTACGCTTTGTGGCATCACGGGTTAATTCCCGAAAAAGTGGTGGAAGTAACTTCCGTAACCACTCGCCGCAGCCAAACGCTAGAAACAGGATTGGGACGTTTTTCTTATCAACATTTACCTGTTGTTTTATACCCTATTGGTATGACATCAGTAGCGGTGGTCGGCGGTGGCTATTGTTTGCTGGCGACACCCGCTAAAGCCTTATGTGACCGCTTGGTGCTGACGCGCCAACTACGGATACACTCAGTTAAATCCATGCAGCAATTTTTGCTAGATGATATGCGTTTGGATACGGATGAAGTTAGCTTAATCGATTTAGAGGTGATTACTGCTTATCAGCAATCTGGACATAAAACCGAACTACTAAAACACCTGCATGGGGCGATCAAGCAATGGCAATAACGGTGTTAGAACAAATGTTGAACCGTCATCCGTTTCTCGGAAGACTTGGATTTTTCGTTATTGCAACCTAATGCGGATTTTTCCCTACAGCCGTATTTCAAAGCCGTAGTTGCGGAATTCCATGCATTGGGGTTAGAGGTTGATACCTTACCACCGTTGGGTTTTATTACAGAAGAAAAGCTATTGTTTCAGCCTTTTTCTTTTTATGTTAAATGCTTTTCTTTGTCTGATTTGTTTGCCGGAAAGTTACATGCGCTACTTTTTCGTCAATGGAAGAACCGCGTCAAGGGGCGCGATTGGTTTGATTTTGAATGGTATGTGCGCCATAACG
>CAZEQX010000012.1:0-29572 GCA_964514635.1 uncultured Thiothrix sp.
ATTGTGTTTTCAATTCTTCGGCAATGCGATCCGCCACGCTGCGGGCTGCAATGCGGCGCGGTTGGGTGTGACCGATAAAACCGTCCACGCCACGCCCTAATTCCAAACACATTTTCGGTAACTGCGTGGTTTTGCCCGAACCCGTTTCGCCGCAAATAATCACCACTTGGTGTTTGGCAATCGCGTGGATGATTTCCTCACGTCGTGCCGCAACGGGTAATTCAGCGGGGTATTCGGGTTGGGGAAGGTTTTGTACACGCTGTTGGCGTTTGGCAATGGAGGCGGCAATGCGCTGTTCGAGTTCGTGTAGGCGTTGTTCGTTAAAGTGTTTTTCTAAGCTGAATAAAGCGCGGCGTAAGGCAAAACGTTCCGCGCCCCAGCAGTTATGCAGTTGTGGGTATAAGGGTTTTAGGCGCGGATGAGGTGTATTTGCGGTTGATTTCGCCGTATTTTTCGGTGTTTTCACAAGGCATTCGTTAGCATGACAGAAAGCGGGCATTGTAACGCGCCGCTTTCTTTGGTTCACCTAACAATCGCGTGACGAATCATTTCAGGCGGGCATGTTTGCATGATTTCTTGTAATACTTTGAAGACTTCCGTTAAAACCGCATGAGAGGATAACGGGCGCAAACCGTAGTGGGTTTGTTCTTGTAAAAATGAGGGTTTGTGTTCGAGCAAACGTTTAAACTCAGTAAAAGCGCAGTCGTAGATACCCAATTTGAAATAAGTGATGGAACGTGCCAGTTCGCCCCAATAGCCGAAGCGTTGGATGCGTTCTGCAAGCGTGAGGGCTTCTTGGTAGTTTGCCTGACTGAATGCGTACAAAAACGGTATGGTATAAAACCAGTCGGGGATGTGACACGGTATCGCCATGACCCTACGAATGGTTTGAATGCCTGTATCCCATTGTTCTAACAGGCATAATCCCAAGCCATGAAGGTACTGTGTGGAAATGTCGAAAGGGTTGGCCTGCACCGCTACTTCTTGTTCGACCACGGAGAGATCATATTCATGGCGGAAATAGCAGTTATGGGCAAAAACAGAGTGCGCATCGGCATTACCTGGGGCTAATTTCATGGCCATACGCGCTGCATACGTCCATTGTTCTGCTAGATTTTCCAATATATTGAATTGCAGAACGTGGTCATAGCCGCAAAGACGTGAGAACACGATCAAAGCAAGGGTGTCACAAGGGTATTGTTCTAGACGCTGGCGACAGGATTCGAGAGCTTTGATAAAGCTAAGGCGGCTGTTGTCGCGCAAGAAAGCGAGGTAATAAACCAAAACCCGATGTTTGAAGGGGATTTCTGCCAAGCCTTGCATATATTCTGCCCAGAAATACAATGCAGCACCTGTGTGATTAGCGACGGTGTTTGCCATGACTTGGCGATACATTGCTTCTAACTCGGCTTGAGTCGGATGCTGGCTGAATTGGAAAAGCCCCTTCCAGACAATTTCATCACTTAGGGTGTGTGCCAGAATACAACTAAGATCAAAGCTATCATTATTGCTGTTAATTTCACAATTTAGGATAAAATCAGCATGATACTGTTGCCAAACGTCCTGGAGAAATGCCCGCGTTAGCGGTGATCCAGACTGTGGCGAGCTGGATGAAACGAGCCGGATGTTTTTAAAGCGGCTCAAAATTAACAATAAGTCGCCACGCAATTTGTACGTTAGGCGTTGTTCTTGCGTATCAGCATGGTGATTGTGTGTATAAACATTGAGAAATAAACGTGGACCTTCGGTGGTGCGCGGCGCGACAATTTCGGGCTGGAAAGGATTGTCGGTTACGAGCGCATCTTGTTGACGTTGCAAACGAATTTCATAAGTACCTTTGGGCATGGTAAGGCGCACAGGGCTGTGTTTGCCAATGCCTGTGTAATAAGCTTCCAATAATTTGCGCAAGCGTCCAGCCTCGATGCGAATCATCGGGTTAAGTGTGGGTGAAAAGTCTGTAGCTTTCCCAAAAGCATTCACCGCAATGCTGTATTGATTCAGTTGTTTGCCCCTTCCCGCCAGTGTTTCATGTACCACATAGCGTAGGAATTGTTTGATCCGTTTCCGCGAACGAAAACTCGGGCTTGCTAGAATGAGTTCTAGTTCAGAAAGGATCAGTTGTTTCTCATTATTCATGTTTTTCTGGCTTGGTCGGAAAAATATGTTCAGTTTTTCAAGGAGGTTATTTTATATCAGAAAAAATCAAAAACTGGGAGTATTATTTAAGAAAAAGATCGAGTAATATTTGATTGATTAACAAAAAGATACCAAAATGCTACGGTATCATTAAAATTAGATACGTTCGATGGGTTTTCCATGTGGTGTGGTAATTTCGTCGATTTTATAAGAAAAAATACAAAAGTAAGTGTGCAGGTATCCAAATAAAGTAAACAGGGAGTCTTCGTATTTTTATGGCTAAAAGAACAAATAAACCATTTTATCTTATTTTATTTCTAGGTTTTTAAGGAGTTAAAGCGATGTGTTTTAAGCTGTTAAGGGGCAAAGCCAGTTTACTGGCAGGGGTTACAGCAATCATGGCTTCTACAACATTATCCGTTCCGGTATTGGCTGGGTCGCCAATTTTGAAGGAGAAACTAAACGATCTGGGCTATACCGTCACAGCAAGTGAGATTCAACAAAACGTGGTGAATCAGCAGCAACAGGCAGAATATGCTTTAAGTTTGCACAATGAGCTGGGGCAGTCGGTCTTGAAGATGAATCAAGCCCAATTAGGACCATTGTCTGGTCTGATGTTAGCGGATGTCGATGGGGATGGGGTGCGCGAAATTATTGTGAGTATGAATACAGATCCCGTGGAAAAACTGGTGCATTTCGTCGATATTTTTCAGTTTAATGGTCAGAGTTTACGCCTGATCGAGCGTAACTTGGCAAAAATTAATCCAAGTACGCACGAAATCTGGTTATTTTAAGCGGCATTCGAGGTAGTGGAGGAGGGCAACGAGAGTTTTACCGCGCCCTCTCCACAGGTTTCCTTTGCAACCTGATTCCGCCCATTACGTTTAGCTCGATAAAGGGCGCGATCCGCAGTGTTTAATAACATCGCAGGGTATAAAATCGAACCATTATCGACTTCCTGTTGTTCACGCGGGGAACTGGGGGTGCAGCAGGATACGCCGATACTAATGGTGACGATGCGTGGCAATGATCCATCTGAGTGTGGAATACGTTGTTCCTCTACATTCTTGCGCAAACGTTCCGCTAGTACGCAGGCATCTTCTAGCGAGGTGTCGGGTAACAAAATCACAAATTCTTCGCCACCGTGGCGTGCCACCACATCCGATGCGCGGCGGGCAACGGCTTTGATGCATTGTGCAATGATCTGGAGGCATTGGTCTCCGGCGTGATGGCCGTGTTGATCGTTGTAACGTTTGAAATGGTCCACATCAATCATCAATAGTGAAATGTGTTTGCCATCGCGAGCGGCGCGTTTCCATTCAGTTTTAAAAATATTGTCAAAATAACGACGATTCGCAATCTGGGTTACAGGGTCGGTGTGAGCCTGTTCGTGCATTTGTAACTGAGTTGCGTGTAAGTCGTTCAGTAAATGCGTGATCGAACGTGCAGCAATAACCAGCAACGCGCCTAATAAGAGCGTGGCAACGGCTAAGGATTGGTGGGCAGAATCCGTCAATAGCAGCAAATTTAATGTGATGGGCAATAAAATAGTACCCGTTTGTAAGTACAAAGCTAACCGCGATAGTGCCAGAATCGGTAAAGCGGAAATGACAGCACCTGTCAACAGGGTGACGTGTACAGCTTGAACCAGCTCTCGGTTGGAAAACAAGACCACACCAGACACACCCCATAATGCACTGATCAGGGTGGAATAGAACAAATAACGTTGTGCAAATTCGTGTAGCTCTTCATTGCTATAGTGTTGTGAAGGAATATACCCCTGTCCAAAACCCCAGCGCATGATTCCCAGTGCGACAATGGCACAGTACCAAACCAACATGAGCAGCATGTTTTCGTCTTGCTCAACCCAGCGTAACAAGACAAATAAGCTCGCGGCAAATAAATTACCCCAGAACCAAATTGCACCATTACGAGCAAGAAACGCAATCTGCCCTTGTAAAATCAACGTTGGCGTGTGGGATAAGCTACTAATAAAATTGCCAACATTCTTTTTATTCATTGTTTTGTCTTCTTGCATGGGAAGTTTCGCCTTGGTTTGTTGTATGCCCCAGAAAACCAAGCTCCAATATAATGTATTTCGACGAGGCTTGCGCTAATTCTTTCATTTTCCACGACCAATAATAAATTTTATTGATCGATCATGACAAGCTTAAAATATGCTCATGTCATACGATACGCCCTAGGGGCTGCGTGATTTTTTTGGTGGTTTTGTGGCGTTAGTGCTCAGCTAACATCTTGTTCCAATAGTCAATTTCGGGTGAATGATCTTGCTGAATCCGGTATTTTATCATGAGTTCTTGGTGTTCAGTTTCTGCCATTTTACGGTCAATTGCGATTTTGTAGCCCGAATTATCGGTTAATTCCACAAAGGAGTCGGGTGTTTGTTTGAGGATTTTATAAAAATCTTCAAAAGTATTAAAACGCTGCCCATTGATTTGTTCTATGGTCGTGGCGGAAAGATCATGAAAGCCAATATTGGCTGTATTAGCAAGAACTTGGGCAATCATAACGTCATCTTTTTTATCCTTTTCTTTACTTTCATCGTAACGTTCGCGTGTTAAGCAACGTTCGGCGATGCGGTTGGCGACAAAGACAAACCCACCGTAAATAAAGTAGCGTGGGTCTTGGTCGTAGGTGTAAGAACTGGTGTCAGGCTCATTCAGGATCAGTTGAACATTAAGCGGTTTACCATCGCGTACCACGCCGAGTTCTACGGTTTCCCCTATTTGGTGCATGTCAATGTAATGCAGAAAATAGATGGTTTTTTGTTCATTTAATGGCGTTGTTCCATCATCATCAATCGGCTTGCCATCAATGTGTGTGATAATGTCCCCCGTTTTTAACACCGTCTCGGCATTCGTGTTAGCGCACACGCGCGTTACTAGAACTCCTGTTTGTTGTTCGGTGAGTTGGTATTTTTTCTTTAGGGTTGGGTTTAGCAAATTTTCGACCTGCGCAGAAAAAGCGGGAAAACCATCGTATTTGCCATCATCGAGGTCTGCTAACAAGCGTTTCACCATGGTACTGGGAATAATATAACCAATGTTTTCGCCGTCACCTTCCGCTTTTTGCATGACAATACCAACAACCTGCCCATTAACCAACGCAGGGCCACCACTATTTCCGGCATTAACCGCCGCGTCAATTTGAATCACTTGATAGGACAAGCCGCTGTGACTGTAGGCGAGGTAGTCAATGCGCGAAACAATACCCCGCGTAGTGCTTAATGTATCTCCACCGACGGGATAACCATATACCAATACTTCTTGATGGACATCTGGTAATTCCCCTAGTGCTAAGGGTTTTCCCTTGGTGAAAAAACTTTCATCTTTAACTTGTAATACGGCAACATCTAACTCGTGTGAAATCGCTGCAACAGTAGCAGGATAACGTTTTGGATTACCATCTCGTTGGATTTCTACAAAAATATCATCGGATACAACGTGAGCGTTGGTTAAAATGCGATTGCCCTCAATAATAAAGCCAGAGCCGCTGGAGGTGACATTATCGGAATTCCACGGTGCGTAAGATGAAGAAGATTTACTGGTGACATATATTTTTACGACAGCATCCGTTAAAGCCTGATGAGTATTGGCAGCGTGTGTCACAGTGCTCCCCAACAGGGTTAGCAAAAACACTAAATAGAACAAGGGCATTCGACTAAAAATCAGACAGTAACGCATAAATTCATAAAACCCGATTTGTTTCCCAATTGTAGAGATTGTAGCGGAACATGTGTAATTATTATGCTGTTTTTTGCACTGCACGAATACACCTAAGCTATCATTTTTTAAGCACTTTTTTATTTAATGGTGTTATTGTGATTTATTAATATGCTGATAATTTAATATTATATATTGCTGTGTCTGGTAAATCCCCTTGTATTTCGATTTGTTTTAAGAGTTGATTAATCTTTTTTTAGGTGTGAAAATAAAAAGCTAACTACAGCAAATGTCAGTTGATATTGGGGTTTTTTTATCATCTTTACAATTCTTGCGGGCTTCCCAAGTCGGCTGCTTTTGTTTTTTTATTAAAAATTGGTGAAAAACATAATGAGCGGTAATTTCCTTTTTTTTGTAGAAAAACTCAGGTCGGAGATTCCTGAGGTGGAAGCAGTGCAGTTGCTCACGGTCGATGGCTTGACACTGAGCGATGGTGTGCCTTCTGATAATGATGATCGTCTTTCCGCCTTAACTGCCCTGTTGTGTTTTGGGGCTGAACAGTTAGCCGCTTGTTTATCCCCCAACGCTTCCCCTAAAGGCACGGTTGTGTGTGTTGATAATACGGCTTATGCCGTTATTCGAGTCAATAACGATTTAACATTGGGTATTAAAATGCCAGAACGGGCGATGCATTCGCATTTGCTCAGTAAGGTTCATGCGGTGATAGCAGCTAACCCCAGCTATTTTTCTGTTTAATTATTTGGAGGATCATAATGGAATTGTCAGAACTCAGTGCCAGTATTCTAGAAAAAATGCCTGCAACCGTTATCCCAACAGTGGATGATGGGCGTTTAATTCAAAAGCACCGAGCCTTCTTTATTAAACATGAGGCAGCGTTAATTCAGGGTTTTTACGATGTGGTATTTGCAGATGCCAAGGTCAGTACTTACCTAAGCGTGGAAGAACGCAGACAACGCGAGCAAACCTTACGCCAATGGTATCAGGTAACGATTGGGGGGCATTTCGATGTCGCGTACTGGAATTGGCAAACTTTCGTCGGTGTGGTGCATGTCAAACACGGGATTCCTAACTCGGCGATGTTGGGAATGTGGGGTTGGATGCTGAGTTTCTTGCAAGAGAAATTGTTTGCGGAACTACCCGTTGATGATGCCGTTGCTGTCATGGCGGTGCTGCACAAACTGCAAGCGGTGGTGGCGAGTTTGGTGGTTGAAGGGTTTATGTTGACCGAACGTGAAGCCATTAAACGTGCATCAGGGTTGAATAACGCTATTTTAGGGCGGTTTATTCACATTGAAATTGATCGCTTGTTAAAACAAGGGCGTACTGCTTTACAAGCACCGTTGACCCACGCTGCCGCAGCAGCGTAAGCACCTAATTTGCCAGCGCGTTGGTCAGGGCGACAACGCATCGGTACTATTATTTCGGTAGGTATTGTGACCAGTCATGGTAATCACAACCGAACACAAAGAAATACGGATTCAATAACGATTCGCTGGTGTTATAACGCATCGGCTGCATGTCCGTTCGTGTCATGTAGCCGCCTGCTTCTTCGACAATGATTTGTGCTGCTGCGGTATCCCATTCAGACGTTAAACCCAAACGTGGGTATAAGTCGGCACTGCCTTCGGCAACTAGGCACGCTTTCAAAATACTGCCCATTACGTCGTAATCGTGTGCGCCAATGTTGGCTAAAAATTGCGGCATAATCGCGTCGCGATGGGATTTGCTACCCATGACCTTAAGCGGGGTTGCTGTGTGGCGGGTTTGAATCGCTTGCGTGTGGTTTTGGGTTTGTTTGAATGCGCCTTGGCCTTTGGCGGCAAACCACGTTTCGGCTAATACGGGGGCGTGCACGACTCCTAAAATAGGCTGATGTTCGTGAACTAAAGCAATCAAAATGCTGAACTCGCCATTGCGTTTAATAAATTCGCGCGTGCCATCTAGTGGGTCGACTAACCAATAGGTTTGCCATTGACCACGCTCGCTGAAAGGAATACTGGCGGATTCTTCCGATAAAATCGGAATGTGAGGGGTTAAGGCTGTTAAAGCGTCAACAATGTGTTGGTGCGATGCTAAATCTGCTGCTGTTAAAGGGGAATCATCGCCTTTTTGTTCCACCGAAAAGTCGGCACTATTATAAACTGCCATGACTTTTTCACCCGCTGCTTGGGAGATTTGCACCGTGGCAGGGAGTAATGAGGCTAAATCCAATGCTTGTCTATCCATTTGTTCAACGTCCTTTCAATCTTTAGTTGTGTTGTTTAAGCCATTCGAGAGTGAGGAATAAGGCCAAAAGGCTGCGTCCTTCGGTGAAATCATCGCGCTGTAATAATTCGGTGGCATCACTGAGTCGCCACGGTACAACTTCTAGGGGTTCGGGTTCGTCGCCTTCCATGCGGTGTGGGTACAAATCGCGTGCCAGCAACAGGTTGGTGTGATGTGCCATATAGCCCGGTGACAAACTCACACTGCGCATGAGCTGTAAATGGTGTGCGCCAAAGCCAACTTCTTCCATTAGCTCACGGTTAGCCGCATCCACGATGTTTTCGCCGCGTTCGACCTTGCCTTTGGGAAAGCCTAGCTCATAGCGTCCTGTCCCCGCTGCGTATTCCCTGACTAATAATAGTGTATCGTCGTTTAAAAGTGGGACAATTAACACAGCACCACCGCCACGATTAGCTAAACGTTCATAGATGCGCCGTTCGCCATTGCTAAATTCAAGATGAAGTTCTTCCACATGAAACAGACGACTACTGGCAACGGAACTGATTTGGTGTATGGTTGGTAGCTTTGACATAACAGATTCTATCTAACATGATGAATGGTTCAACAAGTGATTCCCTAACACCGATAACGCTGCCGTGGCATGACATTGATACGGTATTCCTAGACATGGATGGTACGTTATTAGATTTACATTTTGATAATCATTTTTGGTTGGAACATTTACCAATGCGGCTTGCCGAACAACGCGGTACAACGCCAGAAAGCGTGCGCCAATATTTGCATGACCGTTATCGGGAAATGGAAGGCACATTAGAATGGTATTGTGTGGATTATTGGAATCAGCATTTAGATGCGGATTTGGTCGCATTGAAACATGAATTGGCGGATCGGATTGCGTTTCGGGCGCATGTCGAACGTTTTCTGGCTTCATTGCACGAACGGGGCAAGCGCGTGGTGTTATTGACCAATGCTCACCAGAAAAGCGTGGCATTAAAGTTCGGCTATGTGGCGTTAGAGCAGTATTTTGACCGCGTAATTACCTCGCATTCCTTAGGTCTGCCGAAGGAACACCCAGCATTCTGGCAGAAACTAGCAACGGCAGAAGTGTTTAACCCTAACCGCGTTTTGTTCATCGATGACAATCTGCATGTATTACGCGCCGCAAAACAGGCTGGGGTAGGGTATTTGCTGGCGATTCATCAGCCAGATTCGCAATTGCCGCCGAAAGACACCGCAGAGTTCACCGCCGTGGAGTGTTATACCCAGTTGCTGCCTTAAGAATACAGAGGGCGACACGCGCCTGGGATACGTCCAAACCCGACCAGCCGTTTTTGCCAATAACCTGATAATTTGCTGATGGTAATGGCTTTGCCTGTGCGTGGGGCGTGGATGAAGCGTTCCCCACCCAAGTAAATGCCAACGTGACTGACATTGTTACCGCGTGTGCGGAAAAATACCAAGTCCCCCCGTCGTGCCGCTGTGGGGGCAATTTTGGTGGAAGCGGCGTATTGCGCGGCGGCTGTGCGGGGTAAATGTACTCCTGCACCTTGGCGGAAGGAGTATTGTGTTAAACCACTGCAATCGAAGCCAGTCGTGGGGCTACTGCCGCCCCAACAGTACAATTTTCCTTGTTGTTTGCTGGCGCACCATGCGACTTTTTCGAGTGTGGTTTGGGGTTGTGTTGTGTCAGGATTGTCCATAGCTGACACGGCATTGGCAGTTTTTGTTGGGATTTTCTTGATAGGCGTTTTGTGTGCCGTTGCAGGTTGGGCTTGTGGGGTAATGGGTTTGTCGGTGGTGGTTGGTGTTGTAGGAAGGCTTGGTGCTCGGGATAAACTGCTGCATCCCGTGAGTGCTAATAGGGTTGAACCCACTAATGACATTTTTACATGCGTCCTAAGACGTGCTATCGCTTGAATCCACATTGAAAGACCCTCCGCACAAGGTTGCATCCATCATTCATCCGTAATCACTGACTGACAAATAATGTGCACCGAGCAATATCTACCCGATGCACAGATAGAACAAGACCCTTTATTGTGTTGCCTATGGTCTTGTTCGCTGTTTAGTCACCAGGTTGATCGGGATGGGCTTGGAATCCCTTGGGGCTTGTTTTGTAATTCCCCTGGTATCGTAGCGTTAGTACGAGTGTGAGTGTCGCTGATTGTGGCTTAGGGATTCCAAGCGTTTCCGATAGATGGTGGTAAACGGGGGTTGACCTGTCAAAAACTGACAACTGTCAGATTTTGTTGTGACGGTGGCGGCAATTACACAGTTGATTATGCTGGGAATTGTTTCAGGTTTGCTACCAAACACCGCGCTCCGAGAGAAGGAGACGCGGCAACGGAGGAGGAGAAGAGAAATTTCAGAAGAGGGAAACGGCTGGGTTACAGCGAGTACCCTCCACGGTAAAAGCGGTTTTTTACTCCCGTAACGGCTGGCATGGGTTCAGCGGGGGTGGGTTCGGGAGGTAAGGTTTCGGTTTCGAGCGTGGCGGCACTGAAGCCACCGCGATAGAACATGTTTAACCGTGATTTGAGTGATTTTTTTTCAACGACAGGTTCTTCGGCAGGGGGTGGGGGAATTTCGCTAATGGTTTCTGCAATGGGTTCGATGCTAGGCAAAACGGGTTTAACGCCCAACAATTCTACTGCTTGGTAGTGTTCCACGCTGTCGTGTGGGCGGAATGGGCAGGAAACGCCTTCAGAAAATGACCAGCGACCCGATAAAATGGTGGCAAATTCTTTTAATGCTTCTAAGCCGTGTAAACGTTTGTAGGCGAAATGGGTGATCTTGCCATTGTCCAAGGAAAAGCGGCAGGAGGAATTGTCATGGGTTGCCACAAAGAACGTGCCCGTTTGTTGGCTATGCAACGCTTCAGCCAGTCGATCTAGCAAGGAAATAGATGGATGCTCCGCTTGTATCATGGGGGTAGCCTCATGTTGTTATCTAACACTCTACAACAAAATATTATGCAAGAATGATACCAACATAAAATGTATTAACGGTTACAAACCAATGACTTATTTTTATACAGATTGTCTAATAATTGTTCTGTTTGATGATGGGGAATAGTTTTGCTAATAAATCCTGCATATCATTTGCTAACAAAGCTTTTAAATGGATGCATTGTTGTGCTTGATAAGGGTGCGTGAATTGCAATTGTTGCGCGTGCAGCAATAACCGTTGGCAGGCGAATTGCTGCCGAAAGAGCGTATTGTGCTTGCCATCGCCGTGAGTGGTATCGCCGACAATGGGGTGAAAAATGTGCTTTAAGTGACGGCGCAGTTGGTGTTTGCGTCCGGTTTTGGGCTGCAATTCTGCCAACGAATAACGGGAGGTGGGGTAACGCCCGACCGCAAACGGCAGTTCAGTCGTGGCTAAACAGCGGTAATGGGTGATGGCAGCTTGTGCGGGTTTATCAGGGTCTGCATCGGCATCGGCAATGGCATCCAATTCTTCCACCAGTGGGTAATCGATAATGCCCCGCGCGGGTAAATAGCCGCGTACTACTGCAAGGTAAGTTTTTTGCACTTGTCCGGTGGTGAATTGTGCCGTCATTAGCCGTGCAGTATCGCTGTCCAGTGCAAACAGCAATACGCCGGAAGTAGGTTTATCCAACCGATGCACAGGGTAAACCCGTTGCCCAATCTGGTCGCGGGTGAGCTGAATGGCAAAGCGTGTTTCGTGGCGATCAATCGGGCTGCGGTGAACCAGCAAACCCGATGGTTTATTAATCGCTACCAAACAGTCATCGTGGTAGAGAATGTCGAGCATGATTTACGCTTGTAACGTCGGGTGGACTTTGCGGTAGGCATCCAACAAGCGTTGATGCGTGTGGAAACCGTGGAGTTCCAAGGTTGGGGATTCAATTCCCCAGAAACGTAACTCGCCAGACAATAACGCTTGGGCTTGTTGGTAAGCCGTTGCACCAAATAATAGGCTCATGTTTTCGGCATAACCGTCGGCATCTTCGCCCATTTCGACTAAGGCTTCAATGCAGCGATACGCACGGCGACGCTCATCGTTAATCTGCTCGAAATGGCGAATCCATTGGCAACCTTCCAGAATCGCGTCTTCATCGTCGATGACCAATGCCAACAGGGTTTTTAATTCGCCAACGCGCAAATCCGCCCACAATGAACCTGCATCGGGTGCTAAACCAAGCAATGCTGCCACAGGTTGGTGATCATCTAAGCCCATTTCGTCGATTGTGTCGAACAAATCCGCGCATTCTTCTTCATCCAACTCCGGCAGGTGTAGGATAGCTTCACGCAAACTGTTGCCTGTGCTGTTATTGTCCCATTCTAAATCTTCTACAGGGTAAATATCCGACATGCCCGGCACAATAATCCGGCAGGCGTACACGCCAAGGTGGTTGTAATCCATGATGTAAATGTCAAAGTCTTCATCATGAATGCGATCCATCAAGTATTGGCATTCTTGTTCGGTTGTGCCGCTAAAGTTCCAATCCACGAAATCGTAATCAGGTTCGCTCCACAAGAAATCCCAATGAATCGGGCCGCTGGAATCAATGAAATGCGTTTCCAAATTTTGTGGGGAGGATACTTCCTCCAATTCAAAACTGGGTTCGGCAAAGCCGGATAAACGGTCTAAGGCGCGACCTTGTAATAATTCGGTTAAGGAACGTTCCAAAGCCACTTCAAACCGTGGGTGTGCGCCAAAACTGGCGTAACAGCCTTGATCTTCAGGGTTAAGGAGTGTTACGCACATGACGGGGTATTTGCCGCCGAGTGATGCGTCTTTCACCAAAATCCCGAAGCCAGCGGCGCGTAATTCGTCAATCCCCGCTTGAATGTGTGGGTAACGTGCGATGACTTCCGCTGGAACATCGGGCAGGCAAATCGCTTCAGCAATGATGCGGAATTTGATGTGGCGCTCGAAAATCTCGGATAAAGCTTGCGTGCGTGCTTCGGTGGCAGTATTACCCGCCGACATGCCATTACTGACGTATAAATTGCCAATCACATTCACCGGAAACCACACGGTTTCCCCATCGCGTTGGCGGACATAGGGTAAAGCACAAATGCCACGCTCGGTATTGCCGGAGTTAATATCGACTAACTTTTCAGCCTCAAGACTGTTCTCAGGGTCGTAATAGCTTAAGGTATCTTCGTCCAGCAAATCTTCGGGCAAACTGCCATCTTCGGGTAGTGCAAACCACTTTTCTTGTGGATAATGCACAAAATTGGCATTAGAAATATTTTTACCAAGATAAAAATCTGCCCAAAAGTAATTGGTACTCAGGCGTTCAAAGTATTCGCCTAACGCGCTGGCGAGTGCGGCTTTTTGCGAACCACCTTTGCCATTGGTAAATAGCATGGGGCAGTCGTGATCACGAACGTGTACTGACCAGACGTTCGCAATGGGGTTGAGCCACGATGCTTCTTCAATATGGAAACCTGCGGCAGCAAGTTTGGCTTGTAAGGTCGCAATCGAAGTTTCGAGCGCGGCATCTTTTCCCGGAATAAAGGTCTGTTCTGTCATGGGGGAACTCATCAGCTAACCGTTTTTCGTAAAGAGAAATGAACCATTTTAACCCAGCCCACTAACGAAGGCTGTATTATCGGTATAATCTAACAATGTGTATGATACTCGAAACTTGTCATCCCTTTATAAAAACAGGCAAAAAGGGGTCTTTTATGCCACGGACGGGGTTGTCCCGATATAAATGGTTAATTATTTTGCTTGTGGCGGTATTGCTAGGTTGGTTGAGCTGGCTGTTCCTATATCAGCCTAACCCTGTTGCAGCAGGGGAATCCAGCGAATTACGCAGTTTACGCACGGCTTTGTTAGCCGATACCACCAGTGTGCATGGCAGTTGGCTGCGTACATTGAATCCGACTGTGCAAAATGTACAAGGCGATGTGGTATGGAATAGCACTCAGCAAATGGGTGTTATGCGTTTTGTGGATTTACCTGATCCCAAACGCGGCATGGTGTACCAACTGTGGGTCTATGATGTGAAAAGCGACACATCTGCCCCGATCAGCGGTGCGGTTTTCAGCCAAGGTTCGCGGATGGGGGAATGGTTGCTTCCCATTAAAACGGCAGTGCGCGTGCGCGAGCCTTACAAATTCGAGCTGAAACTTGCTCGTGATGCGGCGGACACCCAAGGACAGTTGTTATTGATGGTGCAACCTTGAAGCCTAATTTTTGTGCTGTTGCGTGGGGCTTGAGGTGAAGTAACGGTAATGCCCCGCGATTGGCCAAGCAAACAGTACATCTTCAATGGATGTGCCATAGGCGATATTATGCCCCATCAGTGGACGCGCCCCGTCAGCGGTTTTGAAGTGTAACACAATGCCAATGTGGTTTTGCCCTGTGCCTAAATCCCACGCCACAATATCCCCTGGTAAATAGTCTGCCGCGTCGTAGGTTACGCGTAGTGATTTGCCTTGGCGTTCAAAAAACGTCATCAAATTGGGAACACGCCGATGGTCAATGTTTGTATCAGGGCGTTTTAACCCCCATTTTTTGGGGTAAACGCTGAAGTTTTGCTGCATGTCTTCGTGTACCAATTTTTGCAAATCCAAACCTTGGGCGCGAAAAGCACGGACAATCACATCCGCACACACGCCCGTGGTCATGGGGACATCGCCATTGGGGTATTTGAGGTTGACATAAGCGGGGTCATACGAGCGGGTGATTTCCACCTGTTTGAAGACCGAATCGATCAATTTCGCAACGTGCTGCGGTAAGGCGGGTTTTAATTGCGGCGGTTGGCTAATCGGTGGTGTGCTTGGGGGCGTGACGGGTGGGGTGACAGGCGGAGTGACCACAATTGGCGGTGTTGGAATAATCAGTGGGCGAATCCATCGCACATAAATGCCGTAGCCAATGCTTAACAGTAACCCTAAAATCAATGCCCAAACCAAGCGTTTGCGCCAATGGCGGCGTGCTGGTGTGTCGTTATGGTCGTGATGTGAATGAGGATGTTTCATGGGTAAGAAAATAATGACGCAAGTGTGGATAATGGGCTGCGGCGATATAGGTCGGCGCGTAGCTGGCTTATACCAAAGTATGGCGCAAAACACGAGTTTCAAGCTACGCGGCTGGGTGCGTAGCGATGCCAGTCGCCAGCAAGGGGAAATGGCAGGCATTACCCTATTACAGGGCGACACGGATGAGGGCATGTTGCCACCATTGACGGATTTGCAAGACGCGCTGATTTACTGGTTCATGCCACCCCCAGCGCACGGTGAAACCGACACCCGCTTACGCGCATTTTTGGCTATGGTGCAAGCAGTGCCACGTCGGATCGTGTTGATCAGTACCACGGGGGTGTATGGGGATTGCGCTGGCGCGTGGGTGGATGAAACATCCCCCGTGCAACCGCAAGCCGCACGAGCCAAACGGCGGGTGGATGCGGAATTAGCCGTACAAACTTGGGCGCAAACCTACCAGAGGGAAGCGGTGATTTTGCGCGTACCGGGGATTTACGCGCCAGATCGTTTACCATTAGAACGCATTAAACGCGGTGAACCGATTTTGCACGCGGCTGAAGCCCCGTGGACAAACCGTATTCATGCGGACGATTTAGCGATGATTTGCCTCGTTGCTATGCAAAAAGCACCCGCTGGTGCGTTGTATAATGCAACAGATGGGCAACCTTCCACCATGACCGAGTATTTCAATGCTGTGGCGGATTTCGCCGGATTACCACGCCCACCGCAAGTCAGCATGGCGCAAGCCCCAACCAGCATGAGCGCGGGAATGCTATCGTATTTGCAAGAATCACGGCGCATTCGCAATGATAAACTATTGACTGAATTGGGCATTACATTGCACTACCCATCATTAGCAGCGGCATTATCTGGAGGTTGTGTCAGTCATCATTCGGGCGTAGATAATTTCTAATAAATCCCCTCGTCTAAAGGTAGCGGAAAGTTGTTGTAATGAAATATCACGCTGACCATATAATTCCGTGAGGGCAAGATTAATACTGCTATCAGCATAGTGCATGAATTTATCTTTATTTTCAGTCATGCACTTTATTAATGTAGGCAGTGTTTGGTGAGTTATGAAGTCAGGGGATTTTATGCCTGACTCAGCTAATAAAAATCCTGCAATTAGCATGGCAATATAATGCGATGCGTAAGGTGCAAAACGTGGACGGTGTACAATTTCTTGGTTTTTTCGTGCATTTTCCACGAAGCGTAGGATTAAGACCGCGAGAATGGCTTGGGCAGGGTTAAGGTCATCAAAAATCGTGTGGTAGAGTTTGCCAAAATGTTCATTACGCAAAAATTTGGCTTGGTGTGGTTTATGCCGCCAAATGGCTAAAACTGCTTCTGCCACGGCAGTATTGGTAATAACCTGCGTACCTGAAGTATTATTGTCGCGTTGTCGTTTATAGGTGTACCCCAGTTCTGCCATACCAATTTCTAGTTGTTTTTGAATGGCATCATTGGAGCGTAAGTCACGCAAATCCACAGGATTTTGGCTATTAGTGGCGTAGGTAATGTCATTCACTAAATCTTGATCATCTTCTGCTAATTCATACAGGCGCAGCAAAACGTGAATGTTCGTAAATGCTTCTTTCGGTAGGGTTTGTAAGGCGTGTTGAATGGTTTTACACGTTTGCCCGCCGTTAATGATTTGAATGCTTTCAATACGAACTTGGAAGTTTTCCCCTTGCAACGCATTGTGGCGAAACTTCCGGCAAATCATGGTAATGCCATTGTTAAAAAAGTAGAAGTTTTCACGTTTACTGGCATCTTGTAAGGTTTCGTGAATGGCTGCATTGACACGGTTATTATGCAAACCTAAATACCGCCGAATATTGTGTTCTAGAAGTAAATCATGGTGGCGTTCAAATAATTCCGCAATTTCGCTAATCGGGACTTTACCAATTAAAACACGACGGAAGTTAAAATCCTCAATAATCGCTTTGCCTTGTAATTGTAAACTGTCATCAACGGATTTTTTACGCTGTAATGCTGCAATAATCTGGTCATGATTAAAGTGATTCCATTGCACTTGATCAGCCGCATAACCGGATTGTTTAATCCAATCTTCAGCGGCATTCGTCCATCGTGCGCCGTTATTACACAGTACAAGGTGTACATTAGGAATATAACCATCACGAATTAAAGAACGAATTTCTTCAATGTGTGGCTTAATTCGCGGATTCATTTGTACCTGTTTATCAGGGTCAAATAAGGTAGCGACCGTTTGCAACGCGCTTTTTACGCCATTTTCGGGAAAATTAGCCGTGCCGGATAAGTCTTTGTGTTTGTATTTGCCTTGGAAAAGCGTGACAGTAAATTCGCCATCATTGACATCGCTAACGTGTAGTGCATCAACCCCAACATCATGCCCGCCTTCTGTGAGAAGTTCGGCAGCTTCGTCCATTGGTAATTCCAACGCGGTACTGACACAGAGCAAGACAAAGGCGAGTGAGCGTTGTTTACTGGTGTCTTTGCCGACGATATTTTCCAGTAATGCTTGTTTTTCTTGCAGGATACCATTCAGGCGTTGATCAACGATGCTGGCATTGATATTCATATATTGGAGGCGTTAGTAATAATGCTAAGGCTTTGATGATAGCGGATTGCCATTGTGCAGTATACTAACGCCCCTTATTTGCATTTGCTTAGGTGAAGGATCAAAACATGGTTGATTACAACGTGGATTATGATGACGACGATGAGGATTTCATCAGTAAAAGCCAAATCAAGCGCGAGGCGGAAGCGGCGCAAGATGTAGGGGAAAAGTTGATTGCGTTGCGCAATGAGCAGTTGGCGCAGTTGGATTTGCCCGAACGTTTGTACGACGCAATCATGGAAGCGAAACGCTTAACCAGTAATGGTGCAATTCGTCGCCAAAAGCAGTTCATTGGTAAGTTAATGCGCCAAATTGAGGTCGAACCGCTGGAGGCAAAATTGGCGGATTGGGAACGCGGCAATCGTGCGCAAGCCGCAAAGTTGCATCAGTTGGAACGCTGGCGGGATCGTTTGTTGAATGATGAAAAAGCGATGGGCGATTTAATGCGCGAGTTTCCGCACGCTGATACGCAGCACTTACGGACGCTTATTCGTAATGCACACAAAGAACGTGCGGCGAATAAGCCACCGAAAAGCCCGCGCGAGCTATTTAAAGCCCTGCGCGACTTAATGGCATGACATCGTGGCTTTAGTCGTATTCGGTGTCTTTCCAGATGCGCAAGACGGCGAAAACATCAGCGGGTGTGTGCGTTTCGCGTCCGGCGATTTCTTCGGCTTTGGCGATCACTTCAGGAATGTGGGTGCGCAAAAAAGGGTTAGTCTCAAATTCGCGCCCTAATTCAAAAGGCACGGTGGCTTGTCCGGCTTCGAGCAAGTCCCAGCATTGTTCCATACGGGTATTGAGTGCGGTATTGTCGGGTTCGACCCATTTGGCAAAGCCGATATTGTCCACAGTGTATTCGTGCGTGCAATACACGACGGTTGCAGCGGGTAGGGCGGCAATGCGTTGCAAAGAATGATGCAAATCGTGCAATGTGCCGTCAAATACACGCCCGCAACCACAACCGAATAAGGTATCCCCACAGAATAAGCAGCCTTCACCGTAATACGCAATGTGTCCGGCAGTATGACCAGGGACATCCATCACTGCAAAGTGTAAACCTAGTGTGTCAAGATGAACGCTTTGCCCTTCGCCAAGAGCGCGGGTTAGGTGTGGAATAATTTCGCTGGCAGGGCCATAAACGGGTAAATCGGGGTAGGTTTCGAGCAGTTTTTCAATACCGCCAACGTGGTCGCGATGATGATGGGTGATCAAAATCGCCACGGGTTCGAGGTTTTGTTGTTGTAAAGCTTGCAAAACAGGCTGGGCATCGCCTGGGTCGACAATCGCGACGTGTTGACGAGCTTCATTGGTAATCAACCAAATGTAGTTATCGCTAAAGGCGGGAACGGGGATCACCTGAATCATGTAGACACCTCATCAGCTTGTTCTGCACTTATGTTACTCATTATAACGCGCTTGCTTCTATAATCGCACATTTATCAGTGATTGGGGTGGGTTTTTAGATGAGTAATGGTCAATTGTATGTGGTTTCTGCACCATCAGGAGCGGGCAAATCCAGCTTATTAAGTGCATTGCGCGAACGTTTACCCCATTTGGCGGTATCGGTTTCACACACCACGCGCCAGCCGCGTGCGGGTGAGCAAAACGGTGTGCATTATCACTTCACGGACGTGGATCGTTTCCGTGAGCAAGTCGCAGCGGGGCAGTTTTTAGAATACGCACAGGTTTTTGATAACTTTTATGGAACAGCACGCCAAACCGTGGACACGCTATTAGCGGCGGGTAAAGACGTGATTCTGGAAATCGACTGGCAGGGGGCGCAACAGGTGCGCGAACGGGCGGATTCAGTGGTGAGTATTTTTATTTTGCCGCCGAGCATTGCTGCCTTAAGCCAGCGTTTGCACGGACGTGGGCAAGACAGCGCGGCAATCATTCAACGGCGGATGCGTGATGCGCAAAGCGAAATGTCGCATTACCCTGAGTACGATTATGTGGTGGTGAACGATGACTTCACTACCGCATTGGAGGATTTAGCCGCGATTTTCCGCAGCGAACGCTTGAAATTAGCCCGCCAGCAAACCACCCATCGCACAACGTTGGATGATTTGCTAACCGTGCAGGGCTAACGTTTAACGTGAATGGTTGCCACCGTTCGGGCGACCACCACGAGGACGCGATGAGGGTACACCCGCTGGTGGTTTGCCGCGCGGTGTGGGGCGACCTTGCAAGCCAGCGCGTAAGCCGGAAGCTGTTGTACGGTTTTGTACCATAGGTTTCGCGCTGGTGCGGCGGGTGGCGTGGGGTTTGTCGGGGGTAAAGGTTGAACCGTCGTCAAAGAATAACCCCACGGATTCGTACAATTTACGCAGGTCTCTGACTTCCAGTTCTTTATGGTGTCCGGTGCGTAAGTAACGTGGTAGCTCGATATTGCCGTAGCGCACGCGAATCAAACGACTAACTTTTACGCCTTGTGATTCCCACAGGCGGCGGACTTCGCGGTTGCGGCCTTCGGCAAGGACAACGTGATACCAATGGTTCGCGCCTTCGCCACCTGCGTCGATAATGCGTAAAAATGAGGCTTTGCCGTCGTCGAGTTCCACGCCTTCTTGCAGGCGAATCAGCATTTCATTGTCGACTTGCCCCAACACGCGCACGGCGTATTCGCGTTCCACTTCGGATGACGGGTGCATGAGTTTGTTGGCTAATTCGCCATCGGTGGTGAACAGTAATAAGCCGTCGGTGTTAATGTCGAGCCGCCCAATCATGATCCAGCGTCCGGCGCGAATAGTCGGTAGGGCTTCAAAGACGGTTTTGCGTCCATCGGGGTCGTGTTGGGTACACACTTCGCCAGCGGGTTTGTTGTACATCAGCACTTTAGGCGTGGCGTTCAGGCGTGAACCAAGGTGCAGGCGTTGTCCGCGCATACTGATTTGGTCGTGTTCGTCAACGGCTTGCCCGACAGTAGCGGGTTGGCCATTCACGAGAATTTCGCCCGCTGCAATCGAGCGTTCGATTTCACGCCGCGAGCCGTAACCTGCGCGTGATAGGAGTTTTTGGATGCGTTCTTTCATAGTGTCGGGCGTTTCACAGCAGCGCAAGCCTAGCACGGGTCTTACGCTGTGCGATGGTATGCGATGGATTATTGAGTAATGGTTTCGTTGGCGATGACCAAGATCGTAGCGGTTTGGTTGTAATGCCCCAATGAGCCGCCCAAGGTTGTGCCTTGTTCGCCAAAGGTATTAAAACCAATCACAGGGACATTATCGCCCAACACGTCACGGAAAATATCCAGATCATTAAACGCCAAGCGGCATTTTAACAGATGGCGCAAGATGCAGTTAAATACAATTACCGCACCGATTTTTTTCGGGCTACCTGCATCGCGGATGGCATCGTGTAATACTTGGCGGAAACTGTTGACGGCGTAGTCGCGGTCGGTTGCCATGCGGATTAAATACGCATTGGTGGGAACTTCAGCATAAAACGTTAAACTCTGGTCGGCGTTGGCAGTCATCACGCTTTTAATGGTGTATTGCCCAAACACGTCGGAGGATTTCACGCCCATTGGGTTGGCGGCAAAAATGTCGGGGGTGAGTTCTGTCACACCCAGCAATTCTTTCATGGCTTCGGTTGCGGGGCGATGGTTGAGTTCGTAAACCACACGCCCTTGCGCTTTGGTGACGACCATGCCGCGCTCGGTGGGGTAATACGGATGCCCCATGCCTGTGCCGATTTTTAACGCACTGGTGATTAAAGCCATTACCCCCGCATCCTGGTAAACACCATTGGCGAATTGGTAAGTATTGGTGGTGGAAAGATCATTGGCAGTTGAGCCACCGACGATTTGGCTGACTTTGCCCGTTTCGTGCAGGATGCTGCGTAGGAAGGCTTCTTCCGCCCCGCTTGTTCCATCGGGTAAGACAATGCTGACAAAAGGTTTCATCCGTGCATTATCGGCGGTGTTTTTGCTGCCCATCGCAATCGTCATCATGGATGTAACGGCTGGGTTGGTTTTGACGCTGCTGTAAGCTTGCAAAGCGGCTTCACGTCCGGCAGCGGTGGCATCGTTGGATAGGCCTTGCCCAATTCCAACTCCCACACTTAAATACGAACTTTGCAGCGTCATGATCACGACACTATCCGCGCTAGGTTCGGGCAATAAACTGGAAAATTCCCCACAAGTCGAACCGCCAATAATGGCGCATCGTTCACCGACGTATTCGCGTACTGTTAAGTACACCTCTGTCGCGTTTTGTTGATAAGCACAAAACACAATCGCCAAACTCGGCTTGGCGGTGGTTTTCATAGCAGATTGTACCGCCTCGGCAGCGGTGCGGGCGTGACCTAGCCCGACATGCAGAACACTCATGTGCGACTCCTCCAGTCGTAAGTCCGTGTACGACAAAAATGCTGTAACCGTGATGAATTGTGTCGTCTAACGCTTAAAAGTTGACTAGTTTAAAATGTTTTGGTTGTGATGTTCGCTTGTGTGAACAATGGGTTACACAGAAAAACATTCCGTAAGTCTAGTGGCGGAAATTCAATGCGGCAAGTACCGCCTGAGTTGTTCTCATGCGGCACACTAGGGTTTCCCTATAAAAAACGCGGAATATCAATGCTTAACACAATTAGCGCAAGGGCATTTCACCGATAAGCGCGTAAAGCGACTAGGTTATGAGGGGCAGTTTCATCCAGAGTGCTTAACAACGCGAGAGCTTCAGCATCTTCATCCGCTGGGGTACTTTCGCTGGCTTTGATGGGTGTGAGTGGCGTGTTCTGTGGTTGGGCATGAGGTACTGCTGGATGAGGTGCTGTTTGTTCCGTTGCTTTTGTTGGCAGCGTGTGAGTGTCGTCGTTTAGGGTGTGTTCCGCTGTCATGTGACTTGGTTGGTACAAAGAGGCGGTAATGCCTTGTACAGCGACTTCTAAAGAAGACAGTAAGACGCGGGCGTTTTCCATGCCTTTGTGCAAGTCGCTGGACATTTGTTCGGTTAAGTCCAAGGTTTTGGCGATTCGTTCCACACGAATATGGTCGATTTGTTCAAATTGTTCGTGAATCCGGCGTGACAGTTCATTGCTTTGTTCTTCGCGGCGACGCATGGTTTCAACGTGTTGACGACTTTCGTCCAAACCGGATTTTAGCTCGTGGCGAGCAAGGTTTGTATTTTGTAGCAAGGTGGAAATGTGTTCATTGGCTTGCGACTCTAAACCTTCCATATCACTGCTGAATTTTTGGAAGATATTATCTGCATCTTGTTGATAATGCTGCATTTGTTCCAATAGGGAGCTGGATTCTTTGACCATTTCTTCCAAGCGGCTATGCACTTCACCCGACAAGCGTACATTTTCTTGTTGGTATTGTGACTGTTGCTGGTGATGTTCGATCAGGCGGCGGGTAAAGCCTTGCGCCATTTTTTCTTGCTCGCGTAAGCGTTGGATACTGTCGTCAACTTGGCTTAGGCCTTCATGCAGTTTAGTGCGTATTTTTTTGACGCTTTCCACGGAATCGCCGAGTTGTTCGTCCCAATAACCTTGTAAGTGTTGTAAACGGTCGCCAAGTTGTGAGGAAATGTCGTGCATCTCGTGTTCGGCGGTGGTGACACGTTCCAAAATACGCTCAGCTTGTTCGGCTTTGGCTTGTACGGCCTGATAAGCGCGGCTACTTTGTTCGACTTGGCTGTTGAGCTGTTTTAAGAGATTTTCTGTATCGAGAACCCCATGTTGGGTAATATCAAGCACTTCTGCAATGCGTTTGCGATCCTTTTCTGCTTGCAGGCGCATGACGCGCAATTGTTGTGCTTCACGATTATTGTTTGGTGCGAATAGTAAGAACACCGCACCAAGTACCGCCAACACGGCAATGATGATAATAAGCCAGTCAATGTAACCCAACATAGCATGAACCCCAGAATAAAATCAGTCGCTTGTTATAATATGGCATTGGACACGCCTGCGTCGTGTCCGGTTCAATCAAAGGCAACAACTTACCGATTATTGAGCAAAATAAACGCCCGACCGGAAGGATGTAAACGTTGTGCCTGTATGCGTGCTGCTTCGCCTTCGCCCGTGTAAATTCCTATTTTTACCGTGCCTTTGTCTTCCGCGCGGCGATCCGTGGCGAGTAACAAACGCCACTCATGTTGCACGATTTTCCCTGCATTGTCACGCAATGGCAATTCTGCCAGTAAAATAGAGCCAAAGGGAATCATACTGGTATCAACGGATGCTGTGTGTCCGGCAACAACAGGTAGCCCTGTCGCCCCGCGTAAGCCTTCTTTCACAGGACGGAAAAACACGAATGATTGGCTAGAATTTAAGACTTCTTCCAATTTATTCGGATTAACCGCCAACCATTGTTGAATCGCTGCATTGGAAAGGTTGTCGGTGCGTAAATAACCCTTGTCACGCATGTACGCGCCAATGCTGGTGTAAGGGTAATGATTTTTCCCCGAAAACCCCAATAATACCGTACTGCCATTGGGGTATTGAATTAAGCCAGAACCCTGTACTTGCATGAAAAAGTAACCGATAGGATCATTCGTCCAAGCAATTTCTAAACCTTGACCTTTCAACGCACCTTGCATGATTTCCCGTCTTGAAGGTAAGGGAGCATTGCCTGCGGGTTTGGCATAAATGGGGAAGCGGTATTCTGGTGTTGGTGTGGCGCTAACCATGAGCACAGGGGTGTAATGCCCGCCGTATTGCACTGGGGTTTTGGTGCGTGGATCACCCAAGGCGTAGAAATCGAATTGATCCCCCAACGGAATGGCAGAGCCTGTTGGCGTATCAACCCAATGAATCAATTGGTCGACCGTGCGTAATAAACGCTCTTTGTCCAAAGGGCCACGGTATTCGGGTGCTGCTAATCGCGCCGCAGGAGTCGTGCGTAAAAACACGCTCATGTCCACCAAGGCTTTGCGTAAATCGGGCGTTTTGCGGATGCAATTTTCGTCAATGTGAATGGTTTTGCCTTGGATCTGTACATCACAAGCTTGTGGGACAGGGTTTGGTTGGGCAGCAACGCCTGATGCCATGACAGTCAATGTACTAGCCAGCAGCATGATTTTCCAAAACATGCAACTCCCTCAATATCCGATAAAGTGCGCATCATTATCGGTGCATTGACGGGTAAATCCAAGTCACGATGCAAGGTGACTTGGTTATTATTAAAAAATAATACAAAAATTAGAGATTTTTATAGACCTGCTAAACGTGCCAGTGCATTGGGTTTGCGTAATACCATGAAGACGCGGTGTGTACCAGAAATCGCGTAGGCGCGTGCTTCGCCGTTTTCCCCTAACCCCGTGTACAGGTCAAAACGCCCATTACCCGTGATGGCTTTGCCGTGGTCTTGGGCAAAGAGTAAACGCCATTCTTTACCAATCTTCTGTCCGGTAGGGCTAAGTCGCGGCAATTCCGCCAACAAAATCGAACCGTGGGGAATGTAACGGCTATCAACCGCTACGGTGTGACCCGGTATTACGCCATTGCCAGAAGCTGTTTCAGGTGTCGCGCCTGTATCGCGGAAAAAAACATAACGCGGGTTGCTGGTAATAACTTCATAGGCCTTTTGCGGATTAGCCTGAAGCCACTCGTGAATGCCATTATTGGATAAGTTATTGGTTTTATAGCCTTTGCTGCGTAGATAGTTGGAAATGGGGAGAAATGAACGGTTATTCGTGCCTGCGTAGTCCAAAATAGTGCGCGAGCCATCGGGGAATGTAAGCAGTGCTGACCCTTGAACTTGCGCAACATACAAATTAAAGGGGTCGTCTGTCCAAGCGATTTCCAGACCTTTACCGCGTAATGCGCCGCTGGCAATGTCAGCATGTGAGAGGTGATTAACGTTGCTTTTGGGCTTGCCGTAGATCGGAATGGTAAAACGCGCGGTCTGAACGCGGCTGGCAGCCAATGTGGGGGTAAAGTAGCCAGTAAAATTGCCCTGCCCAGCACCTTGGGTAGAACTGACAGGCACAAGTTGGAAGTACTCGGCGAGTTGTCCGCTGAAAGAGGCATCATGCCAGTTGAGTAGCGTTTGTACAGTTTCGAGCAGGAGTGTGGTGGGGTAGGTGTTGTTGCCGTTGATGCGACGGGTGTATTGCGTCTGTAAAAAGCTGGCAATACCCGTTAGTCCGCTGCGACTATTGTTTGTTTTTAAGCAAAAGTTTAACAAGCTAGGGGCTTCAGATGCCCCGCAATCCGTTGTAATATTTAGCGGTAAATCATTCTGTTTATAAGGTGATAGGTAATTATTGGGTTGTGCGACGGGTTGCCAAGCCTCCCATGCAAGGTTATTGGCATAGACAGGCGCAACACAACTAAGGAGACCGCCCACGACTAGAGCGACCGTTAATTGACGGTGGAGCATTTTGACACCCTATTATTGTTATGGTTATTGGGGGATTTGTGGAACATTATGCGCTTGGTTTCTCAGTAGAAAAAGCCATGAACGGTACAATCTGATAAACGGAATGAATGGATTTAAGAGACTTTCCTTGTCCAAATTAGGGTGAGTGTGGTAAAAATGCGCGTATGAAGCAATTCCGGTAGCTTCCTGAAGAATAATGAAAAATTGTTGGGGCGAAGAATATGGCAAATCAGAAACAGCGATTCGCGCGAGCGAGGATGCTGCCTCTTCTCTTTCTGTGCTATGTGTTAGGCTGGGGAAATCTAGCACAAGCGGCTTTAAGTTATGATACGAATGTTTCTGCTGCTCAATTATCAAGCATAATTGATGGGCCTGGATTGAGCATCTCCAATTTAACGGTCACTCGCGGTGTGGCGGGGCAATATGGCGTGTTTGCAGGGGGGGGAAATATTTTAGGGGTGGAATCTGGGATGTTCATGAACACAGGCAATCTGTGGACGTGGCAAGCACCTAATAATAATGCCGCTTATTCGTATGTGACGAAGGTTATTTATGCCGACCCTGACCTAGTGACGATTAGTTCAGGGGCGAAATACGATCCCG
Source organism: uncultured Thiothrix sp. (assembly GCA_964514635.1). GTDB lineage: Bacteria > Pseudomonadota > Gammaproteobacteria > Thiotrichales > Thiotrichaceae > Thiothrix. Next base: position 26,572 of record CAZEQX010000012.1, read on the forward strand.
CTATTATCGAGTTCGATATTGTGCCACAAGGCGATAGGGTAAATTTTGTGTTTTCTTTTGGCTCAGATGAATACCCTGAGTATGTGTGTAGCCGTTTTAATGATGCTTTTGGTCTCTTTGTTTCCGGGCCTGGTTTGAACGGTACGCAAAACGCCGCATTCATGCCGAACACGCGCGATGCGATTGCCGTGAATAATGTGAATGGCGGTGCGCCTGGTACAAAAGCGGACGGTACAGCGTGTAATTTGGGCAATACCGCCTACTTTGTGGACAATGGGAATGGTACGGGTAGTGCGACAACGCAATTAGATGGTCACACTAGGCCGATTACAGCTTCATTATCGGGGTTGATTGCGGGGCAGGTTTATCATGTCAAACTGGCTTTAGCGGATGCGGGAGATCCTGGTTATGATTCAGGTGCAGCTTTTAAATGGCTGACCAGTACGCAATCCACTTCGGTGGATTTATCTTTGACCGCGACGACGAATAAAGTCAACCCCGCGTTTAATTCTGAGGTGGAATTAACCTATACTCTAGCCAATGGATCAGGTATTGCTACCAGTGGTGTTTTGGTGGGTCTTGAATGGCCGGATGGTTTAACTTGGGTTGGGGATGATTCGGCAGGTGCATATAACCCATCAACGCGGGAATGGAACGTTGATAATATTGCGGCCAATGGCACAAGGCAATTAAAAATTCGTGCCGTTGTGGGGGCAAATGCCAGTTACACGGTGACTGGCGAAGTTATTTATGCATTTAATGAAGACCCTGATTCAAAACCTTTTAATCGTCTGTCCACCCCTAATGAAGATGATACGGCTGTTGTTACGGTGTATCCCATTGAAAATAAACCGCCAAAGTTAGACAGTTTTGTCGCTTTAGCGCATCCTGAAAATGCACTGGATGTTGCTATTGTCGCGGCTACGGATACAAATGGTGATGCCTTATCTTACAGTATTACAGGTGGGGCGGATGCTGCTTTATTTACTTTGAATAGTCAAACAGGACAATTAAGTTTTAAAGCAGCACCGGATTATGAAAGCCCTCTGGATGCAGATAAGAACAATGTTTATCAGGTAATTTTAACTGCTAGTGATGGTTCATTAACCGCGACACAGACAATGGAAATAACCATTACGGATTTGCTGGAAAACGTTGCGCCAGACATTATTAGTAATGGTGGTGATGCCATTGGCACTATTACTATGCCAGAAAATCAGACCGTTGTTACCACAGTGGTTGCGACCGATGTTAATGGCGATAAGCTAACTTATAAATTCAGTGGCGGCCCTGATAGGAGTTTGTTTCAAATCAATGCCGCGACAGGTACACTAATTTTCGTGGCAGCTCCTGATTATGAGCAACCTAGCGATGCAGATAAAAACAATATTTATATTGTGCAAGTTGCTGTGACGGATGGTCAATTAACTACGTCGCAAACATTGCGTATTACAATCACCAATGTTCATGAAAATACACCACCGGATATTACCAGTAATGGTGGTTTAGATGCTGCGTATTTAACGATTCCTGAAGGTCAAACGGCACTAACAACAGTAACGGCAACGGATGTGGATAAGGATAAGCTGACTTATCAATTAGGTAGTGATGGTGATGAGACGCTGTTCCAAATTAATACCAATACCGGAACATTAGCCTTCAGTAGTGCACCTGATTATGAAAATCCATTGGATGCGAATAAAGATAACATTTACATTGTGACAGTCATTGCTAATGATGGTGTGGCACAAACCAAACAGGTCTTGTTTATTACGGTTACGGATGTCTTTGAAAATCTACCTCCTGTGATTACCAGTTACGGTGGAGTGGGTAATGCCAGCATTGATTTGGACGAAAATATTAAAGAGGTTGGTACGGTCAGTGCTACTGATGGTAATCATGATACCTTAACTTATAGTTTGGTTAGTGGAGCTGACAGCGCGGTGTTTACCATTAATGCGCAAACAGGTGCTTTAAGTTTTGTTAATGCGCCAGATTATGAAAAGCCTACCGATAGCGATGAGAATAATATTTATGTTGTGACTGTTCAGGTGTCGGATGGTCTATTAGTTGCCACTCAGACCCTTACCGTGACGATTAAAAACATTGCGGATGTTTCATTTGTCAATGTGGTGTTAAAAGTTTTGTTGCAAGGCGCGTATCGATCCAATACACAACTAATGAGCGATACCTTGAATAATCTAAAATACCTACCGCATTTGCAGCCGTATGGTGATTTGAAAACAGCGTTTGGTTATGCAACCACTGACGATATTGCCTCACCCTTTGATTATCATGGTAAAGAAACGGCAATTGATAGTGTGATGAATGCTACGGGGCAAGATGCTCCGGTGGATTGGGTATTGGTGGAATTGCGTGATGTAACGGATCCGAGTAAACGTGTTGCAGCGGCGGCAGGTATTCTACAACGTGATGGCGATGTGGTGGATGCTACGACGGGCAACAGTATCCTACCGATTTTATATGCAGAAGACGGTAGTTATTATGTCATGATTCGGCATCGTAATCATTTGGCGATTATGACAAAAGAACCTTTAACCCTAAGCCAAGCCGCGCCCGTTAGCATAGACTTTTCTGCATTAAGCACGCCTGTTTATGGTGATGATTCTGCACGATTGGAAGGTTCTAATATCGCACTGATGTGGGCAGGTGATGTTAATAATAGTAATACTGTGATTGCGACAGGTCCGGGGAGCGATAGCAGCATTATTCTGGGTGCGATATTGGTTGCACCAGATAATAAACAGGTTAATGCGGCGTATCATTTACAGGGTTATTACGCCACGGATTTGAATATGGATGGTTCAACCTTATTTACAGGGCCTAACAATGATACCAATTACCTCATGGGGAATATTTTATTGCACCCTGGTAATGTCACGGGCAGCATGAATTACATTATGCACGGCTCTGCCCCTGTTCGGTAGCAGCAAAGTTGCCCCCGATAAGCGGCTTGCCTTATAGTAAGCCGCTTACTTGC
>CAZEQX010000013.1:0-29351 GCA_964514635.1 uncultured Thiothrix sp.
TGTGCTTCACCTGTGCCAGAAATGGTTTGAACTCTGCCATCTTCTTGTGTGATTTGTTCGATTTTATTATTTTCTTTGTCGGCGAGTAGAGCATTGTAAAAGTCCATGACTTCTTCAGGTTGTGAATCTTTTAACACGCACCCTTTTTCTAATAAAATGGCACGGTCGCACAATGCTAAAACGGCAGCTTTGTCATGGGATACGAACAAAAGACTTGTACCTTGAGTGCGGAATTGTTTAATGCGTTCAAAACTTTTGTGTTGGAAATAAGCATCACCCACACTTAATGCTTCATCGACGATCAAAATATCGGGACGGAAAGCGGTGGCAACGGCAAAGGCAACACGCACTTGCATACCGCTACTGTATAAACGCACGGGTTGGTCAAAGTATTCATTGATTTCTGCAAACTGTTCGACACCGTTAATAACGGAATCAATTTGATCTTGGGTATAACCCATTAATCCTGCTGCGTGATAGGCATTTTGTCGACCAGTTAAATCGGGGTGAAAACCCATGCCTAATTCCAGAATAGCGGCAATGCGTCCGTGGTGTGTTACAGTTCCTGTTGATGGTTTTAATGTTCCAGTGATGATTTTGAGTAGTGTACTTTTACCTGCACCATTTTGCCCAACAATACCGACCGCTTCACCTGCTTTAATCTGAAAGCTAATATTCTGGAGTGTCCAGTGTTCTGTGAGTGGTTTAAAGGGTGCGCCGAACCACGTTAATACACGCCGCCATTCACTACCATAAGAGCGATAGGCTTTGCCAACTTGATTAATATTAAGAATGTATTGGTTCATAATACATCCGCCATTTCTTCATTCGCACCTTTATACATAACGAGTGCTAATACTAAACCCACGATAGCAATAATGGCAGGGTAAATTAATAAGCTGACATCCGGCATTTTGTTGTAGACCAATACATCATGGTAACTCATGACAATGCCTGTCATGGGGTTAATTAACATTAAAGTATGGTATTTTTCGGGTATCATCTGTGTGCTGTAGACCACGGGAGTTAGCCAAAACCAGAATTGTAAGATAATGGGTATGATTTGCCCTATATCACGAATAAATACATTTAAAATGCCTAATGACAATCCTAAACCCAATGCTAATGCTAATGTGAGTAGCGTTAGAAAGGGTATCCAAAATAGTGTAAGGCTAGGGAGATGACCTAGCAGGCCAAACACCACTAAAATGGCAATGCATAGCAATGCATTTGTGATGAGTGCGCTACCCGTTAAAACAAGTGGTAGTGCCAGTTTGGGGAACATGACTTTTTTTAATAGGTTTGCATTTTCGATAAAAATATTTAACGAGCGAACTAAAACCTCTGAAAAAAGTGACCAACCCAATGTGCCCGCCATTAGGTAAATCGCATAAGCATAGCGATTATCAATTCCCGGTAATTTAGCGGACAAAACGGCTGATAACACCAGTGCGTAGATGGCAACTTGCGCCAACGGGTGCAAAACCATCCACGCTCCACCTAATTTACTACGCGCGAATCGCGAACGAAATTCCGTAATAATTGACGAAATAATGAAAAACCGATAAGCCCATAGTGTTTTTAGCATGGTATTGTCTGGTGTTTTTAAGGATTAATGTTGAGTTGATAATTGTGCGGCAATTTCCGCTGTTTTGCTTTGCATTAATGCCGTATTTTGTCGGCTTTCTACATTCAAACGCAAAACAGGTTCGGTATTAGAACCGCGCAAATTAAAACGCCAGTCGGCAAATTCCATGCTTAAGCCATCGGTGGTATCAATCACTAATGGGTTTTGCGCTTCGTAGTGCTCACGAATCGCGGCAATACAGGCCTTGACATCGTGGACGTGGAAATTGATTTCGCCGCTGCACGGATAAGCTTGGATGCGTTCATTAACTAGCGTGGAAAGCGGTTTGTTTTTCACACTCATTAATTGTGCGACCAACAACCACGGAATCATACCGCTGTCACAATAGGCAAAGTCACGGAAATAATGGTGTGCGCTCATTTCGCCGCCGTAAATCGCATCTTCCAAACGCATCCGTTCTTTGATGAAAGCGTGTCCGGTTTTGGATTGGATCGGTTCGCCACCTGCGGCGGTCACGACATCAACCGTGTTCCACGTCAGGCGTGGGTCGTGAATGATTTTCGCCCCCTGATGTTGTTGCAGGAAGGATTCAGCTAACAAACCGACAATGTAGTAGCCTTCGATAAATTCGCCCGTCTCATCGAACAGGAAACAACGGTCAAAGTCACCATCCCACGCAATGCCCATGTCGGCATTGTGAGCCAGAACCGCATTGCGGGTATCGGCGCGATTTTCTGGCAATAACGGGTTGGGAATGCCATTGGGGAATGTGCCGTCGGCATCGTTGTGAACTTTAATGAACGTGATGGGCGCGTTGAACTGTTGGAAAATATTTTCTAACGCATCAACCACATGACCCGCCGCGCCATTACCTGCATTGACCACTAATTTCAGTGGCTTGAGTGCGCTAACATCAATGTAACCGAGCAAATGCTGTACATAATCAGCAAGGCAAGATTGTTGGCTGTAAGTGCCGCGTGTCGTTACCGCAGGGAAGTCGTTTGCTTCCGCCATGCTTTGAATATCTTTTAAACCTGTGTCGCCGCTAATGGGTTTAGAACCTTCGCGTACTAGCTTCATGCCATTGTAATCCATCGGATTATGGCTGGCGGTGACTTCAATGCCGCCGTCGACTTGGAGGTGGAAGGTGGCGAAATACACCTCTTCCGTACCCGTTAAGCCGAGGTCGATGACATTCACGCCCGCATCCATTAAGCCATTAGCAAGCGCGAGTTTTAACGCTTCAGATGTCAGGCGCACATCACCGCCTACTACCACGGTCTTGCCCGCACCCACAAAACTGCCGTAAGCACGCCCAATGCGGTAGGCAATGTCGCCGTTGAGTTCGATTTCTAATTTGCCACGAATATCGTAGGCTTTAAAACAGGTTAAATTTTGCATGATTAGCCTTCCGAGCGTCCGTATTGATCTTCAAAACGCACGATGTCATCTTCACCCAAATAACTGCCGGATTGCACTTCGATTAGCTCTAAGGTGACTTTACCAGGGTTTGCTAAGCGATGTACCGCACCGAGCGGGATGTAAGTGGATTGGTTTTCGGTCAATAAAAACGTGCGTTCATCACAGGTCACTTCGGCTGTGCCTTTCACCACAATCCAATGTTCTGCGCGGTGATGGTGTTTTTGCAAAGACAATTTCGCACCTGGTTTGACACTAATGCGTTTGACTTGGAAGCGGTGGCCTGCATCAATCGAGTCGTATACACCCCAAGGGCGGTCCACTTCACGGTGAATTAACGCTTCGGGACGTTGCTGTTGTTTGAGCTGATCAACAATGCTTTTCACGTCTTGGACCTGATCGCGTTTGGCTACCAAAGTCGCGTCTTTGGTATCGACCACGATAATGTCGTCTACACCAACCAGCGAAACCAAACGTTTTTCACTGTAAATCAGGTTGTTGTGTGAATTATGGGTAATCGCATCACCACGAATTACATTGCCGTTGGCATCGCCTTGACCCACTTCCCACACCGCTGACCACGCGCCTACGTCGTTCCAGCCTGCGTTCAACGCAACCACCGCCGCTTTGTCGGTTTTTTCCATTACCGCATAGTCGACGGAAATGTTTGGGCTGGCAGCGAAGCTATCGGCATCAATGCGGATAAAATCGAGGTCGTGATTTTGCACTTGTAATGCTGCACGGCACGTCTGCAAGACTTCGGGTTGGAATTGTTCCAAGGCTTGTAAGTACACGTCCGCACGGAACAGGAACATACCGCTGTTCCACAGGTAATCACCGCTGGCGACGTAACTTTCAGCCGTGGCTAAGTTCGGTTTTTCGACAAAGCGTTTAACATTGTGTGCTGTTTGTGCGTCGGTTAATGCTGCACCTGTTTGGATATAGCCATAACCTGTTTCGGCTTGTGTTGGCACAATACCAAACGTAACTAAGTAACCGTCTTGTGCGACTTGCTTTGCCACATTCACCGCTTGGTGGAATGTGCTGGTGTCTTGGATAACATGATCCGCAGGCAATACTAGCAGTAAAGCGGAGGGGTCACGTTCAGCCAGAAACAATGCTGCCAACGCAATCGCAGGCGCGGTATTACGCCCGACTGGTTCGAGAATAATCCCCTGACTTTGCAAGCCTAGTTGACGTAGTTGTTCCGCTACCATAAAACGGTGGTCTTCATTACAGACAACTAATGGGGTTTCAAGATCAGCTAACCCAGATAAGCGCGTAATGGTGGATTGGAATAACGTTAGCTCGTCATCAACAACGGGTAAAAATTGTTTGGGGCGTTGCTGACGCGACAATGGCCACAGACGAGTGCCTGAACCACCAGAAAGAATCAATGGAATCATTGTTGCTATCTCTTTAACCTCAGATAAAGACTCAATCAGATGACAGAACAAGGCAAGCTACCGCCCTGCCGTGTTATATCAACAGCATGGCTATGACACAATGTCAGTAAAGTGTTGCGAATTGTCCTCTAAATCGCTAGGTCGTGACAAGAATAATACTTGTGTATACAAATCTTAGAAGGAATGCTAATAAAGTGGTGCTTAGCTTTTGTCATGAACTGAATTTTTTGTATGTTGTACCTACACCACTCCAACCAATTGGAAGTCTTGGCTGACCATTTTGCACAGCTCCAACAAAATCAACCACTCCCGCCGTTTCAGCAGGAATTGGTCGTAGTACAAAATAGCGGCATGGGACGTTGGTTATCCTTACAGACTGCGCGACACAATGGCATTGCGGCGAATATTCGCTATTTGTTTCCGGCAGAAATGACGTGGGAATTATTACGTCAAGTTTTGCCTAACGATGCAGTACCCGAAAAAGACCCTTGCGCTCCGGCAACTTTACGCTGGCGATTGTTAGCGTTATTCCTGCAATCCACCCCGCAAGACCAACACGAATGGGAGGAATTACAGTCGTATTTAGCGACGGGGGCGGAAGGCGCGTGGCAATTGGCGGGGCAATTAGCCAAAGTGTTTGACCAATACTTATTCTTCCGCCCGCAATGGATCATGGAGTGGGAACAAGCCGATACCGTGCAAGAGCTTTGGCAAGCGCGGTTATGGTGGCGTGTGGCGGGTGAAAAGCAGTTGGCGCACTGGGTGCGCTTGCAAGAGCGTTTTAACCACGCGCTGAGCGTGGTTGAAGAGGAGGGGGGAAATCCGCTGCCACCACGCATTAGCTTTTTTTCCGTGCCCGTCTTATCGCCTAGTTACGTTAAATTGTTAGAAAAAGTGTCACAGTACACCGATGTTCACATTTACCTGCTGAACCCTAGCGCGGAATATTGGGGTGACATTGAGTCGGAAAAACGCAAGCTCAAACAGTCCAAAGACGTACAAGCTTTAACCACAGTGGGGAATCCTTTGCTCGCGTCGTGGGGGCGGCAAGGGCGAGACTTTTTGGATCAACTCATTGAATGTAATGCGGAGTTTAATGATTTATTTGTGGCATTAGAGCCATCTACGCTGTTGCAACAAGTGCAATCTGACATTCTGCATTTGCGTATGCCTGAAGTGGGCGAAACCGTCATGGTGGATCAGGTTGATCGCTCATTGGTGTTTCATGTGTGCCATTCGCCCATGCGTGAAGCGGAAGTGCTGTATGACCAATTATTGGCATTATTTGCCGCGCATCCTGATTTGACTCCTGCGGATGTGGTCATCATGACCCCCGACATTGATAATTACGCGCCGTATTTGGCGGCGGTATTGGGTAATGCCGCACACCCGTTGCCGTTTAGTATTGCGGATAGTAACCCACGTTTTGCCCAAGGATTACTGAATTTTTGCCAGCAATTGTTGGAATTACCACAAACCCGCAGCGAGGCTGAAAGCTTACTGGCATTTTTGGAATTTGATGAAGTGCGCGAACATTTGGGTTTGGATGAAAACCAAGTGTTGCAATGCCGCCAGTGGATTCGGGCGGTGAATATTCGTTGGGGGATGGATGCGAGTACCCGTGCCGCGCAAGGTGGGGCGCAAACGCACGAACACACTTGGCGTTACGGTTTGGATCGTTTATTACTGGGGTATGTTTTACCTGGTGAGGATTTATTCGCCCAAGTTTTACCCTACAACGAAATCGAAGGGAGTCTCGCGGAAATACTTGGGCGGTTGCAAAGTTGGCTGGATGTGTTGTTCGAGGTTATGGCGTGGGCGGAACAAACGCAGTCGTTTGCGGAATGGGATCAAGCCTTACGCCGCGCTTTGCAGGCATTATTGGGGGATGATGCGCCTTTACAAACCGTGTGGCAGGCATTGGATGCTTTGCAGAAAACCTTGCACCAAGCGGATTTTGATCAGCCATTAGTGTGGGGTGTGTTTAAAAGTGCGTTAGCGGAACAGTTGGATAAACGCAGTGAGTCCGAAGGCTTTTTAGGGCGTGGGATTACCTGTTGTGCGTTAATGCCGATGCGCACTGTACCGTTTCGCTTTGTTGCCTTGATTGGTATGAATGATGGCGTGTTCCCGCGTCGGGATCATCGCGCGAGTTTCGACCGCATGGCACAGCAGATGCATCGTGGGGATCGTTTAAAGCGTGATGAAGACCGTTATTTGTTCCTTGAAAGCGTATTGTCGGCGCGTGATTGGTTATACATCAGTTACGTTGGTTTGAGCGCACAGGATAATAATCCGTTGCCGCCATCGGTTTTGGTGAGTGAATTACGGGATTATGTGCAACGTTTAGCCCCAACAGCATTAGCGCAATTGACAACCGTGCATCCGTTACAGGCGTTTAGCCCTAAATACCCGCGTGGTGAAAATGGTTTATTCACTTACACAACGTATTTTTCAGCAGAAAGTTGGCAGCAAGAGCGGGCGGTGAACGTACCGTTTTGGCTGGGGGAGGTGTTGCCCGAACCCGATGCGAGTTTGCGCCATGTCAATTTAGAGCGTTTGACACGCTTTTTCCAGCAGCCCGCACGCACGTTTTTGCAGCAGCGTTTGGGGTTGAGGTTATACGAACAAGCGCATGAAATTGCCGGACGTGAACCGTTTGCGATAGAGCTTTATCAGGATGGGGAAGTGCGTAGTGCTATTTTTCAGCAGTTTTCTCAGCAACAACCAGCAACACAAGCCCTACCCGTGTTACGCGCGAAAGGTTTGTTACCGCACGGGGAATTGGGTGATTTGATCTTTGCCGAACAGGTCAAAGTGACACAAGCGTTTTACCAACAACAATCAAGCAGCGTGGCGCACACTTTAAAACCATTGAGCTTTAGTTTGGTATTCGGTGAGTTTCAGCTTACGGGTTTGATTAAACAATTAACTGTAGAGGGGCGTAAAATTTGTGAATTGGGGCGGTTAAGTTATTGGCAATGGTTGGGGATTTGGTTACAGCATTTGGTATTGAATGCGGTGGAAAATGCACCTTGTCCGCGTGTAACGAAGGTCTACGGTTTAGAACGCAAGGACGAAAAAAACAATAAACACTTGCAACCTGTCATGTATCAACTGCGGCCTATTGCCGATGCCCACGCGCAATTGCAGCAATTGCTGGAGTGGTATTGGCAGGGTTTGTGTGCGCCGCTACCGTTTTTCCCTAAGTCCGCGTTTGAAGCGGTACAACGCACTAAAGAGGGTTCAATCACTTTTAACCCCGAAACCGCCAATAATACTTGGAGTGGCGAAACCTACCGTTCGCGGGAATGCGATAAGCCAGAATACCGTCTGTTGTATCGTGGTGAGAATCCGCTCCAAACGCAAGCGCAAACGGTGGAACGAATCGCCCAAGCCATTTTTGGGCGATGTTTAGCCGCGCAAGCGGATGATTAACGTAGTGACATGATCGGCCAGCCACGTTCTTGCGCAATTTGGGTAAGCGTGGCATCGGGGTCAACTGCGATGGGGTTATCGACCATTTCCAACAACGGTAAGTCATTGCGTGAATCGCTGTAGAAATAGCTGCCCGTTAAAGTTTCATCACGCCCTTGTAACCAGTCTTGCAAGCGCGTGACTTTCCCACCTTGAAAACAGGGCGTGCCATCGATGTATTGCGTGTAGTGCCCATTGACGATTTTAGGTTCAGTAGCCAATAAGTGTGGAATGCCAAATGCTTGTGCAATCGGGCGCGTAATAAAGCTATTGGTCGCGGTAATGATCATCAACGTATGACCTTGAGCGCGATGTTTATCTACCAATGCCAGTGCGGCTGGCGACATCAGCGGTTGAATCACCATCGCCATAAATTCGCGGTGTAAGTCGGCTAATTCGGCCATGTTACGTTCGCTCAAGGGTTTAAACGAAAACGCAGAAAATTCGTGAATGTCCAATACGCCTTGTTTGTATTGCTCGTAAAAACGTTGGTTGGCAGCTTCATAGCTTGCGCTATCGACTAAACCTTTACTTACCAGAAATTGCCCCCATTCGTAATCGCTGTCGCCGCTAAGAAGGGTGTTATCCAGATCGAAAAGTGCCAAGGTCATGCGGTCTCGTACTCCGGTTTAAGGAAAAATAGACGATTGTACCTGCTTTGGGTCTGGATGAAATTGCCGAATCATGACGGTTATGGAAAAATCAGCGTAAGTTAAGTTTGGGAGAAAAGTTGTGATTGATGAGGAAGGATTTAGAGCCAATGTTGGCATCATCCTCTGCAATTACGACGGTAAAGTGTTTTGGGGGAGACGGCTAGGGCAGGATTCTTGGCAGTTTCCGCAGGGAGGAATTGATCGAGGAGAAACACCGACGGAGGCTATGTTCCGCGAACTATACGAGGAACTTGGTTTACGCAAGGAACAAGTCGAAATAATTGGACAAACCCGTGGTTGGTTGCGTTATCGCATCCCCCCTTACATGATCCGCCGTCGTGCAAAACCGTTGTGCATAGGTCAGAAACAACGCTGGTTTTTACTGCGTTTATTGTGCCACGATCATGATGTAAACCTACAAGCCACCACAAAGCCAGAGTTTGATTACTGGGAGTGGGTGGACTATTGGCAGCCCGCACATCAGGTAGTGTTTTTTAAACGCCGTGTTTACCGCCGTGCATTGGATGAGTTAGCTCCGCTATTGGAAGAAGTGAGTGAAGCCTAAAACGGCTTCACCACTGCTAAAATCACCACAATAATCAATACTAAACTGGGGACTTCATTAAACCAACGATACCAGCGATGATCGCGCGTGTTGGCATCATGGCGGAACGTTAGCATAAGCTGGTAACATGCATAGTGATACACCAGTAACGCGATAACCAATAAAGCTTTAGCATGAAACCAATGCGTGACTACCAGTAGGTATTGCCAATTCATCGCCAAAATGATCAAACCAAACAAGGCGGTCAGGCTTGCACCGAGCGTCATCATAATGAATAAGCGGCGTTCCATGACTTTGAATAATGCAAAGCTGCCACGATTTTCTGGCATGGCATGGTAGACGTACAAACGTGGTAAGTAAAACAACCCCGCAAACCACGTCACCATGAAGATAATGTGTAGGGCTTTCAGCCAAATGTACATGCACAGTTCCTTGCTAATAGGATTACAGTAAACCGCGAACCTTTTGTTCTAGCTCTGCCGCTTTCCATTCGCCCAGTTTTTGGACAGCTATCGTACCATCCGCTGCAACTAGGAACGAAGTAGGGGTAACACGGACATCGAATTGTTTGCTGACATCACCAGACTGGTCGTGCGCGATGGTGTATGTCATGCCTTTTTGGCTGCGCATGGTTTGAACGTCAGCAAGTTCATCGTGTGGCATGGCAACAGCAATGATACGAAAACCCGAACCTTGCATCTTTTTATCTAAGGCTTCTAGGACAGGAATTTCCCCAACACAACCAGGGCAGGTTGTCGACCAAAACGTCAAAAGATAAGGTTTACCCTTCAATGTGTCTAAATTTAGCTTTTCGCCATCCAAGGTTTGTACCGTGACTGAAGGGGGGATGCTCTTCATGCCCTGGGCTGGCATGAGGAATAAAAACGCTAATGCGCCCACCACAACAGCTAAAATCGCCAATGCTTTTATGTCTAGTTTCATAGGTCAATGGTTGTTAATCAGTAAGGATTGCGTATTATACAGGGATTTTTGATGCCGACAGAAAAAGGGATATTGTGAAAAAGAAAATTGGTATTGTTGGTGCGACAGGCTACACAGGCGTGGAATTATTGCGTTTGCTGGTCAATCATCCAAATGTTGAAATCACTTACATCACATCGCGGGAAAATGCAGGGTCGCGCGTAGACGCGATGTTCCCGAATTTGCGTGGGTATCTGGATTTAGCATTTTCAGCACCAGCCAATGAACAATTAGCCGAATGTGATTTGGTCTTTTTTGCTACACCGAATGGTGTTGCAATGAAAAGTGCGCAAGTTTTGCTGGATGCTGGCGTTAAAGTGATCGATTTAGCGGCTGACTTCCGCATTAAAGACATTGCATTGTGGGAAAAATGGTATGGAATGCAACACGCTTCCCCACAATTGGTCGAAGAAGCTGTGTACGGTTTGCCAGAATTAAATCGCGAACAGGTCAAACAAGCACGTTTGGTTGCCAATCCGGGGTGTTACCCTACCGCTGTAACGCTGGGGTTATTGCCATTGATTGAGCATAATCTGGTAGATTTGGAACAGATTATTGCGGACACGAAATCCGGTGCAAGCGGTGCAGGGCGCAAGGCCGAGGTGCATACGCTGTTGTGTGAAGCGGGGGATAGCTTTAAAGCCTATGCCGTTCCGGGGCATCGTCATCAGCCAGAAATTGCGCAAACATTATCAACGCTTGCAGGTTGTCCGATAAATCCCACTTTTGTTCCGCATCTCTTGCCCATGATTCGCGGAATTCACGCTACACTGTATGCTACGTTGACCACTGAAGCAGATTTGCAGCCGTTGTATGAAGCGCGTTATGCAGCAGAAACCTTTGTCGATGTATTGCCTAGCGGGTCACATCCAGAAACCCGTTCCGTGCGCGGGGCAAACTTCTGCCGTATCGCTGTGCATCGTCCACAGAATGGCAAACGTGTGGTTGTACTTTCAGTGATTGACAATTTAGTGAAGGGCGCAGCCGGACAAGCCGTACAAAATATGAACCTAATGTTAGGTTTCGCAGAAGACACTGCGTTACGTTATCCTGCCCTGCTGCCTTGAATTGAGGATTCCAAGAGGCAACATAATCGGCCATGAGCCTAGAATATAAATTTGATCATCGTGGGACTGTGCAAGTTCGCCCTATCGGGAGTGATAAGCGCAGTCCCTGCTGGTATATACTGGCAACATTGCTTATCTTGATGTTGATCGCGGGTATCGGGCTGTTTTTTAGCGGCTATCTGACACCTGTCGACTCTTCAGGGGCACATGCGATTACATTGCGTGGTAAAATGGACGAGCAGGAGCGTTTGATTGAACAGCACGTTGCCACCATCAAACAGATGGAAGAGCAACTGGCATCTGTCAAACGGGAAAAGCAAGTTCAGGATGCCGCCAATACGGAGTTAAACAAAAAATTGGCGGCGGTGTCTGCGGATCTCGCTGCTGAACGTGAGAAATTGGTGTTGTATGATGGCATCCTTTCTCCAGACGGATTAGAAGGCGGTTTACACATTCAACATTTTGCGATTAAGCCCCGCTTAGTTGACCAAGATGGAAAAAAAACCGACTCACTTTATCAGTACCATTTGGTGTTGGCGAACATCAAGGGTGCTGATAGCACCTTAGATGGCACATTCACCATTACCATTAGTGGTAAGCAAGACGGCAAAGGCGTGACCGTGACACAAGCGGATGTCACGCCCAACGGTGAAAAGGCATTGACGCATTTTGCGGTTAAACATTATCAGAGTTTGGAAGGTAATTTCCTCTTCCCTAAGAATTTTACCCCTGAGTCCGTTAAACTAAGAGTCAGTCCCGCAACGGGTGATACGCCCGAACGTCTGACGAAAAGTTATGATTGGGCTACATTTAATGATTCCAACGCATCCACGAATAAGGAGTAAACCAACATGTTTGGTAAAGCAGCCAAAACGACTACCCCTAGCAGTAGTGTCCCTACCAGCAGTCCATCTAGCAGCAGTGGTCAAAACGACCAAAAAATCCGTAGTGCCCGAGTGGATACCCTGATTGGTAAAGGCACTACCATTGACGGTGATTTGCGTTTCTCTGGTGGTTTGCATATCGAAGGTGTCATCAAAGGTAATTTGGCTGCTGACGGTGATGATGCAACCCTGATTCTGAGTGAGCATGGTCATATTCAAGGTGAAGTGCGTGTACCTAGCATGGTGCTCAATGGCATGATCGACGGTGATGTTTTTGCTTGTGGCAAAGTGGAACTGTTTGAGAAAGCGCGTATTTGCGGCGATGTCTATTACAACCTGTTAGAAATGGCAGTCGGCGCGGAAGTTAATGGTAAGTTGGTGCGTCAAAAGCCTGAGGTCGCTGCTGCTGCCGCCGCTTTGCCTAAACCAACCGACAGCGAATAAAGCTTTATTGCACGACCTTGACCAAGGGTGCTAACGTACTCACATAACTGAGTATGTAATAGGAGATAACGATATGACTGTTGAAACAGCGATTCCATCACCGCTGGTTTTTACGGATGCAGCGGCAGCAAAAGTAAAAGCACTGATTGACGAAGAAAACAATCCAGCCCTGAAACTGCGTGTGTTTGTGCAAGGTGGTGGATGTTCTGGCTTCCAATATGGTTTTACATTTGATGAGGCGGTTAATGAAGACGACACAACGGTTGAGAACGGTGGTGTTACTTTGTTGATCGACCCTATGAGCTTCCAATACATGGTAGGGGCAGAAATCGACTACACCGAAGGTTTGGAAGGTTCGCAATTTGTGATCCGTAACCCTAACGCAACGACAACTTGCGGTTGCGGCTCATCTTTCAGCCCATAATTCGCGCTGAACGCTGAATCGAGAGAGTAAAAAGGTCGCCATGATGAGCGACCTTTTTGTTTGGAGGGAAGTGCCAGTCTTAACCTGTATTGCGCAGGCCCGCTGCCAACGCATTGATCGTGCGTAACAAAGCAGGTAGCCACGGCGATTCGATCTCACCTGTGGTTTGGGCGTGTTGGCGATGTCGCTTAATCAAAGTGATTTGAATATGATTGAGCGGGTCAAGGTACGGGTCACGGCGTTGCAGGGAATATTGCAATAAGGGCGCGTCTTCAACCAGCGCGGTCAAACGCATGATTTTTAACACTTCACTGACAGTGAGTTCGTACTCGGTACGAATATCCGTGAAAATCTTTTGCGCATTATCTTGATTCTGTGCCAGTTCAGCGTATTCACGCGCTGTTCCCATTGCGGCCTTGTACAAAGCCATTTGCACATTGCTCAACAAAGCGGTAAAGGCGGGCCATTCGGCATACATGCGTTCCAACAACACGGCATTATCGGGGGCGGCAGCGCGGAAAGTGGCTAATGCTGTGCCTAATCCATACCATGCGGGTAAGGTGTGGCGCGATTGTGACCAACCGAATACCCACGGAATCGCACGAATCGAGCCTTTATCGCGCACAGTTTTCTTGCGATGCGATGGGCGCGAACCAATATTCAGTAAGGCGATTTCTTGGACTGGTGTTGCTTCATAGAAGTAATCCATCAGCTCTGGCGAATTGTCGGTCAAGCGGCGATAACGGGCTTCGCCTGCACTGGCAATGGCTTGCATGGCTTCGAGATAAGGGTGTGGGTCTGCTCCGCGTTTTTTCAGTAAACCCACACTGGCCTTGAGTAAGCCTGTTGTCCCGACCCCCAATTCAAACACGGCTGTTTCAATATTACTGTATTTAGCGGCTAAGATTTCGCCTTGTTCGGTGAATTTGATTTGCCCATGCACCGTATCGGGTGGTTGCGCCAAAATCGCTTCATGGGTTGGGCCGCCGCCCCGTCCGACTGTACCGCCACGTCCGTGGAATAGGCGACACTTCACACCATAACGGTCTGTTAAAGCGATGACTTCTTTTTGCGCATTGTACAAATTCCAGTTGGAAGCCAAAATGCCGCCATCTTTACACGAGTCAGAATAACCCAGCATGACCTCCTGTAAATTCCCCGCAGCATCCAATAATGCACGGTAAGCCGTGTTTTCAAACAAGCTGGTGAGAACACTGCTAATGTGACGCAAGTCTTCGATGGTTTCAAACAGTGGTGATACCATGATACGGCAGTACAATTGGCGGTCGGTATCGTAACCGATCAAGCCCGCCATACGCGCCAGTAACATCACTTCCATGATATGACTGGCACTGTGCGTCATGGAAATAACATACGTTCCGAAAATGCCCGACCCTGCCTCCATACGCATGGTTGCCATGCTGTCGAAAATTTCTAAGGTTTCGGCGGTGCGGGCGCTGAGTTTAGGGCGATGCGGCAATGGCAGGCTAGGGCGTAGGATCAGTTCCGCGAGTAAATTGAGCCGTTCCGATTCGCTCAGTGCGAGGTAATCGTGACACAAACCCGCTTGTTGCAAGCTTTCTGCTACGGTTTCGGTGTGGATGGTGGATTCTTGGCGAATATCCAGTTTGTACAAACCAAAACCGCAGGTTTCTGCCAAACGAATCAAATCCTTGAGTTCGCGTCCGGCAATCACATGGTCGTTATGGCTGCGTAGGGAATCATTAATCAGGTACAGCTCGTGCAGAAACTCGCTCACATCGGTGTACGCCAGTGCTGCTAATGGTGTGTTTTCATTCACCAAGCGTGCTTCTACGGTTTGCAAGGTTTGGCGTAATTTGTGCCGCATGAAGCTCAGTAAACGGCGATACGGCTCTTGCGCGAATGTGACCAATTTGCCGCCGAAAACCGTTTCGCCCAACCGCGTGTTTTCCTGCTGCAAATGCGCCATCAGTTCCGGCGTTGGGGTCACGAACTCGGTGGAGTGCGAAAGAATCGTGCGCAATTCGCTCACCCGTTTCATGTATTCTTCCAGCGCGACTTGCATTTGCATCCGAATCGCTTTGCGCGTGAGGGTCGGGGTAACAAAGGGGTTGCCATCGCGGTCGCCGCCAATCCACGAACCAAAGCGCAAGAAACTCGGTACGCTGATAGCTCCCGAACCATACGCTAACCGTGCAGCGCGTTCAAAATAGCGGTATAACAGCGGAATCGCTTCAAATAACGATTCACGGAAATAATACAAACCGTAACGGATTTCATCTTCTACCGTGGGTTTGCGCGTGCGCACCTCATTTGTGCGCCACAGTAACTGAATTTGTGCTTTTAGCTGACGCATTAGGGAAGCGCGAGTATCTGCATCTAACGCGGGTGAATCCAACTGGTCGATGACCAAGAAGATGCGGCGTTGAATGTCCATCATTGTGCGGCGGCGTGCTTCGGTTGGGTGTGCGGTAAACACTGGAATGTAGCGCATCTGATCCAACAAGCTTTGTAATTCGGGGGCGGTCATGCCATCGTGTTTGAGTTCTAGCAGCGTGCGTCGCACAGAACCTTTCCATAATTGTCCATCAGGTGTTTGCACCACGCGGCGGCGTTCACGGTGTTGGAAGTCCTCCTCGACAATATTTGTAATGAGGTAGAAAGTGTTAAAAGCCCGAATGACTTTCTCCAGCACTTTCACATCCAAGGTATCGATGACTTGCATGAGTTCGGTGCTTAAGGCTTGATCATCTTGCTTACGCAATTGGATGTAACCACGGCGCAATTTTTCAACAGCATCATACACAGCAGGGTCTTCTTGCTCGCGCAGAATTTCCCCCAATAGTTCGCCAAACTGTCGGACTTTTTCCTTGAGTTTTGCTACGTCAAATGGTTTTTCCACGGGTTTATCCGAGGTTGTACTTAGGGTTTGCATACGCTCTCATTCCTCCTGATTACGTTTTTAAATCAGCAAAAGCAGATACTTATAATTAATGTTGATTCCCCATCATTATGCCCCAAGCCCTTCATCAGGCAAATGCACAGAAGCACTATGTGACAGTTTTATTTTTTGTGTGCACTGCAACAAAAAGTTGTTGACAGTATTTTCTAACTGCGATATTGTGCACTGCAACAAATGCTGAAAAGCAGAGAACAGAAACCACATACCAAACCTTCTAGGAGACTACCATGCAAAACGAAATGATGAACATCGCAAAACAATTCAGTGAAAGTGCTTTGGCTTCTGCTAAGAAACTGGGCGACCTGAACCTGAAAACGTTTGAAACTCTGGCTACTAAACAAGCTGAGTTGGTTAAATCTTGCGTTGAAATGAGCAGCAAAAATGCTGAAGCTGCTTCCAAAGTTAAAGACTTGGGCGAATTGGCTACTCTGCAACAAGAAGTAACTCGCGCTTGTGGCGAAAAATGGGTTAGCAACATGCGTGAAGCAACTGAACTGTTGACTTCTGTTCGTGACGAGCTGACTGCAATCATGGAAGAAGCTGCAAAATACACTCAATCTAACGCTGAACAAGCAGTTGAAGCGAGCAAAAAAGTTGTTGCTGAAGCAGTTGAAAAAACCACTGCTGCGGTTGAGAAAGCTGCCTCTGAAGCAGTTGAACTGACTAAAGAAGCTGCTGAGAAAGCGGTTGAAGCTACTAAGAAAGTAGCTGAAAAAACCAAAGCTTAATTTCTAGTCGATAGTTGAATCGGGAGTGTAACTCCTCCTCCTCCTCTCTCTAGCCCGATTCAACTTATCCTCCCTTCGCCCGCCACTCCTCCTCCGGCGGGCGATTTTTTTTGTGGTTATAAACCACATCAGACCACGACGTTCTGTCGAATTTTAGCGTTTCTAGGACACAAATACGTCAGCCACTAATCATTGGACTAATGGCTGTGAATGGATTCAAAGGACTAGCGGGCGTGGATGGGCAAGAATAGTGAAGCGATATTATGATAATAATTACTAATGCCTAACAATCACTGCTGAGGATGATCAATTGTTGTGCGTTATAAACATTTAAACCGTATTCCTGAATGGTTTTTGCGATTTTGCTGTACCGTTCATTGAACTCTTGCTCCGAATATTTCCGACAAAAAACGCCATCACAGTTTTTGCTGATATATAGATCAGCATAGTTTTCGTCAAGAAAAACAATGGCGCGTTTCCACATATCGCCAATTACGACATAATTCTTCATGGTGTGTACCTTGCTACGATTGTCTATATAAAAACAGCATGTTACTAAGAAGTTTCGAGTAGCTTGCCTACATTGTTGCAGTGCAGCACTTGCTATGACGTAACCATACTATAAAAAGTTCATGCCTAACATAACAATTTTGTGCAGTGCAGCAAACATCTGGCACATCTAATGGGGTTTTTTACAGATAAAAGGTTGTCAGCATGGTAGGATCGAATTAATACCTAGCCAAGTCAAGTGTGTAAACGGTGGGGCGACTGCGTTTGAAACGGCAAACGGCGGTCGTCTGCCGTGGTATTCTGACGGGTTATTTGTTTTCTTTGGGGTTTAAACTTTTTAATATGCTTTGCTGCATTTTTTGCCACGCTTGCATATTTTGTTCACCCATTTTCAACCAGACATCCATCGGTGTTCCGGCTAGTACTTTGTGCATCTGTTCGCGCATTGCAACTTGTTGGTTTGTGAACAAGTCGACACTTTGCTTCATGTACTCTGTGAAGCCTTTACGCGCTGTGCCACTGTAGTTGCGAATGAATTGTTCGAGAATTTCCGCACTAAACAACGGTTGTCCGCCAGACTCCTGTTCCAGAATGATTTGTAAGAGAATAGTGCGGGTAATGTCATCACCCGATTGACGGTCAATTACTTTGAATGGCGTTTCAGCTAAGACTAAATCGCGCACGTCATTCAACGTGATGTAGCAGCTTTGAGCCGTATCGTATAAGCGTCGATTGGGGTACTTTTTGATAATGCGTATTTCTATCATAAGACCTCTTGCCCCAATTCCCCTGTTTGACATGGAAAGTGTGGGAATAATGACACCCACTCGACTCCTCGCACGAAAGCGAAGAGCCAAGTAGGACAGGCATAAGCCTTAGTGCATGTATTGACCGCCGTTAGCAGAGAAGTCAGCACCTGTGATAAATGCTGCATCATCAGACGCTAAGAATGCAGCCAATGCGCCGATTTCTTCCGGTTTGCCCAAACGACCAACTGGGATTTGTGCAACGATTTTAGCGCGTACTTCTTCAGCAATCGCCATAACCATTTCAGTACCGATGTAGCCCGGAGAAATGGTGTTAACAGTTACGCCTTTACGTGCAACTTCTTGTGCCAAAGCCATAGAGAAACCGTGTACGCCCGCTTTTGCCGCGCTGTAGTTGGTTTGACCGAATTGACCTTTTTGACCGTTAACGGAAGAAATGTTGATGACGCGACCAAAGCCACGGTCAGCCATTTCGTTCACGAATTGGTGGCTCATGTTGAAGATGCTGTCGAGGTTAGTTTTCATAACCGCAGCCCAGTGAGCTGGCGTGATTTTCTTGAAAACTGCGTCACGAGTGATGCCCGCGCAGTTGACCAGTACGTCAACTTGACCAAATTCAGCGATAACAGCTTCTTTCAGTTTAACGCAGTCGTCGTAGTTGCTAACGTCACAAGGATAGATTGCAACTTCGTAGTCTTGCTTAGCTTGCCATGCTTTGGCTTGCTCTTCTGGTTCGTAGTAAGTCGTAACGATTTTGAAACCAGCAGCAGCCAGTTTCGCGCAAATTGCGTTACCAATACCGCCAGTACCACCAGTTACCAGTGCAACTTTGCTCATATTTCTGTCTCTCTAGGGTTAAAAATTCTACGTCAATGTCAGCAGGGGATTAAACTGCTTCAACAGCCATTGCAACACCCTGACCACCACCGATACACAGTGTGGCCAGACCTTTTTTCGCGCCAGTACGTTTCATACCGTGCAGTAATGTCACCAGAACACGCGCACCGGATGCCCCAATCGGATGCCCCAATGCAATCGCGCCGCCACTAATGTTGACTTTATTTAAGTCCAAACCGAGGTCTGTATTGACAGACATTGCTTGTGCAGCAAAAGCTTCGTTGGCTTCGATTAAGTCCAAATCGGCAACATTCCAACCTGCCTTTGCCAAACATTTAGTGGTTGCAGGGATCGGGCCTGTCCCCATGATAGCAGGATCAACGCCCGCGCTGGCAAATGCCACGATACGCGCCATTGGGGTTAAACCTAGTTCAGCCGCTTTGGAGGCTTTCATGACGACAACAGCCGCCGCACCGTCATTGATACCTGAGGCGTTACCTGCTGTAACTGTACCATCTTTTTTGAACGCAGGTTTCAATTTGCCTAAAGAAGCTGCGGTAGTGCCAGCGCGTGGAAATTCGTCGGTATTGAATACCAAGGGTTCACCCTTGCGTTGTGGGATAACCACAGGAATGATTTCTTCGGCAAATACGCCAGCTTTCTGTGCAGCTTCGGTTTTTTGTTGAGAGTTTGCTGCAAATTCATCTTGTGCTTCACGGCTGAAAGTGTATTTATCAGCAATATTCTCAGCAGTGATGCCCATGTGATAATTGTTGAATGCACACCACAAACCGTCTTTAATCATGGTATCGACCAGTTTCCAGTCGCCCATTTTTGTACCATTGCGTGAGTTCGGCAGAACGTGGGCTGACGCGCTCATGGTTTCTTGGCCGCCTGCAATCACGATGTCGGCATCACCACAAGCAACTGCTTGGTATGCCAGATGTACAGCTTTCAAACCACTTCCACAGACCTTGTTAATGGTCATTGCGGTGGTTTCATGTGGTAAACCTGCGGATAATGCGGTTTGGCGAGCGGGATTTTGCCCTGTTCCGGCTGTTAGGACTTGGCCTAAGATAACTTCATCAATTTGAGAAGGTTGTAAGCCAGAACGCTCCAAGAGACCTTTGATGACGGTAGCACCCAATTCGGAAGCTGGAAGAGCGGATAAAGTGCCGCCAAAATTGCCTAACGCAGTACGCCCTGCGGCTACGATAACAATATCTTCACGCATGTAGTGATATTCTCCTTGGGTTAATGTGGTGTGAAATCGTTGAACGTTTGGCAGTAACTCCCTATTCAATTGCCCAACAATAAAGGCAATACTAGGATTATTGCAAGCCACTGCGGGAGTGTTATTAGTGAAATCTGCCTTTGTTGCGGCGCACAAATTAGCATGTTACGCTTGTTTAATGCAATATTAAATACATGGGTTTTTTCTCGGAGGAGCGTTTATGACAATGACTTGGGATCAAGATGCTTGGCGTACTTGGTCAATGAATCAACAGCAGTATTGGCAGAATTGGGCGCAGGCCGTGCAAAAGGGTGAGCTTGGTAAATTAGCCGATGCATCACCAGCGCAAGCATGGGCGCAAAGTATTGATCAATATTGGAAATCAATGCGTCCGCAATTAGGTTCAACCGCTACGGCAGATGTCGCTCAACGCTTACTGGAAATGGGTAAGGTATACATGAGCTTCGCTGAGCAAGCTTATCAAGTGCCTCAGTCTGGTGTGGTGGGTGCGGAAACAGTTGATGCATGGTTGAACACATTGGAGTCTGGCTTTCGTGGTTATTGCCAGCAATTAGAGGCTGGAAAATTCACGGCACATGGCGTTGGTGTCGGACAAGTTGCAATGGATAGCTGGCAACGAGTGTTGAAAAGTTTGGGAATGCAAGCCTTCCAACACCTAGGTGCTGGTGGTTTCCAAATGCCGTTATCAGAAAATTGGCAAGAGCAGTTGCAGAAGGTCTTGTCTACCCCTGCTATCGGTATGAATCGCGAGTCACAAGAAAGGTGGCAAAATTTAGCGAAGTTGGCGACAGAATACCAAGAGTGTGCGGATGATTATTTAAAGGCCTTTGCTAAACAAGGCTTGTCTTCCGTTGCCGCTTTACGGGAGCGGGTTGCTGCTTTGCGTGATGAAGGTAAAGTGATTACTTCCCTACGCGAACTCTATGATTTGTGGGTAGAAATCAATGAAGAAGTCTATGGACAGTTCGCCATGACGGATGAATACCAAGTGGTTTACGGTGATATGGTGAATGCTCTGATGGCCCTTAAACAAGGTATCAACCAAGAATTAAATGATTGGTATCAATCCATGAACTTACCAACTCATAAGGAACTGAACGAGGCGTTTAAAAAGCAACAAGAACTGCGTCGTGAAAATCGCCAATTGCGTCAGCAGTTACAAGCATTAACGCGAAAAGTGGATGCCTTGATAGCCGCGCAAACCACGACCCCATCAGCCTGATCTTCCTGTATCGTTCATCACAGTTTACGCAAGGAGTTCCCTTCATGCCATTTCAAATGCGCCCTGATGCTATTCTTAATGAGGTTAAAACGTTCAATGAAAAACTCGCTCAAGGGATGGCAAATCTCATGGAAGTGGGTGAAATCTCATCAGGAGTCACCCCTTATGAAGTGATCTATCAAGAAGATAAGCTCACACTGATTCATTATCAGGGTAATCGCGAACCCAGTAATAAAGTACCATTACTCGTTGTATATGCTTTAGTAAACCGTCCCTACATGACGGATTTGCAGGAGGATCGCTCAACAATTAAGGGATTACTGGATGCAGGACAAGACGTTTACCTGATTGATTGGGGATACCCTGATGCCTCAGATCGCTACCTAACGTTAGATGATTATTTAAATGGCTACCTAGACCGCTGCGTAGACGAAATTTGTGAACGTCATCAACTAACAGCTATTAACTTGCTAGGCATCTGTCAAGGGGGAGTCTTCAGCTTGTGTTACAGCGCAATGCACCCCGAAAAGGTACAAAACCTTATCACCATGGTGACACCCGTCGATTTCAAAACCCCTGATAATATGCTCAGCCATTGGGTACAGAATTTGGATGTCGATTTGCTGGTAGATACCCTGGGCAATATTCCCGGAGAAATGCTGAATTGGACATTCCTCAATCTCAAACCCTACCAATTGATGGGGCAGAAGTACTTGGGCATGGTAGATGTTATGAATGATGCCAAAACGCTAAAGAACTTCATGCGCATGGAAAAATGGATTTTTGACAGTCCAGACCAAGCAGGGGAAACTTTCCGCCAGTTTGCAAAAGACTTCTTCCAACAAAATAAATTAGTCAAAGGCAAAGTACAAATAGGTGATTACACGGTGGATTTGGTAAACGTTACCATGCCAGTACTGAATGTCTATGCTGAACAAGATCACCTCGTGCCGCCCGCTGCCTCTCGTGTTTTAAAACAGGTAGTTGGTAGCGAAGACTACACCGAATTGACCTTCAATGGTGGACATATTGGTATTTACGTTAGTGGCAAGGCACAAAAGACTATTCCTCCTGCGATTGGGGTATGGTTGTCAGCTCGCAACAAGTCCCTGTAAGGAAAACCACAAAAAATTGCGTTAAGTTTAAAAAAAGGCTTGACGCACTTACAGAGTGCGCGTATAGTTCGCGGCTCATTGATTGAGGAATGACAGCAAGCAGTTAATCATTCCGTCTCTGTCGGAGTATAGCGCAGCCTGGTAGCGCACCTGTTTTGGGTACAGGTGGTCGGGGGTTCAAATCCCTCTACTCCGACCATTTCATATTTATCTCCTACTTGCGCCCGTAGCTCAACGGATAGAGCAACGGCCTTCTAAGCCGTAGGTTGCAGGTTCGAGCCCTGCCGGGCGTGCCATATAAACTCCCGACAGGTTGTAAAAGTTTCAGCGGTGACTGTAGCTCAGTTGGTAGAGCACTGGATTGTGATTCCGGTGGTCGTGGGTTCGAGTCCCATCAGTCACCCCAACTCCTTTCAAATCTTATACACAATCGCAATCATGCTGTGTATAATCGCCCCCTTCATGATTCCTAGTTGACCTATCGGCTTGGGAATCTGCAATTTACAGATATGTGCGAAAATGGCGGAATTGGTAGACGCACTGGATTTAGGTTCCAGCGGGGCAACCCGTGAGAGTTCGAGTCTCTCTTTTCGCACCACCTTTAATCCCTTGAATTTAATGATGATTTGCCCTGTATCTGTCGAGGATAACAGGCCCGTAACGAGGTTTTTACATGCAAGTTTCTGTCGAGACAATCGGTAACATTGACCGCAAAATGACCGTCGCAGTTCCTGCTGCTCAGGTGGATCAAGAAGTGGAAAAACGCCTGAAATCTATGGCTGGTCGTGTGCGCATTGATGGTTTCCGCCCCGGCAAAGTTCCATTCTCCGTAGTGAAAAAACGCTATGGGGATTCTGTGCGTTATGAAGTTGTTGAAGGTTTATTGGGCAAAACTTTCCAACAAGCTGCGGGTCAAGAAAACTTGCGCGTTGCGGGACTACCAGAAATT
This sequence comes from uncultured Thiothrix sp., assembly GCA_964514635.1. Taxonomy (GTDB): domain Bacteria; phylum Pseudomonadota; class Gammaproteobacteria; order Thiotrichales; family Thiotrichaceae; genus Thiothrix. The sequence continues at coordinate 23,236 of CAZEQX010000013.1, forward strand.
GACCTGAAAACGATGGAAGCAGGCCAAGACCTTGAGTACATTGCTACGTTCCAAGTTTATCCAGAGATTATTATCGCAGGTGTGGAAACACTGACAATCTCGCGCCCTGTGGCAGAAGTAACGGATGCTGATCTGGATAAAATGGTCGAAATCATTCGTAAGCAAAACCAAGAGTGGCAAGATACTGACCGTGCGGCACAAGTAGGTGATATGGTCAGTGTGGATTTCGCTGGTACACTGAACGGTGAGGCTTTTGAAGGTGGTTCGGCTGAAGATTACAGCGTCGAGTTAGGTGCTGGTCGTATGCTGAAAGACTTTGAAGAAGGTCTGGCTGGTATGAAAGCAGGCGAAGAAAAAATCGTCGATGTTGCTTTCCCTGAAAACTACCACGCAGAAAACCTCAAGGGCCAAACAGCTCAATTCAAACTGAGCATGAAGCGCGTGCGTGAATCAGTTTTACCTGTGGTTGATGGCGAGTTCATTAAGAAATTCGGCGTAGAAGATGGTTCTGTCGATACCTTCCGTGCGGAAGTGAAAAAGAACATGCAGCGCGAATTGGGCAACACCATCAAAGCGCAAATTAAGCAACAAGTCATGGACGGTTTGGCAGACTTACACGCGGTCGATGTGCCAAAAGCACTGGTCAGCGATGAAATCCGCTACATTCGTGAAGAGTTTTCGCAAAGCATGGGCGGTTCAGCCAATAATATGCCTGACGAGTTGTTCGCGCCACAGGCCGAGCGTCGCGTCAAGTTGGGTTTGATTGTGGGTGAAGTGATTCGCCAACATAACCTGCAACGTGATCCAGAGCGTGTTGACGCGATGTTAGAAAACGTTGCAGCAACGTATGAAGACCCTCAGGCATTGAAAGATTATTACCGTAGCAATCGCCAAGCAATGCAAACTATTGAAGCGGCGGTCATGGAAGAAATGATTGTTGATTGGGTTCTTGAAAAAGCAACCGTCAATGATGATGCGCGTGACTTTGATGCAGTGATGAATCCTCAAAAACAGGCAGCAGCCTAATTGTCAAAAAAAGGTAGGTCGTAATGTTTGGAAGAAACCCAATAGAGCCACGCGCTGTCGGTGTGCCGATGGTTATCGAGCAGTCCTCTCGCGGCGAACGTGCTTTTGACATCTACTCCCGTTTGTTGCGCGAGCGTGTCATTTTCTGTGTGGGTGAAGTTGAAGATTACATGGCCAACCTCATCGTGGCACAACTGTTGTTTCTAGAGTCAGAAAACCCCGAAAAAGATATTCACCTGTATATCAATTCTCCTGGCGGTGTTATTACCGCTGGGATGGCGATTTACGATACCATGCAGTTCATTAAGCCGGATGTTAGCACTTTGTGCATTGGGCAAGCGGCTAGTATGGGGGCTGTGTTATTGGCAGGTGGTACAAAAGGTAAGCGTTATGCGTTGCCTCACTCGCGGGTAATGATTCATCAGCCATTGGGCGGTTTTCGCGGTCAAGCATCAGATATTGAAATTCATGCTCGTGAGATTTTGAAAATGCGTGCGGAACTGAATGGCGTGTTGGCAAAACACACAGGTCAGCCGATTGAACGCATTGAGCAAGATACCGATCGTGACAATTTTATGGATGCTGCCGCTGCTCAAGCTTATGGTTTGATTGATGAGGTTTTGACTATTCGCTCATAAATCTCGTTGCGTGTTGAAGCCTATTTTTCATAAACAGCCTGCTTTGTCAGGCTGTTTGTGCGTTCAGACAGGTGTTTTTAAGGAATGACAGCATAAAATACCCTGAAAATGACTCCGTAGAGCGTGGTGTTCTTGTCACATCGGTAGTTAATCACAATAATAGGGCTTGAAAATGTCTGGGCAGACACCACATAGCCCTTTTAAGTAAGTATTGATCCAACAGGCGTGCCATTTGAGATGGCGCAGGATAGAGGTTCTGATGAGCAAAGATAGAAGAGGCGATCACGACAGCGGTAAGTTGCTGTATTGCTCGTTCTGCGGCAAAAGCCAGCATGAAGTACGCAAGCTGATCGCTGGGCCTTCGGTATTCATCTGTGATGAATGCGTTGATTTGTGTAATGACATTATTCAAGAAGAGATGCACACGGCGCAGACCACGGATGACAAGTCCAACCTGCCAACCCCGCATGAACTCAAGGCAAGCCTAGACGAGTATGTTATTGGGCAAGATTTAGCGAAAAAAGTCCTTTCTGTTGCAGTGTATAATCACTATAAGCGTCTGTATAAGAAAGGGGTCAAAGACGATGTGGAATTGGCAAAAAGTAATATTTTGCTGATTGGACCGACGGGTAGCGGTAAAACATTGTTAGCTGAAACGCTGGCTCGTTTGTTGAATGTACCTTTTACTATTGCAGATGCCACAACGTTGACCGAAGCAGGTTATGTTGGCGAAGATGTGGAAAACATCATTCAAAAGTTACTGCAAAAATGCGATTACGATGTCGAAAAAGCCCAGACTGGGATTGTGTATATCGACGAAATCGACAAGATTTCGCGCAAATCAGACAACCCATCCATTACCCGTGATGTTTCTGGCGAAGGCGTGCAACAGGCTCTGTTGAAGTTGATCGAAGGAACTATCGCTTCTGTACCGCCCCAAGGTGGGCGTAAGCACCCGCAACAGGAATTTTTGCAAGTGGACACGCGCCACATTTTGTTTATCGTGGGTGGTGCATTTGCGGGGATGGACAAAGTTATCCAAAACCGTACCGAAAAGGGCAGCATCGGTTTCTCTGCGAAGGTGAAAACGCCCGATGAAAGTCGTCGCTTTGGTGATGTGATTAAAGAGATCGAAGCAGAAGACTTGGTGCGTTATGGCTTGATCCCTGAATTTGTTGGGCGTTTACCCGTCTTAGCGACTTTAGAAGAGTTGGACGAGGATGCATTAGTACAAATTCTGACCGAACCGCGTAATGCCTTAACGAAGCAGTATGCGAAATTGTTTGAGATGGAAGGTTCAGAGTTAGTGTTCCGCGACGATGCTTTGCACGCGATTGCGCGTAAAGCGATGGAACGCAAAACGGGTGCACGCGGTTTGCGCAGTATTCTGGAAAAAATTCTGTTGGATACCATGTACGACCTACCATCCCAAGCCAATGTCAGTAAGGTGGTTGTTGATGAGTCTGTCGTCAATGGCGATTCCACACCTTATCTCATCTATGAAAATGTTGAACAGCAGGCCGCTGCTGGCGAGTAACATTGTTCTGCGTACTCTGTTGTGCTTTACGGGGTACGCTTTTCCTTCCTGCCACATGAGTGATTGTTATGGCTGAGACACTGATTGTTCCTGTATTACCGTTACGCGATGTTGTGGTTTACCCGCACATGGTTATCCCATTGTTTGTCGGAAGGGACAAATCAATTCAAGCGCTCGATATGGCGATGGAGCACGACAAGCAAATCTTACTTGTTGCGCAGAAAAGTGCTGAGGTCGATGCGCCAGAATTGGAGGACGTGCACACCTTTGGTACGTTGGCGACGATTCTGCAATTATTAAAATTACCCGACGGTACATTAAAAGTACTGGTTGAAGGTTTAGAACGTGCTGAAATCACGGCGATTGACAGCGAAAACGGTTTTGCCGCCGCGCAGGTTGAAATTCGTCCATCCATGATGAGCGAGGCTTCAGCGCGTAAAGTGGATGCGTTGAGCCGTTCTTTGGTCGGATTGTTTGAGCAATACGTCAAACTGAACAAAAAAATCCCCCCAGAAATCCTGTCTTCCTTAAGCAGTATTGAAGACCCAGTGCGCCTTGCTGATACGATTGCTGCCCATTTGGGTTTAAAAATCGCCGAAAAGCAAAAAGTGCTGGAAATGCTGGACGTTGAAGAGCGTATTCAATACTTGATGGAATTGGTTGAGGGTGAGATTGACCTCCTGCAAGTGGAGAAAAAAATTCGCGGGCGCGTTAAACAACAAATGGAACGCAGCCAGCGTGAGTACTACTTGAATGAGCAGATTAAAGCCATTCAAAAAGAATTGGGGGAAATGGATGATGCCGCTCCCAATGAAATGGAAGAACTCACGCGCAAAATTGAAAATGCCGGAATGCCAAAAGAAGCGCGTGATAAGGCAGAAACCGAGCTGAAAAAACTGAAAATGATGTCGCCAATGTCCGCAGAAGCGACAGTCGTGCGTAATTACATTGATTGGTTAGTGAATTTGCCGTGGAAGAAAAAATCCAAGGTGAATAATAGTTTGGCAAATGCAGAAAAAGTACTCAATGAAGACCATTACGGTTTGGATGAAGTCAAAGAGCGCATCCTAGAGTTTCTCGCCGTGCAACAACGGGTGAAAAAACTTAAAGGACCGATTTTGTGTTTAGTTGGACCGCCGGGCGTGGGTAAAACATCGCTGGGGCAGTCGATTGCGCGTGCGACAGGGCGCAAATTCACCCGTATGGCATTGGGCGGGGTGCGTGATGAGGCGGAAATTCGTGGTCATCGTCGCACTTATATCGGTTCATTGCCAGGTAAAATTATCCAAAACTTAAGCAAAGTGGGAACACGCAACCCATTGTTTTTATTGGATGAAATCGACAAGATGTCGACCGATTTTCGTGGCGACCCATCATCTGCTTTACTCGAAGTATTAGACCCTGAGCAAAATCACACTTTTGCGGATCATTATCTGGAAGTGGATTTTGATTTGTCTGATGTGATGTTCGTGGCGACTTCTAATAGTATGCGTATCCCAGGTCCATTGTTGGATCGTATGGAAGTCATTCGTATTCCCGGTTATACCGAAGATGAAAAACTCAGCATAGCGAAAAACTACTTACTTCCCAAGCAGTTAGTGGCGAATGGTCTGAAAAAAGGTGAACTGTCCATCAGCGATAGCGCGATTTTGGACATTGTACGCCACTACACACGCGAAGCAGGTGTGCGTAACCTTGATCGTGAATTAGCCAAACTTTGCCGTAAAGCGGTTAAAGATCACCTACTCAACGGTAAGAAGAAAACCGCGATTACGCCGCGCAACTTGGAAAAGTATCTTGGTGTGCAACGTTATGATTTTGGACGTGCAGATCAGAAAAACCAAGTCGGTCAAGTAACAGGATTGGCGTGGACTTCCGTGGGGGGGGACTTACTCACCATCGAAAGTGCTTTGTTACCGGGCAATGGTACGATCAAAAGCACCGGACGTTTGGGCGAGGTAATGCGCGAATCCATTCATGCTGCCGAAACGGTGGTGAAAAGTCGTGCGCGTAGTTTGGGTATTACCCGTAAATTCCTGCGTAAACATAATGTTCATATTCACGTTCCCGAAGGTGCAACCCCCAAAGATGGACCAAGCGCGGGTATCGGTATGGTGACAGCGATGGTTTCCGCAATGACGCGCATTCCCGTGCGTTCGGATGTGGCAATGACAGGTGAAATTACCCTGCGTGGCGAAGTGTTGCCCATTGGTGGATTGAAAGAGAAACTCTTGGCAGCCCACCGTGGTGGTATCAAGTTGGTCATGATCCCGCGTGAAAACGAAAAAGATTTGGCAGAAGTCCCCGACAATGTGAAAAAAGGTCTGGAGATTAAACCCGTCAAGTGGATTGATGAAGTGTTGACATTGGCTTTAGAGCGTGCGCCTACAGCGTTGGCAGATGATGAAGATTTGGATGACGATGAAACGCCCGCACCAGCGATAACACCCACTCCTGTGGTGGAAGAGGAAGAAGCGACACCAACCCGACCACATTGATTGGGTTGAAATGATTACCATGCGGTATGCTCGTCATTTTGTTGACATATTTTGGAAGTCACTGGTATAACTGTCGGGCGTATCCGCATGGGTGGCTCTGCCGATGTTCGCGTCGTAGGAGTATTCCGGTTTCCCTCTATAATGAAATTCACAAGGAAATAATTATGAATAAAGCAGAACTGATTGATGCAGTGTCCGCTAAGTCTGGCCTGACTAAAGCAGATACTGATCGCGCAATTAAAGCATTGATTGATACAGTGTCTGAGACTCTGGCAAAGGGTGATCAAATCGCTTTGGTTGGCTTCGGTACGTTCTTAGTTCGTGAACGTCAGGCGCGTTCTGGGCGCAATCCGCGCACTGGGGAAACAATTTCTATCGAATCTGCAAAAATTCCTGCATTTAAAGCTGGTAAAGCTC
>CAZEQX010000014.1:0-28595 GCA_964514635.1 uncultured Thiothrix sp.
TGTTTGAAGGCGGCATTGCCAACATGAACTACTCCATCTCCAATAACGCGGAGTATGGCGAGTACGTTACTGGCCCTGAAGTCATCAACGAAGAATCGCGTAAAGCCATGCGTAATGCATTGAAACGCATTCAAAACGGTGAATACGCGAAAATGTTCATCACCGAAGGCGCGATGAACTACCCATCCATGACCGCATACCGTCGTAACAATGCGGCGCATCCAATCGAAGTGACGGGTGCAAAACTGCGTGCGATGATGCCGTGGATCGGCGCGAACAAACTGGTCGATAAAAGCAAAAACTAAGCGTTAATGCTTAAAAAAAGCCCGACTCACTGTATGGTAGGTCGGGCTTTTTTGTGCCTGCGGTTTTGTCGGTTAATGAACTGTTAGGCGCGTAGTTTAAAAATCAATTCATCAGTGCTGGTCAGCAAACTGTGTGTGATGAGCCATTGCCGTGCGTCTTCAGCATCTGCTTCAAACCACCGTTGCGCTGATCCGAGGCGGAAGGTATAACCCCAAGTGTCCATGTCTTGCCACATGCGTTCTTTGCTGAAATTCGGCAGGAAATCTGCCAGCAAAATTTGCAAGTAACACACGGCATCTTCTTCCGCATAGTCACCTTGCGCATCAGTGTGTAACACAGCGCGGCGGGGCGTATCCATGCAGATGGTGTGGCAGCCTTCATGCAGCAAAGAATGCAAGGGCGTATCCATGCGTCCCAACACTTCCAACCCAATAATCCCTGCTTCGTCTTCGTGCCAGAAGCTGCCTGGAATCGCACGATCATCAGCAACGACCGTAAAACGCAAGCCATAACGTGCAAATAACGCCGTTACTGCGTCAATATTGCTATCGCGTAAGCGCATGACATCGAGATTCGCCATTACCAAGCCCGCCCTGCGGCAGCTACGGTAATCGTTGTTAAGCCGATAAGGGTATTTACACCGACCAAGACGCGAATCTGGGCTAACGCTTTACCACCGTCTGCCCAACGCGATTCCGCGACTGCTTGACGTAGGCGTTTATACGGGGCGAAGTAAACGTGCATGAAGATCATCATCATGATCAAACCCAAACCATTCATGATGTGTACAAATACCGGAGCACCCGCAAAGCCACCCATGAAGCCGAATAACATGCCATAACCCGTTACAAGGATTAATCCAACGGCTGCCCATACCCACGGGAAAAAACGGGCGAATACACCCGCCCACAAGGTTAAACGTGCGGGTGGTTCGAGCACGCTGGCAGCAACGGGGCGCAGTGCCATGTAGGCAAAGAACATGCCGCCGACCCAAATTACGACGGACAAAACGTGTAAAGCTAATGCAATCGACACTGGTGAATCCTCCACAATCAAAAGGCTGCCATTCTACGGATTCGTGCGCGAGAATGGCATTAAGGTTGCGCAAATGGGGGTTAAGACGTTTTAGTCAGGCGATTTAACCATTGCTTTAGGCGTGATAACCATAGGTGAATTGCCGGATGCGCTGTGGATGGGGTTTGGGTTTGTGCTACTTCAGCACCGTATTGATAGGCAGCGTACTCATAACCATAACTATTGCTTTTGGTGAGATCGGCACGGTTAAAAATAATGCCGCCGATGGGGGCTTTTGTATGACGTAAACGTTTTAATACTTGTTGTAATGCATCCATGCGCGTGTGTTCGGCACGAACAGTTAGCAAAGTGGTTGAGGCTAATGGCATTAAAACGAGCGTATCTGCCAACCCCATTACTGGGGGCGTATCAATCAAAATATAGTCAAACTGTTCACGCAGTAGGGCTAATAAATCACGCATTTCGGGTGAAGATAGTATTTCAGCAGGGTCATGCGGTTGAAAACCTGCTGGAATTAGGAATAAGTTGCCGATGTGCGTTTTGGTAACAACATCGTCTAAATCGGCTCTGTCGGTCAGGTAGTCGCTTAATCCGCTGCCATTGCGGACATTGAGCAGTTTGTGAGTGGTTGGGTTGCGTAAATCACAGTCAATAATCAAGACACGATGCCCCGCATGAGCATAAGTACAGGCTAGATTACAGGTGATGGTCGTTTTGCCTTCATTGGCTGTGCTACTGGTGATAAGCAACACTTGCGAGTCGGTGCTGGGCAATTCAAAACGTAAAGCTGTGCGTAAGGTGCGAAAAGCCTCAGCTATTGCTGAACGTGTTTTGCGCAATACCATGATTGCCAAAACGCTAGGTGCTGGGGCTGGTGTTTCGGGAATAACGCTTAAGACGGGTAGTTGTGTTTGTCGCTCAATAGCGTTGACATCGCGTGCGGTGTTGTCCAAAAAATCGCGTAAAAATGCTGCTGCGATGCCCAATAATAGCCCCAATAACATGCCTGCCGCCAGCAATGTGCTGAGTTTGGGTTTCTGAGTTTGCTGCGGTTCGGCAGCGTGATCAATCACTCGCACATTGTTGGGAATGGGGAGTTTGTTAGCATCAACCAGTGGTTGTGCTGGTTGCGTGTCTTGCTGAATTAAGACGGCAGTTTTGAGCTTGCTGCGTAGGTTGCTTTCATTCAAGCTGACGAATGCATCTGCAAAAGCATTGGCAAATTCGGCAGCCGTTTTAGCATCTTTGGCGGTGTAACTGACTTCGGCGAGCCGAGAATTGTTGATGAATTTAACACTGAGGTTTGCCAGCAATGCTGTTTCAATGCCTGCCCGACGGTCTTCGGGCTGCATGAATCCTAGCCACAGTTTGAGACGTTCTGTTAAGGATGCGCTGGGTAGGGTATCCAACAGGCGTAGGTCATTGACGACTTGAGAAGCAACTTGGCGGCTTTGGATTAATTCAATTTGTGTCTGATTAAAGTCACGAGTGTCGCGACTGTCACTATTGGGTAATTCCACTGTGCCGATTTTGCTCGGTTCACGGTCGATTTGTAACTTGGCAGTGGCTTGGTAAACGGATGAACTGAATAAGGCATACAACAGCGTCATTAAGACAACCAGTGTGGTTATCATGCCAATCAAACGTCGCTGGCGTAGCAAAATACGCCCAAACTCACGCACATCCAATGTTTCATGGTGATGGGGAGCTTCAGGGGGCAACAAATTTTGGCGTGGGTTGTAGTGATGAGTATGCTTAGGCTCTTGCATGATCCGTTCTAATTAGCGAGTCAAAAAAGTTGCTCGATTGTAGCAAGTCTCAACGAGCACGACTAACCATGTTGTTGATGAATCGTCGCATTGGGGTCTCAAAAAACCAATAAGATGCGATAGCTGTCAGTACCAACACCACAATAAACCCGTAAAAATGCCAAACAGAATCTGCCGCCAGCCATGAAGCCACCAGTTTTTCATAAATGCCATGCAGGGGTTTTTGTAAGATGTACAGTGAAAAACTTGCCTCACCCAGCAAAACTAACCAGCGATGTTGTAATACAACGGATACGCGGGATGTGTTTAAAGCTAACAAAACGATCAGACTAATAAACAACGGGGCGATCAAACCATTGGTGTAGTCAAACTTAATACCTGTTGCTTGGATCAGCGGTTCACGAATGATCAGTAGCACGATAATGACCAATAGCGTGAACGATAAGCCCAAGTGGTTTAGGTGTGAATCACGCCATTTGTGCCATTTGCCTTCTTGCAGCCACGCGCCACTGACAAAACCTAACAGGAATGTGTTTAAGTGCATGAGTGGGTTGTAGTAAATGAAGTCGTGCAGTGTAGAAAACGGTTGGTAGGCGTTGCTATTAAGCAGTAGGGTATGAAGGGTTTGTGTTCCTAGCCACAGCCCTAGTGTTACGGCAGCCAGTTGCTGCAAATGATGACGTTTGGTTAGTAACACCAGTAAGGGGAAGAAAAGGTAAAAGAACGCTTCAACCGACAATGACCAACCAGGTGCGTTTAGTGAAAGTGGATAGCTTGGAATCCATGCCTGTAACATGGAAACGCTGAGTAAAACGGTTGTAGGGTCTTTGCCAGCACCGTTAAACTTTGCTGCAATCATCAATAACAGGGCCAATAAATACACGGGGTAAATCCGTGCGATGCGTGCCAACCAATAACGTCTGGCGTTTAGGAGAATGTGTGTATCAGGAGCGTGATACGCGATAGCCATGATAAAGCCAGATAGCACATAAAAGTAACTAACGGCGATTGGCCCTGCATTCAGAACGGGGCTGAGCAGCGGTAGATTCGCGGGGAAAACATGGCTACCGTAGTGAAAAAACACAACTGTAAGCGCGGCAATAAAACGGGTAAATGTTAGTTGTTCAATTCTCACGCGCTTACCACTATCTGTTGTTATAAAGTGTTATTTAATAGGCATTTTTGTCATGTAATGCTTTGAAGGCGGTCACGAAGATGATTTTCATATCCAGCCCTAAGCTCCAGCCGCGAATGTATTCCATGTCCAATTCCACGCGCTTTTGCATTTTGAACAAGGTGTCGGTTTCGCCACGCCAGCCATTGACTTGCGCCCAACCTGTAATGCCCGGTTTCATGAGATGACGTAGCATATAACCAGGAATCAAACGGCGATACTCTTCATTGTGAGCAACGGCATGAGGGCGTGGCCCAACAATCGACATGTGACCCTGTAACACATTGAAAAACTGGGGGAGTTCGTCTAACGATGTTTTGCGCAAGAAAGCACCAACACGGGTGATACGGCTGTCATTACGGGTCGCTTGTTTAATGTGCAAGCCGTTTTCACACACGCTCATGGTACGGAACTTGAGTACTTGGAATTTCTCACCGCGCAAACCGTGACGTGTTTGCTTGAATAAAATCGGTCCTGGCGAACTGAGTTTGACCGCAGCAGCTATCAATAACATGAGCGGCGAGATTAACAACAGGATCAATGAGCCAAGGATCAGATCCTCTAAGCGTTTGATGCAAGCATTGGGAAACGTGAGTGGGGCATCATAAATGCTCAATACGGGGGTATCGGCAATTTCCATGTAGGGGCTGTGTAGTAATGAATGGGTGAATTGGTCAGGAATAAGGCGGATAGGGGTAATAGTATCAACGAGTTCCTTGATTAATTGTAGTGACTCTTGGTGATGATCCGCCTCGGGTGCTAGATAAATTTGATCCCACGCGCCGCTCAAAGCTGCATCTAGCATCGCGGTTTTATCGCCTAAGTGTGCGAATTGTTGTGGGAGTGTGATGGAGTCCTGTTCTGTTCCTAATGCGTAAAACCCTGCGATTTGGAAGCCTGAATCGGGTTGTTGTTCCACGGATTGCGCAAACTGCACGCCGTGCTGGGTAATGCCTGCAATAGCAATGGTGCGATTGTTAAAACCAATGCGTTTGAGATTAGCCTGTAATGAACGCAAGGCATAACGACTGGAAAACAATAAAATAGGAGTCAGAACAAGCCAGCCAATCAGGACGACACGCGAAAATTGTTCAGAGGTTTTGACCGCAAAAATGATGAAAATAAGCAATAGGAACGTTGCCAACCAAGTGACGACTAGGCGAAAAACTTCGTCACGCAGGAATGGACGACCGCTCCATGAAACATAGATACCTGTAAACTGACCAATTAAACCAAATAGAACAGAAGCACCCAATCCGGCGGTTAAATAACCTTCCATGTTGTAAGTGTGTGAGTAAACCGATGCCAGGATCAAAATACCCAAAATAATCACGGTATCGGTGCTACGGTAGATCAGTTCCGAACTCAATCTATTGCCTACCTTCATGTTTTCCATTCAACCATTATCCTCTTCCAGTAGCCGCGCCAAGCTACGCTGGATGTTGTTGTTATAAACGCTTGCTTTACTGAGCCAGACACTACTGACGTGCAATGATGTAAAAAAACAACATCGTCCGTATGACACCGTAAAGTGGAAGATAAACACTCCATATTTATCATCCCATTGTTTATAAAGATAATTATTAAAAGAATAGCAGCGTTGAGACACTCATACTGCTAAGGTTGTCCGTTAATATAGACTATTTAACGTACATTTGTCGCAGAAAAAATACAGGCGGTAACGTTTTTCAGCTCATCTTGCACCTTTCTGAGGCGGGTGTTGTGTGCGCGAGGTTTGATCTTTTTCCCAAACATAGGTCTGTAAATGTTGGTATTGGTAAGTCGCTCGCAAACGAATGATAAGAGCAATAACCGTGTAAATTAGGGTGGAAAAAACGGCCTTGCTGAATAATTTATTCCGTAAAATACTGGAATAGGGTTTTGATTCCGTGCAAGTACACAATCGTGTGGCGGCAAGTTGCATATTACCCAAACGAGCACGAGTCTTAATTTTTATCAGTGAAGCCAAATCACGCGGGGCCGTGATGAATATTTGTGCGTCTGGAATGTTGCGACGTTCGTGGCGATGAAATTGGCAGCGAACAAATCCATCGTCATTGATAACGGTTGGAAACGTCGCGAAACGTTCGCGCCCTTGTTGGGTAATAACATAGCTGCAAGTGGCAACCACACCATCCCGAATATAGGGCAGTTGTAGCCACGTTCGGTAGTACTGTTTCACCCACCACGAAGACTGGCTGGTATCAATGACAGGTTCAGGGGCGGCTAATAGTGTCTTGGGGTCAGCGGCCAAGGCTTGGGTGATGGTTTGAATAGCACCTGCGGATAATTGCGTGTCAGCATCAATGTAGAAGATAGGAAAGCAAGTTGCGTGTTTTTCTGCTTCGTTTAGCGCGTTGACTTTGGATGGTGTGGCAATGTCGAGGCAAATCGCTTGAGGGTACTCTTTGCGCACGATAGTAGCGGTATCATCCGTACAACCATTGCACGCGACGATGAGTGTGGTTAGTTGGGGTTGCTGAATTAAACTGTCGAGACAGCGGCGAATCACACTGGCTTCATTGTGTGCGGGAACAATTACTGTAGCCATTAATGATAACCCTGTAACCAGTCATGACGAGCATCAAACACTATCTGCCATTCTTGACGTTGTTCGGAATGCGGTTTAAATACGGTTTGCAAAAGGTATTTATTCAGGACATAGAGGTAAAGTAGGCCACGATAGACGGGGCGTTTGGGGCTGCTAACGTGACGGTTGATGAGTTCCACTTTACCTTTGAGCAGTTTGATGAGTTTGCCAGAAAAGCGGTTATGGCTCACACCACCGTGATGAATAATCGTGGCATCGGGTGTGACAATCGGTTGATAACCCAAGGCTTTGGCGCGTAGGCAGTAGTCGGCTTCTTCCGCATACATGAAAAAGCTGGGGTCTAAGCCATCCAGTTTGTCCCACAATTCGCGGGTTGTCAGAAAAAAACAGCCTGATGTAATGTCGACAGTTTTAATGGTGTCGCGCTTCCAACACCCGTAATTGGCACTATTGAAAAAGCAGCTATTTTTAAACAACTTGCTCAAACCTAACGCGCTAAATAACAGGTTTTTAAAGTTCAGCATTTCCCATGCATGTTGGGTATTAATGCTGAAATCATTGTTAAGTGTAACCCCGCCCCAAATACCGTTTTCGGGATACAGTTCTGCAAAGTGTACTAAGCGGTCAATCGCGGCATTCAATATCACCGTATCGGGGTTCAATAGCAGTAAATAATCGCCCTTAGCTTGTGCCACACCACAACGCACGCCGCCTGCAAAACCAGGGTTGCTATCCGATGCGATCAATTTGACCTGTGGGAAATGCTGTCTTAGGAATGTTACCGAGTCGTCGCTGGAATGATTATCCACTACGATCACTTCGTAACTGACAACTTGCGTCTCGCGAAATAACGATTCTAAAGCGCGGCGGATATAATTCACGGTATTGTAGGAAACAAGAATAATGCTGACGGTTGGTGAACTCATGCGAGTCTCCCGTAAGCAATGGTTTGGATGCCCGAACGCAACACCTGCGCGGGATTTCCGCCAACAATGGAATGAGAAGGAATATCTTTGGTCACGACACTTCCTGCACCGACAATTACCTGATCACCGATAGTAACACCGGGTAAAATAATAGCACCACACCCGATAAAACAGTTAGTACCAATGCGGGTTTTTTGTTCAAAAGCTCCACCATGACGACGGGTGGCGTAGTCGTGTGCCAATATGATGCTGTCAAAGGCAATATAGGTTTTTTCCCCAATCTCAATACAGCGTGGATTAGTTTTATCTAAGCGAGCCTTGAATGAAATGCGTACATCGGGTGCGATATTCATGCCGTACAAGGTACGGAAATACCATGTGCGCAGCCACAGTAGGGTGTCACGCAAACCAACCAGCCACATAAATGCTCGTTGATTGATAAAACGTAATCTCATTGTAATTATTTCCTAGTCTTCGTCGGGTTTTAAACAGTATCGTTAGAATCAGGTGTGGATGCGAATTTTTCCGTTGGATGGCACTGCCAAACAGGGTAGTTTTGCGCCCAATGAATTGCACCTAACATGAAGAAAAACATGGGCTGTAACTTACCAAAATAGTCCACTGTAAAGCCAATAAAGATCAGCGAAAAGAAAGATAAAAGCCATGCTGTTACCATCCATTGCGTGCGTTTGTCATGGTAAACCCAGACTCGCACGGTTCTCGCAGTCGTATAAAAGCTTGCCGCTAATAATAAACATAGAGCGAAAACACCGTGTTGTAAAATCAACAACAACCAAAAACTGTCAATGCTCGTGCCCAACCACGCCAACCACGACGGGCGTGTCCAATCGTGATGCGCAATGCCTAACAATGGATGGTTTGCAATATCAACGGCGGTGTATTCCCATTGTAAAATGCGTGAGTAACCTGTTTGTGGATTTAGCGTTAGATAAGAAATAAGGACACCAAAAAAGCCACGATTTGAAGTGAATTGAATAATCAAGGCGATGGCTAATACTAAAAAAAAGAGCGAAAACCACAAGCGACGCGCTTGATGCCAGATTTTCAGTAGAATTGCACTGATACCTTGTAATAACAAAGATAAAATAGGAGCTGAAGAAAGCGTGAAAATCATGGAGATTAATAATCCGCTGGCTTTTAGTGTATCACCGCTGCGTCGATAATAGTTCCATGACAATATAGAAAATGGGAAAAATAAGGCAGTTAATGTGCCATACAAAATCGGGTGTTCAAATAAACTGGCTGCTCGCATTAGCCCGGCGCGTACATAATCGGCTGTATACAGGCGTGGGTCTAATGAATGATGCCCTGTTATTTGTAACGCGAGATCGTGCAAAATCCGGTGTTTAGTAACCGCTTCGTAAACGGTAAACAGTGTTAGACAGGCAAGAATGGTGATAAAGAGCTGATTAATGCGATAAAATTGCATAGGCGTAGTGATCGCCAGCCGCGCTAAATAAAACGCGCCAAGGGTTTCCACCGCGTACAACCCAGTGGATTGGATTGCTTTGCCGATACCATGATTCACCCAAAAACTAGCAAATACAATGCACAACAGTACCAGTAAACTCGTGTCGACGGCATCAGCTTGACGGCGCGTTCTTGGTAAGTACACCAGTGCGTAGCCCAATGCAACGAGCAAGACAAGGCGATACGGTTCAAGGCGTAATGAACCCAACATGATGTAAAATTCCACCGGAATAAACATCGAGACAACAAACAGCAGGGCAAGAATGCTAGGCATGGTGTTCTTTGAGCAAACGCTGGTAGTAAAATAGCACGATAACGCCTCCAGTTAGCAAACAATTGGCTAATAGCGTAGCACTGGCTGCCCCTTCAATCCCATAGCGTGGGATCAGTAATAAGTTCGCGACGACATTTGTTAGCAATGCCAACATGAGCATGGTATTGAGGTAGCGCACTTTATTTTCCATGATAAACATAAAGGAAAACGTCAGGCTTAAGGCGCGGGCGAATTGTGCTAGTAGTAAAATGGCTAAGGTTGTGGCGGCTTGCATGTATTCTGGCTTAAATACCCACAGAATGTATTCACCAGCAACCAATAAAACCAGCGTCACAATACCCAAAATACCAGCCACTAAGCCCGTCGCTTGCCAGAAAAAGCGTTTTAATTGTTCAGGGTGATGTTGATGGATTTTCAACAACCGTGGGTAAATCGTCGCGTCCAATGCACCTAAGAAAAATAAACTGACAAACGAGAGGCGAGCTGCAATATTAAATAGTGCAACGTCTTCATTTTTCAGTAATAAACCCGTAAAGAGTGTATCTGCCCATAACATTAAGAACGAAAAGAATGAAACGGGGGCAAGTGGCAAGGATTCCGCGAGGACTTTGCGTAAGGTCAAATGCGTTTGTTCAGGGCGGAATAAATGCGCCCACCACGGACGTAGCCAATAACATGACACCACGCCCGCTGCTAGTAATGATGCACTGTACAGCCACAAATATTGCTGATTTTGGCGATAACTTAGCCAGAACCCCGCCAGCAACAGCATGTAAGTTATCGCAGGTAAGGAGTTTTGTACCAGAATGGATTGCGAAGTATGACGCACAGCTTTCAAAAAGGCAGAATTTAGCATCACAACATTGAAAAATACCATGCCAATGCCAGCACCTAGCAGGGGGGCAAGTTGAATGGCATTGTCGAATAAGCGATGAGTGCTTAATGGTGTTAAGGCTAACCAGCCCAAGAGAAATGCACCACTGCTCAATAGCACAAAACGGTAAGCAGCGTGTAAATGTGCCGCTTGTAAGGCTATATCCTGTTCGGGAAGCCTTGCTACATCGCGCACCAGCCATTGTTCGACACCCATACGACTGAACAAGGCTACGCCTGTCACCAAGGTCATGAGCATGAAAACCATTCCTGCTTCTTGCATGGGTAAGGTGCGCGTCAACACAATCGCAACTGCAAAATTCAACCCCACGCCCGCAAACCGCGCAATCGTGGATAACAAACTGGTGATTAACAGAGGGGAAAGTTTTTTGTGCAAGAACATAATCAGGCGCGTGGTTGTTTACACATTCACGCACCTGTGGTCAGGTGTTGTTGAATGCTGTGATCAATGAAGTTGACAAGGCTATGTAAGCGTTCGTCAGGGGCGGCAGTGGCGGCGGTTAATTCATGGCGACGATCCAATAAGGCATGGAGTTCCTCCTGTGTCGTGGCGGTGTACACGCCGCGTAATTGCCCCATCCACGTCAAGCCGTCGAGTTGATGATCATTGCGGTGTTCGCCCAAGGCATGTTGACGGTTCATGACAATGATAGGCTTGCGATTTTCTAAGGCGGTGATGATATTACCCATTCCCGCATGAGAAATGATTAACTCCGCATCTTGCAAGTGCTGGTTAAACACTGCCGTTGTCATAAAGCGTTCCCATTGCAACCGCTGTGGCTGGTATTCACCATCGGCGATTTGGGCAATACCCGTTACTTGATGGTGTGCTGCCCATTCGTCAACGTAACGAATCAAACGGTCAAACGCAAACTGTGTACCCACGGCGACAAAAATCACAATACCGCTCCTTGATATTGGATGCGTTGCCCATCGCTCAACTGTTCCCATTGCGTGAGGAATACATCCGCATGATTTTTTACCAAACGCCCAGCGCGAGAGATTTGTTTAACATTGGCAATGCTATCCACCCAGATGGTGTGAATCTTCAGCAGTTTGCCCAGCCAAATCGCCACCGCACCAGGGGCCGCTCCGGTGGAAAGAATGGCTTGGGGGCGTTCGCGCAATAAAATACGCAACACTTGCCATGCGCACGGAATCAAACGCCATTTATCATCAGCACTTACGTCGATGATCGAATACACCCGATTCGGCTTATCCGGTTTGAAGAGCGCGTCCGGCATGGCATACACCACCTCATAACGTGCTTCGAGTTGGGCGCAAATACGGTTTAGTTGAATCCAATGCCCGCCGGGGGAGGAAATCGCTAACAGTTTGGGTTTGTTAGGATTCATGCAGGCTTCCTTAAATAGAATGCAGCTTGATCACCCTGATTTAAGGTATTTAATTCCCGGGCGCGTTGCTCAAACTCACGGATGTGTTTTGCGTCAAATAGCGATTGTGTGGGGTTTTCCGCCCACGAACGCGGTTCGCGCAAGGCAATATCGTGTTCGTATTGTTGGCTACCCCAAAATTGAAAACCGTTGGAATCGTAAATCACCTGTTCCAACTGGAAACCTACTTGTGTGGCTAATTGGTGCATACTCATTAACGAATGCAGGTACAAATGGCGTGGAGCATCAAGCTGTACCCAATTAACGCCGTATTCCTGCCATGCCCACGAGGATACCGTTGGCACACGCACCAATGCCATGCCACCTGCTTTAAGCAGTTCAAACGCCCGTTTTAGGTGTGCTTGTTGGTCGGGTAAATGCTCGAACGAATGGTGGAATGTGATCAAATCCCACTCACCATTGGTATTAAAAATATCTTGTTTTTCAATCACTAAGCCATTGTCGTAGCGAATGGTTTCGCGGTTGAAAGGGTCAATCCCCAACAAGTGTTGGAAGCCAACCGCGCGTAGCGAATGCAGCAAATGCCCTGCACCACACCCCACGTCCAAAATGTGTGACTGGGTGTGAATGCCTGCCGGACGCAAGGTGGCAAGTTTGGTATTCGGGGATAAAAACTGCATTAGCCGCCCCACAAGGTTGTGCCCTGTGGCAGCGTATGTGTCTCGTTGTTGGACTAAAAAACGTTTGATGGCATTGCCAGCGGTTGCCGTATCGCGGTAGGAGTAATAATTCTCAGGGTAGTAACGCGCCAAATCGTCGGGAATGGTTTCGATTTGTAAACAATTACAGTCCACGCATTGAAAGTAACGATGTTCATCGCGTAACCCTAACATCATTTCTTTTGCGACATAGGTACGATGTTCTCCCGTACTACCGCAGATACGGCATTGCATTAGGCCTTGCTCCCGTGAGTGCCAAACAGTTCTATGCCTGCTTGCCAAAAGTCAGTTCTTGTTAAATACCAGTCTAAAGTTTTGGCCAAACCGGACTGGAAGGTTTCGGCTGGGACATACCCCAGTTCACGACAGATTTTACTGTTATCAATCGCATAACGGCGATCATGTCCTGGACGATCGGCAACATAAGTGATGTGTTGACGATGCGGAACATGTGGTGAATCAGGGAAGCGTGCATCCAGTAAATCACATAATTCATGGATCAGACTCAGATTCGCTTGCTCATTATTGCCACCGATATTATAGGTCTCTCCGACCAAACCGTTGCGAATAATTAAATCAATTCCACGGTTATGATCATCAACATACAGCCAATCACGAATTTGCTGACCATCGCCGTAAATCGGTACAGCTTGTCCTTGTAATAAACGCGAAATGGCTAATGGAATTAATTTTTCGGGGTATTGATACGGCCCATAGTTATTCGAGCAGTTGCTAGTAGTGGTGTTCAGACCGTAAGTGTGTTGGTAGGCACGCACCACATGATCCGATGCGGCTTTACTGGCAGCATACGGGGAGTTGGGGGCATAAGGTGTGGTTTCTGTAAAAGCGGGGTCAGTGGGTGACAACGTGCCATACACTTCGTCGGTTGAGACGTGGTGGAAACGATGTGCACATCCGGCTTTTTCTTCCAACCAGATTTTTTTTGCCGCTTTCAACAAGCTATGCGTGCCGTCGATATTGGTTTTCAGAAACGCATCCGGTCCATAAATGGAACGGTCAACGTGTGATTCCGCAGCGAAATGCACGATAGTGTCGATGTTTTCATCGCGCAATAACTGCTCGACTAACGCTTGGTCTAAAATATCGCCGTGCACAAAGCGGAAATTGCTTTGTCCTTCCAGCGGTTGCAGGTTTTCATAACGTCCTGCATACGTTAGGGCATCTAACACCACAATGCGGGTATCGGGATAAGTATTCAGCCAGTAATGCACGAAATTCGTGCCGATAAAACCCGCGCCACCTGTGACTAACAGTTGTTTTGGTTGGTAACTCATGTTGTTTCGCCCTTTATGCCGTTGTGTTGTGCAATGCGTGTAACATTTGACGTAAGCTGACGCGCCAATGTGGTAACTGATAACCCAGTAAAGCCTCGGTAGCGCGTTTATCCATCACGCTAAAGGCTGGACGTTTAGCGGGGGTTGGGTATTCAGCCGTGCGTAATGCCTTGATCGGAATGGTTTTGTCTAATAATTGCAAGTTTTGGGCTTCTTCTTGGATAGCAATGGCGAAATCATACCAGCTTGCTACACCGTTGTCGGCACAATGCAAGATACCCTGTGGTTTTTGCACGACTAACGCCCAAATGGTGTTTGCGAGTGTTTGTGTCCACGTTGGCGTACCGATTTGGTCGTAAATCACGCCAATTGAGTCGCGGTCACGCATGAGACGCAACATGGTTTTAACGAAGTTATTGCCATACGCTGAATACAGCCATGAGGTGCGTACAATGCAAGCAGTAGGGTGATATTCTTGCACGGCTTGCTCACCGTACAATTTGCTTTCACCATACACGCCTAATGGTGCTGTGGGCGCATCCACGTCATACGGTAGGTTTTGTGTGCCATCAAACACAAAGTCGGTAGAAACGTGAATCAGGTAAATCCCACGTTTGGCGCAGGCTTGGGCAAGGTGTAACGCGGCAGTGTGATTGACGGCAAATGCCATGTCGCTGTCGCTTTCGGCTTTATCTACCGCTGTGTAAGCTGCTGCATTGATTACTACCTCAGGTTGATTAGCATCCAGCCACTGGGCAAGGTGTTCAGGGGAGGTAATGTCTAAGGTATCACGGTCTGTCGACAGTAAGACAACGTGTTCAGGACAAGTGGCTTGCAATTCTGAGCCAAGTTGCCCGTTTGCTCCGGTTAGTAAAATTTTCACGCAAATTTCTCCGCTGCTTCCCACGATTTTCCAATAGCGTCTTTTGCTGAGACTTGTGGTGGATCATTATTAACCAAAGGCCAGTTGATTCCTACGGTTGGGTCATTCCACTGTAGGCAACGGTCGTGTTCTGGTGCATACAGTGCGGTGCATTTGTAGAGAAAATCTGCCGATTCGCTCATAACGTAAAAACCGTGCGCAAAACCTTCGGGAATCCATAACATGCGGTGATTGGTCGCGGACAGTTCTACACCAACCCATTGCCCAAAAGTTGGGGAAGACTGGCGTAAGTCAACCGCGACATCGAACACTGTGCCGCTAGTAACGCGCACTAATTTACCTTGTGGTTGGTGAACCTGATAATGCAGGCCGCGCAAGATACCTTGAGCGGAACGACTGTGGTTATCTTGTACAAAGGTCAAATCTAAACCCAGTTCAGCAAAGGTACGGCTGTTCCAAGTTTCCAAAAAAAAGCCGCGTTCGTCGCCGAATACACGCGGTTCGAGAACCTTGACATCAGGTATAGTGGTATCAATAACCTTCACTTCAGTAATTCCTCCAGATAGATGCCATAACCACTTTTTTTCAAAGGGACTGCTAAGCGTAATAATTGTTCGTCATCAATATAGCCCATGCGCCATGCGACCTCTTCGGGGCAGGCGATTTTCAAACCTTGGCGTTCTTCAATCACACGAATGTAGTTGGAAGCATCCAGTAAAGAGGCATGAGTCCCTGTATCTAACCATGCGGTACCACGTTTGAGCATTTCAACGTGCAATTGTCCGTGCTCTAGGTACATTTGATTGATGCTGGTGATTTCTAATTCCCCGCGTGGTGAAGGTTTAACTTCTTTCGCTAAATCGACTACCTGATTGTCGTAGAAGTACAAGCCTGTCACGGCATAAGGGGAGCGCGGTTGTTGCGGTTTTTCTTCAATACTTAATGCTTTACCTGCTTCATCAAATTCCACCACGCCATAACGTTCAGGGTCACGCACATAATAGGCGAACACCGTCGCGCCATCTTGCTGTTGAGCAACCTGTTGTAAGCGATGGGAAAGACCTTCGCCATAGTAAATGTTATCACCGAGAATCAAGGTGGAAGGCGCATGTCCTACGAAGTCTGCACCAATTAAAAAGGCTTGGGCTAAGCCTTCGGGTTTAGGTTGTACGGCGTATTGGATATTGACTCCCCAATTTGCGCCATCCCCTAATAAATGTTGAAAAGCGGCTGAGTCTTCGGGAGTGGTAATAATTAATATATCCCGAATACCCGATAACATTAATACAGTCAGTGGATAGTAAATCATGGGTTTATCGTAAACTGGCATCAGTTGTTTACTAACCGCACGAGTCAATGGATATAAGCGAGTGCCACTACCACCCGCGAGAATAATGCCTTTACGTTGTGCTAATTGGTTTTTCATAGCCTGAGTTTTATTACCCATATCTTGGTTTATAGTGCTCTGAATTGTAGTCAAGGCAGTGATATAGTGCAGTGAGCGCGAACAATAAAATACTATTTTTTGCTAGGTTTTCCTTCAAGGACAGTCTTGACATGGTATGGTACACTGCTTGGCTGTTTTCAGTTAGTTTTGAGTGGATTCTCGGAGTTTAACCACATGAGCAATGCAAAACCTAGCCCGCGTGTTACCGTTACCAGCCTGCGGAAAATGAAGCGTGAAGGCGAAAAGATCGTCATGCTAACGGCGTATGATGCCAGTTTTGCGCGTGTTTTGGATGCCCAAGGGGTTGATATTATTTTGGTCGGGGATTCTTTAGGGATGGTGGTGCAAGGGCACGATACGACCGTACCTGTTACTATCGACGAAATGGTCTATCACACTCGCACGGTGACAATGGGGGCGCAACGTGCGCTGGTGATTGGTGATTTGCCATTCATGAGCTATACCTCGCCGGACATGGCATTACGCAATAGTGCGCGATTAATGCAGGAAGGGCGGGCGCACATGGTGAAATTGGAAGGCGGCGCACCGCAAGTCGCAACGGTTGCACAGCTTGCCCATCATGGTGTTCCCGTGTGTGCGCATTTAGGGTTACAACCACAGTCTGTACACAAGTTGGGCGGCTATCGCGTACAGGGGCGTGATGAAACTGTTGCCAAGCAGATGCTGGATGATGCAAAAGCCTTGCAGGATGCGGGGGCGGATTTAGTGGTACTGGAATGTGTACCCGTCAGCTTGGCGGCACAAATTACCCAAGCGTTGGAAATTCCTGTCATTGGCATTGGTGCGGGGCGTGAGTGTGACGGGCAGGTACTCGTTTTGCACGATATGTTGGGTATTTCGCCGCGTGCGCCGAAGTTTTCCCAAGACTTCATGGCGGGTGGTTCAACCATTCCTCAAGCCGTTGCCAACTATGTGGGGGCGGTCAAAGACAGTACTTTCCCAAAAGATGAGCACTGTTTTTTCTAAACATTAGCGTACTGGAGAGGGTAGTCAGAGATGATCATTGTTGAACAAATCGCCGAGTTACGCGCCCATGTCAAGGCGTGGCGGCGAGCAGGTGAAACCATTGCGTTTGTGCCCACAATGGGAAATTTGCACGCAGGCCACATCGCACTGGTCGAGCGTGCACAAGCGTTGGGTACGAAAGTGGTGGTATCGGTGTTCGTGAATCCTACCCAGTTTGACCGCAAGGAAGATTTAGCCGCGTACCCTCGCACATTAGAGGCTGATTGTGCACAGTTGGCTGCTGCTGCGACAGATTTGCTATTCACACCGACCCCAGCATTGATGTACCCATCAGGTGGTTTGGCAAGCAAGGTCGAAGTGCCTGTCATCAGTGAGTTGCTTGAAGGCGCATCGCGTCCGGGGCATTTCACAGGGGTTTCTACCGTAGTGTGTAAGCTATTTAATCTGGTACAACCGGATGTCGCGGTATTCGGTGAGAAAGATTTTCAGCAGTTAATGCTGATTCGCCAGATGGTTCGTGATTTGGACATGGACATTCAAATTGTGGGTTTGCCTACCGTGCGTGATGCGGATGGTTTGGCGAAAAGTTCGCGTAATGGCTATTTGACACCAGAAGAACGTGCAATTGCCTCAGGGTTGAATCAAACTTTGCGGGAAGTGGTTGACGCACTGCACGAAGGTAGGCAGGATTACGCCTTTTTACAGGCTCAAGCATTGAAAGCACTGGAATCGCGTGGTTTTCGACCAGACTATGTTGAAATTCGGCGTGCGATTGATTTACAGCCTGCTAAGCTAACGGATACGGAATTGGTTGTGCTGGGTTCGGCATGGTTGGGCAAAGCGCGATTGATCGATAATATCCCGCTACTATTGAAAAATTTAACCGAAACATCATAATAGTATTGCATTGCAAAATACCTTTTCGCTGACGGAGGAATCGCTATGGAGCTGACACTGCTCAAATCCAAACTGCACCGTGTTACCGTCACTCACGCTGAGTTGGACTATGAAGGCTCTTGCGCGATTGATGATAATTTGTTGCAAGCTGGCAATATTCGTGAATACGAACAATTGCACATTTATAACATTACCAATGGAGAGCGTTTTTCTACCTACGCGATCCGCGCGGAAGCTGGTAGTGGCATCATTTCTATCAATGGTGCGGCGGCGCATAAGGCGAAAACAGGTGATTTATTAATTATCTGTACTTACGCTACCTTTGCAGAAGCGGAAGCGAATCTGCATAAGCCTCAACTGGTTTATTTCGATAAGTCTAATCGGATTACGCATACTTCACAGCAAATTGCGGTGCAGGCTGCTTAATTGCTCTAGGCTTGACGAAGACTCGTTCTGGCTCGAAAGCCCCAGTTAATAGCTGGGGCTTTTTTATTTGGGTGGATAGATCAAATCTATTGTCGGTTTTTCTGCATTTCTCTTGCATTCTTGCTAGTATAAGCAACGGTTATATTAAAATAATGAATCATAAACATGGCTGCTTATCGTTTTATACCAAGTGGTGATGGTTTTTTCACCCGATACGCTGTTTATATTTTGTTTGGTGCGCTGCTACTAGGGACGGCGACAGTCTTTTGGATTAGCTATCAACGCTATAAATTGATCAATGAAGAAATTGCTGTCTATGAAGCAAGCCAGTTTGTTAATTCGGTCATGAAATTTCGTTCATTCTACGCGGAGAGAATCGTACCAAAAGCGTTAGAGAGTGGCATAAAAATTACCCATGATTACCAGCAGGTTAATGGTGCATTGCCTTTGCCATCTACCATGAATGTGGATTTTGCAACGTATTTATCACAAAGCCACGATAGTAATTACAAAGTCCGCTTATACAGTGACCAACCCTTTCCTTGGCGTAAGGATGGCGGGGTAAAAGATGATTTTGAACGTTGGGCATTGAATGAATTGCGTAAACAGCCGGATAAATCTGTGTGGCGGTTTGAAGCGGTTAATGGGCAGCAGATTCTGCGTTATGCCAGAGCCGATCGTTTGGTGGAAGGTTGTGTGGATTGCCATAATCATTACGCAGCAACACCTAAAAAAGATTGGAAACTTGGTGATGTACGCGGAGTATTAACGGTGAGCCGCCCGTTGAGTGGTTTTGAACGCACGGCTGAAAACATGATGATGGAATCCTTTCTTATTCTATTGGGATTAGGCAGTACCTTGCTATTAATTTTGGTATTGGCATTACGCAGTTTGCGCACATCGTTAAATACGGCACAGGCTTCAGTAGAAACGGCGCGTTTGGCTAATCAGAAGTTAATACAGGGGATTCAGGAGCGTGAACAATTAGCAGAAGACCTTACCGCGAACCAAATTAAAGCTAGGACGATTATTGATTCCGTGTTAGATGCTATTATTGTCATTAATACAAAAGGTATTATTGTAGAAACTAATCAGTCAGTTTTGAGTGTTCTGGGTTATATGCCAGAAGAACTGTTAGGCCAGAATGTGAATATTCTCATGGAGGGTACGCATCAACAGCAGCATGATGCTTATATCCGAACTTACTTAAAAACAGGAAGGCAAAATATTATTGGAAAACCACGGCAACTGATCGCAAAACGTAAGGATGGCTCATGTTTTCCTATTGATCTATCGGTTAATGAGGCTAGGTTTGGTGATTGTATTGTCTTTACAGGCATTATTCGAGACATAAGCCACCGGATTCGTGTGCAACAAGAATTGGCGCAAGCGCGAGATGCCGCTTTGGAATCAGCACGATTAAAATCGGAATTTTTGGCGAATATGAGTCACGAAATTCGCACCCCAATGAATGGTGTCATTGGCATGGCAGAGTTATTGTTAGACAGTAAATTGACACGAGAACAGCGCGAGCAAATTCGTACCATTCAGCACAGTGCAGAGTCTTTGTTGAGGATTATCAACGATATTTTGGATTTTTCAAAAATAGAGGCGGGTAAGCTGGTCATTACAAGTAGTTCTTTCAAACTCTTACCTTTGTTAGAAAGTGTTGTGGAACTATTGGCAGAAAATGCGCATGGAAAGGGTATTGAGGTGGCTTTTTTTATTGATAAAAAAGTACCTAGCTGTATTGTTAGTGACCCGATTCGGTTACGGCAAATTCTATTGAATTTGCTTAATAATGCGATTAAATTCACAGAACGTGGACAGGTGATTTTAAAAGTTAGTTTGGTTGATAATGTCAGTGCTCTTCAAGTTGGGCAAAAATGCGTGTTGAAATTTGATGTAATGGATACAGGGTGCGGAATCTCCGATAATGCGCAAAGCAAATTATTCACAGCTTTTTCACAGGTGGATGGTTCGGTTACACGTCAACATGGTGGTACGGGATTAGGTTTAGCCATTTGCAAACAACTGACGCAATTAATGGGCGGGGAAATTGGTTTAGTGAGTCAAGTGGGGGTCGGTTCAACGTTTTGGGTGACAATCACTGCGGAGGTTTATTCGGACAATTTGCTGTTTGATTTTAATAATGCGTGTTCTTTGTTGGTGGTAGGGACGCGGCCTGTTCTCAACCAATACTATGAAAAACAGTTCCGTGATTGGGGCATTAAATCGATTGTTGTGGATAACCTGAATAGCTTGATGTCTATTTTGGAAAAAATTAATGGGTTTGATTTTATTATGTTAGATGCTGATATGGCCTATCATAAACCGGATCATCCATTGGGAATGATTGCTATCGTTAAAGCCGTGCGTGAACATAGTCAAGTTCCATTATTCATCTACGGGACTGGTCGGCAAATTATGGGGTTGGAGTTGGTTTCGTTGGGGCGGGCGATTCATTTACTCACCAAACCGCTGAAATATTCCAGCCTATTAATGCAGATTCAACCGCAGAAATTAACCGCAGAACCTGAATTAGTGATAGAGTCATTGCAACCTGTGCCTGATCCTCCTTTGCTGCGACAAGATGGTGTGCATATTTTGTTGACGGAAGATCATATCGTTAATCAGCGAGTAGCGTTAGCAATGCTGCGTAAAATGGGGTATGAACAGGTGGATTGTGCTGTGAATGGCGAAGAGGCCATTCAGGCGATTCAACACCAGCATTATGATTTGATCTTGATGGATTGCCAAATGCCGATCATGGATGGTTATGAGGCAACGCGCCGGATTCGTCAATTAGACAATGGTCGTTACCGTCAGTTGCCAATCGTGGCATTGACTGCTCATGCTATGAAGGGGGATGACGAAAAGTGTTATGAAGCGGGTATGAACGATTATCTATCCAAACCCGTGCGTTTAGATGAGTTGCAACACACCTTGGGCCGCTGGCTAAATCCCAGAACGTGAGGTTGCGCAGATGGGGCATTGCGGGTCAGGGCGTAAACGCATTTCGCGCCATTGCATATACAGCGCGTCAAGCAGTAATAAACGTCCGTTCAACGTGGGTAAATCAAGCAAGGCTTTCAGGGTTTCCGTGGCTTGCATACTGCCGATAATGCCTGCAACGGGGGCAAGAATACCTGTGGTACTGCAAGTGTCTTCGGTTTCGCCATCTTCGCCGTACAAACAGCGATAACACGCCACGTCGCTTTGGCGAAAGTCGAAGGTGGTAATTTGCCCTTCCAAACGAATTACTGCCCCAGAAATCAGGGGTTTGCCCGCGATTTTACAAGCACGGTTAATGTCAAACCGCGTCGGGAAATTGTCGCTACAATCCACTACCGCATCGTGGGCTTGAACCTCGGTAAGTAATTGCCCAAAATCCAAACATTGCGCAAGTGTGCGAAGGCGAACATGCGGATTCAACGCTTGTGCTGTTGCAGCGGCGGAATCCACTTTCGGTTTGCCAATATTAGCGGTGTTATGAATCACTTGGCGTTGTAAGTTGGTGAGATCAACCTTGTCAAAATCGACCAACGTTAATTGTCCTACCCCTGCTGCCGCAAGGTATAGGGTAACGGGTGCGCCTAAGCCCCCCATGCCGATAATCAATACTTTGGCGGTGAGTAGGCGTTCCTGCCCCTGCAAATCAACAGCGGGTAAGAGGATTTGGCGGCTGTAGCGTAAGAGCAATTCGTCATTCATAGTAACATTCAGTCAGTGTTATGCTTGATTGATTTATAAAGCAAACCATCCATTTCAGTGATGTTTCGCTTTCCAACCGTCTATCGGGGCTACCATGATAACAACAAAAGTAAAAAGCCGGACATTTTCCTTGTTGGCGGCACAATCATTTTTCCTGAGTGTTGGGATGACCGCGCTGTGGTTGCCCGTGGAAAGTCAAGCAGCGGGTAATGCGGTGCAGGACGTACACGTTCAAGAACCAGCAGCCATGCAAGAAGCCCCACCACCTTGGAATGCGGCATCGGAATCCTTGCCGACACCACAAACAGTACCAAACACAGCATCAAGTGTGACTAATGATGCGGTTAGTGCTTCTGGTTCTTCCGTCGAAAGTTGGTATCGCAACCGTCGCAAAAGCGAAGTCAGTGTTGAGGATGAAATGGCGCGGTTACAAACAGCGGCTAAGGCAGGTGATGCTGATGCGCAATATCGGCTCGCGATGCTGTACCGTAACGGTGAGAGTTCTGCTAAAAAGATTAAAGAGTCACTCGAATGGCAACGCAAAGCCGCAGAAGCGGGGAACGTCGAAGCGCAATACGGTTTGGGGATTCTGTATGCGAATGGGCAATACGTTAAGCAAGACAATAAAAAAGCGGTGGATTGGCTGCAAAAAGCTGCTGCACAAGGTCACGTTAATGCCAAACTGGTGTTGGCTTCTACAAACAATACGTCTACTACACTCCCAACTCAGGCTCAAGCAGCCGAACCAGCTTCACTCCCAGCTCAGGCTCAAGTGCCTGAACCAGAATCAACCTCGCCAGCGACGGTTGCAGCTAGTGCAGTAGAACAAACGGCAGAAGTCGTGCCTGCATCGTTACAAGTTTCTACACCTCCAGATAATGCGGGGAAAAATACGGCATCGGGCGCGTCTGCTTCACTGGACATGACGGGTATCGAACCGGAAGTGGTAAAGCAGTCTGCTGAAGAAGGCGATAAGCACGCACAATTAATGCTAGGCACAATGTACGAGGATGGTTTGGGCGGTTTGCCCAGCGATTTGCGCGAGGCAGCGTACTGGTACGAACAAGCAGCGCGTCAGGGGTATGCAAAAGCGCAATACAATCTTGGTTTATTGTACGAAGATGGGCGCGGCGTGAGCCAAAATTACGAACAAGCAGCCTATTGGTATGAAAAATCTGCCAAGTCTGGTTTTGTCGAAGCACAAAACAACTTGGGCGTACTTTATGTTTTGGGTAATGGCGTTAAACAAGACAAGAAGAAGGCTGCCAAATTGTTTAGCCTAGCAGCCGAAAAAGGCAATGCTGATGCGCAACGCAATCTTTCGATGCTATCAGGAAATTAACGCGCAATTGGGTAGAAGTAATGGGGGGCGTTGCCCCCTTTCTTTTTGTCAAATAGTTCGGTTTTTACGAACTAATATCGCGTTAATTTCGACTTTTTCTTAGTGTTTGTGTGTCGTATAGTTCTACTCATGGATTAAAACACAGGCGGAGAAACGACATGAAACTATCTACCCAAGGTCAACATGCCATCATGGCGATGCTGACGCTGGCAATTAACGACGACGAGCGCACTGTACGTCTGAGTGACATTGCAGGGCAACAGGGTATTTCGTTGTCTTATCTGGAACAAGTATTTGCGAAGTTGCGTCAGGAAGGTTTGGTTGAAGGTATTCGCGGCCCTGGTGGTGGTTATCGTTTAGCCCGTGCCGCTGACGAAATTAGCCTTGCCGAGATTGCACGGATTGCCGAAGCAGAAGAAGAGCCAAGCAGCAAATTCAGCAACGCCAGCGCGAAAGAACAGGTCGCGGTGCAAAAAATGTGGGACGACCTAAGCCAACGTTTCTATGACTTTTTAGGGGATATTACCTTGGCTAGTTTGGTCGAAGGTCATAATAAACCACGCAAAGTCTTCCAGTTGGGGGAAACAGCGAGTCTGATTGCGCGTATGTTCCCAGCACGTCGTAGTAGTAACATAGGGATGACTCATCAAGTTGCTATGTAATACTCGACCATAGGATTTAATAGTAAAAATAATATCTTCTTAACAAGAAGTAATAATAAAGCCACTCGGTTAGCATAATAACAAGATCGTGTAGAGCTTTTGCCCTCTATGCTACTGCAAGACTCCTAACGGTAGCATCTCCCCAGCGGGGTTGCCCTGAGCCAGCAACCCCGCATTTTTTTGCGCGTTAGCTTTTGCCCCCACCCAAACACAATGGCGAATCCGCCACTTGCCCCCCGCGCGCGACGTATTCATCTGGCGTGAGCGTGTGCAAGGCCAAAGCATGAATTTTGCCATTTAATTCTTCTGCCAAAATACCATTAATCTGGCGGTGGCGGGCGATTAGCATTTTTCCATTGAATTGCCCACTGACAACCGTCACTTTGAAGTGGCTTTCTGAACCCACGGGTACATTGTGCAGGTGACTTTCGTTGATAACTTCCAGAAAGTCGGGCTGCATGGCTTGGCGAATTTTGCTTTCAATTTGTGTTTGCATGGTCATGAGCAGTGTACTTTTTAATTAACGATGATTAACTTGAAACAAGAGGAACAGGGCGCGTATATTTCGCCCTACACCCACCTATTGCTTATTGAACATGAACCAAAAAGAAAATTTTGACAAGTTATCCCAGTATTTACAGAGCAAAATCATTGGGCAGAAAACCCTAATCAATCGCTTGATGATTGCCTTGTTAGCTGATGGGCATTTATTGGTGGAGGGTGCGCCAGGGTTGGCAAAAACTCGCGCGATTCAAATGCTTGGGCAAGGCATTGAAGGTGATTTTCACCGTGTTCAGTTTACCCCAGACTTATTACCTGCCGACATTACGGGTACGGAAGTGTTCCATCCGAATGATGGTTCA
The DNA here is from genome assembly GCA_964514635.1 of uncultured Thiothrix sp. GTDB lineage: Bacteria > Pseudomonadota > Gammaproteobacteria > Thiotrichales > Thiotrichaceae > Thiothrix. The sequence goes on from CAZEQX010000014.1 coordinate 25,011, forward strand.
TTCCATTTCCAAAAAGGCCCATTGTTTCACAACCTGATTTTGGCGGATGAGATCAACCGCGCTCCAGCAAAAGTGCAATCCGCTTTGCTAGAGGCAATGGCTGAACGACAAATTACGGTTGCAGGGACAACGTGGGCATTGCCTGAGCCTTTTTTGGTCATGGCAACGCAAAACCCGATTGAGCAAGAAGGCACATACCATTTGCCAGAGGCGCAATTAGACCGCTTTTTGATGCACGTTTTGGTCGAATACCCCACGCCTGCGGAAGAAAAAGTGATTCTGCATTTGGGGCGTAAAGAAGCCATGCAGCAAGCCAAGCGCGAAAAAGAAACCACCGCGCCATTGGTGAGTCAGGAAGACATTCGCCTTGCCCGCCAAGACGTTCTGAATGTGTACATGGCGGATAAAGTCGAAACCTATTTGCTGCAATTGGTATTAGCCAGCCGTAATCCAGAACGCTATGGCAAATCGTTGGTCGGTAGTATCGCTTACGGCGCAAGCCCGCGTGCAACGTTGGCATTAGACCGTTGTGCGCGAGCGTATGCATGGTTGGCTGGGCGCGATTTCGTTACCCCAGAAGACATTCAAGCGGTAGCACATGATGTGTTGCGTCATCGTTTATTGCTAACGTTTGAAGCAGAAGCGGATGGCATGACCACTAATCATGTCATCGACGAATTGTTGGCATTGGTGGCTGTACCTTAATGATTATGCGTCAGGCGACGGTATCAGCCGTCACGAATCCGCCGACAGGTGAGGGGATCGTGTACAGTTCCCTGTCATCTTTACTGCAATTGAAAGGGCAAGTTCGCACATTACAGTTGGCGAAAAAGCACATTCGCGCCCGCCGTAATGGTTTACACCGTTCGGTGTACAAAGGGCGTGGAATGGACTTTGCCGAGTCGCGTCCGTATCAAGCGGGGGATGATATTCGTACCATTGACTGGCGCGTGACGGCACGCAGCGGGCGTGTTCACACCAAAGTCTTTGAAGAAGAACGTGAAAAGCCCGTGCTGTTGTGGCTGGATTTGCGCCCTTCGATGTATTTTGCCACACGCGGACGCTTTAAATCCGTGGTAATGGCGGAAGTCGCCGCTTTATTGCTGTGGAAAACACTCAAAGACGGTGATCGTATTGGTGGGATTCTGCAAAACGGCAAGCACATCGAGTTAAAGCCATCCCGCAGTCGTTCCACCGCTTTGCATTTTTTGCGGCAAGTCAGTGATATGACACGCCAAAATCCGAATCAAGCAGCCGCGCCGTTCGTTACTCGTGCGGAAGATTTGCAAACCAGTTGGACGCGCTTACGCCGTGTAGCACAAGCGGGTAGCCAAGTGTTTGTGATAAGTGATTTTCGCCAAACCACCCCCGCCGCTTTGCGCCAACTGGCGATGATGACACGTCATTCTCAACTGACGCTGATTGCCATTCACGACCCGTTTGAAGAACGTTTACCAGCGCAAGGTAATCTGCGTTTGACCGATGGACGGCGTAAGTTGTGGGTGAATCTGGGGCAGGCGTTATGGCGCAAGCGTTATACCGAGCGTGCCGAACAAGTGGTCAAAACATTGCAGGATTTCAGCCGCAGTTATCGTGTGTCTTTGGTGCAATTGTCGACGGCAGACTCAGGGCAGGAACGTTTATTAAAATTGGCACACGGCTTGCGCTGAAGAGGTGAACGATGAATCCTGATGCTGTAAAACCCACGGATTTACCCTTGCACGCTAACCACTTGGTTGATCCGATTGGTTGGTGGCCGCTTGCCTTTGGTTGGTGGGTCTTGATTGTTTTGGCATTCGTTATTGTGGGGGCGTTGATCTGGTGGTTGGTGCGCAAAATCCCGCGCCGCCCCACAGAATTTAACGTCGCTTTGCGTGAGCTGGAACATCTACAAGCCAAATACCCCGCGAATAGCACCGTGCTGCTGCGTGAGCTGTCGGTATTACTGCGCCGTCTTGCAATTAGCCATTATGGGCGAGCGAAAGTGTCAGGCTTGACAGGTTCTGCGTGGGTGGAGTTTTTGGATGAATCGGTTGGAAAACCGTTATTCAACGGGCGTTTCGAGCAATTGCTGACCGAACAGCCGTACCGCCCTGAGGCTCAGGTTGAAACAGCAGCCTTAGCCGCTGCCATTCGGGAGTGGATTAAACTGCAACGGGAGAAAAGCCATGTATGAATTTCTATGGTGGTGGTTATTCATCTTGTTGCCGTTGCCATTGTTAGTCCGTTGGTGGCTAAAACCCGTGGAGCGCGAAGCGGGGCTGGCTTTGCGCGTACCGTTTTTGGACGATTTCCAGCAACAAGGTGGGGTGCTCCTGTCGCGTTCATGGCAGGGAATGTTGGCATTGGTGTTAGCGACATTGGCGTGGTTGATGTTGGTGACGGCGGCGGCACGTCCGGTATGGATTGGTGAAGCCATGACATTGCCTGTTGCAGGGCGTGATTTAATGATGGCGGTGGATTTGTCTGGCTCGATGCAAGAGCAGGATTTTATCCTTAATGGGCAAGTGGTGGATCGTTTGATTGCCACCAAAGCTGTAGCGGGCGAATTTGTGCGCAAGCGTGTGGGGGATAGAATCGGTTTGGTCTTGTTCGGGGATCAGGCGTATTTGCAAGCTCCTCTGACGTTTGACCGCGAAACCGTTTTACAACTTTTAAAGGAATCCGTGATCGGTTTAGCGGGGGAACGTACCGCGATTGGTGATGCGATTGGTTTGGCATTAAAGCGGTTGCAAAATAGCCCCGAAAAAAACCGCGTGTTGATTTTGATGACGGATGGCGCAAATACCGCAGGTAGCGTGTCACCGTTGGAAGCTGCTGATATGGCAGCCAGTGCGGGTTTGAAGATTTATACCGTGGGAATTGGTTCTGAAAGCGATGAAATGCGTGACATGTTTGGTTTTCAGTTACTTAACCCTAATGCGGATTTGGATGAAAAAACGCTGAAATCCATCGCGGAAAAAACAGGTGGTCAGTATTTTCGGGCGCGTGATACCGAAGAGTTTCAGCGCATTTATGCCGAATTGGATCGCTTAGAACCCGTTGAAAAAGCCACAGAGCATTGGCGACCGCAACAAGAATTATTCCGTTGGCCATTGTTATTGGCGTTCGTGTTGGCGTTATGCGCCATGTTATTCAAAGTTGATTCCGAGTAATTGGGGGAATCGAACGTGGAAAGCCTTATGCAAGGGTTGCGTGATTTGCATTTTATTCATGCAGCATGGTTATGGTTATTACTGTTGATTCCGCTCATGTGGGGGCTGTACGGCTGGCAGCGTCAACAGCGTGGTAGCGGTCAGTGGGAACAATTGATTGACCCCGCATTGCGCCCGTTTGTTTTGCAAGGCAAAGCGGGTAAGTTAAGTTGGATTGCGTTGGCATTGATGTCTGTGACATTGGCGATTGCGGTATTAGCAATGGCTGGACCGTCGTGGGAAAAACAGGAAATTCCGGTGTTTCGTAACCAACAAGCGTTGGTGATTGCTATGGATTTTTCCGCTTCGATGCAGGCCGAAGATGCCAAGCCGGATCGTTTAACCTTAGCACGTTTTAAATTATTGGACTTATTCAAGGCTCGTCCCGATG
>CAZEQX010000015.1:0-26826 GCA_964514635.1 uncultured Thiothrix sp.
ATTCGTATATTAATGTATATTAATGAACGACAAATGAGCGGTGAAGCTCATACTGACATCTAATAATCAGTCGGAATTGGACGAATATGCAACAACTTGAAGCCGAATCCATCGAGATCATTCGCGAGGCCGTCGCTACAGCAAGAAATCCCGTCATGATGTATTCCATCGGGAAAGACTCATCCGTCATGCTGCACTTGGCACGCAAAGCCTTTTACCCCGCCCCACCACCATTCCCATTGTTGCACGTTGACACTGGCTGGAAATTTCGTGAAATGTACATTCACCGCGACCGAATGGCCGCAGAAAGCGGCATGAAATTGTTGGTGCATACAAATCCAGAAGGTGTTGCCGCAGGTGTCGGGCCATTTACTCACGGCAGTAACTACCACACAGATGTCATGAAAACCCAAGGGTTAAAACAAGCCTTAGACATGCACGGGTTTGATGTCGTGTTTGGTGGTGCTCGCCGTGATGAAGAAAAAAGCCGTGCCAAAGAACGGGTATTTTCCTTCCGTGCGGCGGGACACCGTTGGCAACCCAACGCACAACGCCCTGAGTTATGGAATCTTTACAATACGCACATTAATCCCGATGAAACCATCCGCGTATTCCCCTTGAGTAACTGGACGGAATTGGACATTTGGCAATACATCTATGCTGAAAACATTCCAATTGTCCCACTTTACTTGGCAGCAGAACGCCCCGTGGTCAACCGTGGCGGACAATGGATCATGATTGATGACGAACGCTATCCATTTGCTGAAGGCGAACAAGCTGAAATGCGCCGCGTGCGTTTCCGTACTTTAGGTTGTTGGCCATTAACCGCTGCGATTGAAAGTGATGCGGATACCCTAGAAGCCATTATTGCCGAAACCTTTACCGCTCGCAGTTCTGAACGCCAAGGCCGCTTAATTGACAATGACGTACCAGGTTCAATGGAAAAGAAAAAACAAGAGGGGTATTTCTAATGACCACCGTAAACACTCAAGACGATATTGTTGCGTATTTACAAGAACAACAAAATAAACAAACTTTGCGTTTCATTACCTGCGGTAGTGTTGATGATGGTAAAAGTACTTTAATTGGTCGCTTATTATATGAAAGCAAGAATATTTTCGATGACCAATTACAATCATTAGAAAGCGATTCTCGCCAATACGGTACGCAAGGTGAAAAACTTGACCTCGCCTTATTAGTCGATGGCTTACAAGCGGAACGCGAACAAGGCATTACGATTGACGTTGCTTACCGTTTTTTTGCAACCGATAAACGCCGTTATATCGTCGCCGATACACCTGGGCACGAACAATACACCCGCAACATGGCAACAGGCGCATCCACTGCGGATTTAGCGGTCATTTTAATTGATGCTCGCAAAGGTATTCTCACGCAAACACGCCGTCATAGCCGTATTGTGTCACTCATGGGTATTCGCAATATTGTTTTGGCTATTAATAAAATGGACTTAGTGAATAATGACGAGTCTATTTTTAATACCATTGCTGAAGAATACCAAGCCTTCGTTGCACCGTTTGCCTTTAAAACCATTCAGGTGATTCCGGTTTCGGGGTTGGATGGTGATAATATTTTCGTAAAAAGCGAACGGATGCCGTGGTATAGCGGCCCTAGCTTAATGGACTATCTGGATACCGTCGATATTAGCGACGATAACGAAATCAAACCGTTTCGGATGCCAGTACAATATGTCAATCGCCCTAATTTAGACTTCCGTGGTTATTGCGGTCGTTTAGTGGAAGGTGAAGTCCGTGCTGGTGATCCGGTACGGGTTTTACCATCTGGTGTACAAACCCGCGTCAAAAATGTCATTGTTGGCTTTGAAGAAGTCGAAGTCGCCAATTTAGGCGATGCCATTACGCTAACGCTAGAAAACGAAGTCGACGTAAGCCGTGGCGATGTCTTGGTTGCAGGCGACCACCCACCTGAAGTTGCCGACCAATTCGATGTGCGTTTACTGTGGATGAGCGAACACCCAATGGCACCGGGTCGCCAATATTTCCTCAAACTCGGTACAAAAGAAGTCACCGCCACCATTACGGAAATCAAATTCCGTGAAGATGTCAACACAGGTGCTCACTTATCCGCCAAAACGCTGGGATTGAACGAGATTGCAACGGTTAATCTCTCAACCAGTGCCCCCTTAGTATTCGAGCCATACCAGAACAACCGTAACTTGGGCAGCTTTATCCTGATTGATAAACTGACATTCCAAACCGTTGGGGCAGGCATGATCGAGTTCGCGCTGCGTCGTGCCAGCAACATTCACTGGCAAGCGCTGGAGATCAATAAAACTGCACGCGCCATGCAAAAACACCAAACCCCGCGTTGTATTTGGTTCACGGGTTTATCTGGCTCAGGGAAATCAACGATTGCCAGCATGTTAGAAAAACGCCTGCACGCAGAAGGTCGCCACACCTACATTCTCGATGGTGACAATGTACGCCACGGCCTCAACCGCAATTTAGGCTTCACCGAAGCCGACCGCGTGGAAAACATTCGCCGCGTCGCCGAGGTTGCCAAACTGATGGTTGATGCGGGTTTGATCGTATTGGTGAGCTTCATTTCACCGTTCCGTAACGAACGGCGCATGGCGCGTGAACTATTCGTCGAAGGCGAGTTTATGGAAGTCTTCGTTGATACCCCATTATCAACGTGTGAAGAACGCGATGTAAAAGGCTTGTATGCCAAAGCACGACGTGGTGAGTTGAAAAACTTCACAGGTATCGACAGCCCTTATGAAGCACCTGAAACGCCGGAGTTACGCCTCCAAACAGACAAATTAGAGCCAACCGCCTGTGTCGAAGCAGTGTTGGACACACTTTATCAAATGGACGAACCTGTCGATAACTATGTGATTTAAAACATCCATAAATCGACTATCATTACCAATCACAACCATAGCATTATCCGATGCTATGGTTATGATCCGGTATCGCTTGACCAATAATCACTGCAAACATTCCCGTAAAATAATGCCTGTTTAGCTCTAGCAATTTCCCACAAAATTTACCATAATTGCGCCCAAGATTCTTGCGAAGACACAAATAGATTCAGCATGTGAGTAATAGCATTTTACTCACGGGTTTTGTTTAGCCCTATTTAATAAGGCAGTTGCCTGCGCATTTGTATCGTTCATTAACGTGTTTACTGACTTTAGTCGAAATGATTGATTAAAAGCTATTGGAATGGCCTGTTCACTGAATGATGTATCGGTGATAACAATCGTTTCAGGTTTTATCCCAAGGAAAGGGGAACATGAAGGGGGAGGAAAAAGCCGCTGAAAAGCGGCTTTTTTTATGAGCTAATATCCACATTACTTGAGAATATTATTCAACACTTCAACTGGGTTACGTTGATTAGCACGAGCTAACTGTTCCACGGATTGTTGAGTATCAGTAACCGCAATTCCTTGTGATTCCAGCTCATCCACGAGTGTTTCAGGAGCTTGTTGTGTTACCGTTGCCAGATTCGCCAATGATGCCTGCAACAACACTTGCGTGGCTTGTCCACCTGCTGCACCACCGAACCCATTTGGAGGCCCACCGCGCTGTGGCCCATTATTAGGAATCAACAATGACGCAACGGTTAATACCGCAAAAACGGCGATTAGTGCACGCGAAGTAGTCTGGGAAAAATAACGGCCAAAGGATTTCCAATGCAACCAAACATGCAAACCAACAGCAATCACCATAATCCAACTGAGCCATTCGTGCGCAATCTTAATAATCCCTATGCGCACTTCAAAGAACATCAAAATACCCGTCACTGCCATTAAGATAAAAGCACCGATGGTCAATGGTGTCGCCCAACGGCGCAGATGATTGCCTTGATTGACAAGGCCATTATTAGGTTTTAAATCTTCCATAAACGAATCCTCAAGCATCACAGAAACATGTATAAGAGGAATAATCGCTAACAATCCTTACCAATAAAAGCGATTTTACATTTTTTTACATAGGCTTTACATGGATTATCACAAATCAATAACACAACACCCGCAACCACGATCAAAAGACCATACAGCATCCTAATAGATAATCGTCATTTATCTAAACACTAATCCCTACGGTTAGCGTTGCAGTGTAACCATTTGTTGTATCACCATTAAGGGTTGCCATTTGATAAGTTGTTCCATCACTAAATATATTGTCTTGGGAAAAGCTGGTCACTGAAGTATTTTGCCCATGCGCTGCATACAATGCTGAGTTATACACCGCTTGGGTAATCTCTTGGGGAAATGCAATTTGCGAAGTAACCGTAGCAACTGAGGTACTACCGTTCAAATAAACCTGAAAATGGATATGAGTGATGCGTCCACTATACCAACCAGGATAAATAGTTGTAAACGTGACTTCACCATTGGCATCAACAGGCCAAATCCCGCGTAGAAATGTCTGCCCTACAGTATTAATACTAGGCTGGCTGTAACCAGAATAAACACCATCCTTGTCACAATGCCATAAATACACCGAAGCATTCGTAATAGGAGCACAGCTATTATTAACATTCACCAGCTTTAGAATAACTGTTAGAGGTAATCCTGTTTTATCTTCAGTAATCACATTACGCACCATTGCCGTATTACTTAATACTGATAACAATGGATAAGGTCCTTGTGTTTCAGATGGAATTAATGTGCAACCACTAGTACCTGAAGTCGTGGTTGTAGTGGTAGTTGTAGAACTGCCACCAGAAGTCGTTGAACCAGTGCTTGAAGCACTTGATGAAGACGTACTAGAACTTCCTCCACAAGCTGCCAATAGCCATGAACCATTTAATGCTGCACCGACACCAATTAACTTCAACAGTTTGCGTCGATCATTGGCAACTGGATTTTCCTTACCGAGTATTTGTTTTATTCTTTTTTTAAAAATTGATACAGAAGTATGTGCTAATTTACGCATTACCAACCCCAAAACTTTTTAATCATCAGCAATAAAGGCAGTCCATTAACTTTACCAGATTAATGAACTACCCATAACAAAAGTCCCCCTAACTTAATATCGAATCATTACCTTCGCGGGGGACTTACAGGGGAAATGATCCTATTAACGTTTGCCGCCCTTGCCGCCTTTATCATTGCTCGGTGGGGTCGGTACAGCGGTGTATTCCGCTAATGACAACAGTTGGTCGACGGTTGTGTCCATGCGTGCAAATTCCCACACGCCTGAGCTTGAACCTTTGCTTTGCAATTCGGTAAATTCTGTTAAACTCAATGCAGAGTCAGCGTCTTTATCCGCTAGTTTGAAGACGTTTGTGAGGTAAGTTGTGGTTGTGCTGGTTGTACTGGCGGTGAACTCTGCCAAGGAAATACCACTGCTGCTGTCAGTATCAAGATTTTTGAAAGCAGTACTGATGCGGCGAGTTTGTACGGTGGATTCTAAATTCAAATATTCAGCGAGGGTCAAACTGCCACTGGTATCCACGTCTGCGGTATTAAAATCAGCCGTTTTAACAGCGGTGATTTCCGCAGAAGTCACAACGCCATCACCATTGCTATCGTATTCGGACAAAGCTTTTGTATCCGCAGAGGCGGTTGTTGCCACTGCGACCAACATAATAGATGCTAAGCAAGTCAATGTTAATTTGTTATTCATGACTATAGACTCTCAAAACAAGTTTTCAGAAGACTTACCTCTTTGGGTAAGTATGTTGTGACCCAGTGCTGCAACACTGGGTTTTTTGCTACTTGCACGCCCGCTAGGGCGTTGCGGACGTGCGCATAGCTGTTTAACACCTAGACGCTGTTAGCGTTTGCGAGGATTTCCACCAACGTCTAAGCGTAAAACTCGTAATGTGCCATCATTTTGTAAAATGGCTTTGACTTCGACATATTGACCAACACTCAACGCTTCAAAGCGTGTCACCTGTACGATCTGACGCTGGTCATCACGTCCATCCAGTAACATACTAGCGTTATCAACCACCAACGTACTGCCTTGTACGACTAAGGTTTTTGCTGCGTAATCCATCGCCGTAATCTGCCCAGCCAAACGCTGGTCGTGATTATCGTTCGGTGCTGGTCGTCGTGCTGCAACACGACTGGCCTGTAATTCACCGAGGCTATTGATGTATCCCTCGGCCTCCAATAGTGCATCCAGCACAATATCGCCTGCCGACATTCCCACGAATTGGGTATTCGCATCCGTCACAATCACCTGATTATTCAGGGTGAAACGGCTACTGGTATCGGTATTCGCTTCGATAGTCGTTACCGCACCTTCCAACTCGATCCGCGCATTTTGCGGAAAATCCAACTTACCTGACTTGAGTTTCACCTTGCTGGCAATCAACACCAAGCCCTGCAAAGCTTGCTGTGTCTCGACCTCAACGTAAACCCCGTCTGCCAAACTGCGGGATAAAAAGCCTTCCAACTGGGCCGTGGAGTAATCAACCGTTAAATTGCCCAGCCGGAAGGATTGTTGCTCCGCCAACAAATCCTGCACACTGCCTTCTAATTTCAGCAATGAGCCATCATTCGGATAAGTCGCTTGTGCCAGCTTAATGCTAGAGGCAGTAATCACCCCCTCTGCATTGCGCACACCCGACACTTCCACCACATTACCCAAGACCAAATCTGTCAATTGAGTCATGCCGTGTAACATGGTTAATTCATCGGTCGTAACCGTTTGTCCCATGACTTCTAGGCTTTGACCATCGGCAGAAATCGCCGTGACCTCACCCGTAATCAAACTATCAAAACTCACCTGTGCCGCCACTGAGGTAGTACTATCACTACTACTGGCACTGCTGGTCGTCACTGTGACAAATTCGCCAACGTGGAAATCGCTTTGACCACTCGCCACTGTACCACCACGATAAAAAGCGGCTTGATCAACGTTGTAACGCACGCCATTGACATAAATACTACCGAACCCAGTGATACGCCCTGCGGAAATCCCCGTTCCGGTCATACCACCTTCTGCCAAGTACAACGTATCATCCACACAACTACCGAGTAAGCATCCACTCAGTATGGCTGACACCATTGCCAACGATCCTTTAATCCGCATCGGCTGACTCCTGTGTCGCTGACACCGTTTGTTCCTCTACGACAGGTTGTTCAAAGTAATAAATGCCAACACCCGCTTGCATTCGCCCTGTTCCTTGGACATCGGGGTTACTATCACGGTCATGCTGATACAGCCACGCATTAAACCGCACTAATACAGCTTGAGCATCTTCCTTGACGAACTCCCGAAAGGCAGGCAACACCTCTGCGGGCAAATTGTTGTAACTCACTTTGCGCTGATAACGCAGTTCTCGTGGGTCATTCGCCGTCATATTGTGGTCAATGGTCGAAACCAACAAAGCAACATCGTTACCCATCAACTGCAACTTTTCGCTTTCGTTACCCTGCGGAATGTAAACCGTATGCAACAGTTCAACCTGACCATCTGCCGTTTCCTGCACCATTTGCACCCGTTTTAGCTCGTCTAACATCGCAAAACACGACATATCCCCGCTATAACGCTGCACCAAGTGCTCAAAACTGCCTGATTTACCGCGAAACGGTAATTTAGCTGGCTGTTTTGTCGCGGCATCTTGGAACGCCACATCATGCAACCACCCATTGATCACGCGCAAACTGCGGTTAAAGCGTGGTTTAGGCTCAGCCGCTTCCCGTTGCCGCAAAACCGCAACATCCTTGCGTGTCAAACCCGTAATCACCGCAATCCGCGAAGTAGTGACACGTTCGCCGCTGTTCGCTAATTCCTGTTCCACCACTTCCACATACGCTTGCTTTACTAGGTGCGAAAAATCACCCAACGCAACTCCCTTACGATAGAGAATGCGCATCAGCGTTTTCACAATGCGATAGAAAGCTAAACGTAATGTCTTATCCATGAATGGGAATTTATTCCCATTTGATGGGTAGCGTCAAGTTTTTTATGGACAGGCGTTACAATATCCTTATTTCTTACACAAATGACGCAATAGCTACCCCACCCGCAAAGCGTTAAAGTCACACATTCAACGGCAACTATTGCGGAGACAAGCCATGCTTATTAAATTCACCAGTCCGGCGGGCGCAAGCGTATCCATGTTTGAAAAAGATGCCAGTGCGTTATTGAAAATGATGGGACACAGCGGGACAGTACCCAGCGCAATGCGCTCGGAAGACATTCCGGCAGCCTTGCAACAGCTTGAGCAAGCTCTGCAAGCACAAGCTCCAGTACCGAAAACGACGGAAGATAACGCAGAATGTCAAAAAGTAAGCACTAACGTGCGTGCTTACCCTTTGATCCAACTGCTAAAAGCAGCAATGAATAAGCAAAAAACCGTAATGTGGGAATACGATCACGGCTTTTTGTAAGTTTGAATGAAACCGTTTTGTCCGGCTAAAAAGTTGAGGAAGGCTGTTTCAAAGTCTTCCGCAACGGACTGCTGAACCGCAGGCATTGCCAACAAGGCTTCGCGCCACGTTTGCACGCGCTCATTGTAAGTAAAAGCAATCCCGAAATGCTGATTCAACAAATCCAAACGCATGAATAACGGCGCGTAAACGCAATCCACCAAATGGAACTGCGCCCCCGCAAAGAATGGCTCATCCGCTGCAAGCACCGTTTCCAAACGCTGCAAACCTTGTTGCAGTGAATCACGCGCTTCATTAAACGCGCTTTCTTCCTTGCTGGTCTGCAAACGGAATAAACGCCCCAATAAATCCGAACAGAACTCAAACCATGCCCGATGCACTGCTTTTTCTAACGGGTCAGCCGGATGCAGGCGCGGTTCATACACTTCATCCAAGTATTCCAAAATCACAGCGGACTCAAACACCGGACGACCATTCACCACCAACACAGGGACTTTGCCCAACGGCGATACGTCTTTAAACCATTCGGGGGGTTCATGGGGGTTCACATAAGTGAGCTTGTAATCCACGCCCTTGAGGTTCAGCGCAATCACTGAACGCTGCACATACGGGCACACTTTGAAGCTAATCAGTTCCAAACCATTATCTGCTGACATAACCGTTCCTTTTGTAACGTAAAACCGCAGTATTATTCACCAATTGCTCAACGAATCACATTGACAACAGGCAAATCGCTCAGTCGTACTGTCCCGTATTGGCTGGTAAAAGTCATGCTATCCATGCCGCCTTGCTGCTGAGAAACGCCACCGATCTGATGATTTAACGTGTTATAAAGCGTGACTACGCCATTTTGCTTGATCGCTAAGCGTTGTTGAGCGGGAAAGAAGGCATATGCCGTATCATTTTGTGCGCCGGATGAGGACGGATACCCCAATTCCGCAGGCCACCATGAACCACTGTTGTAAGTATTATTAGAAAAAGTCGGCGCGGGTGCTGGTTGCCAAACATTGCCCTGCTGTAACAGACGCGCAAGGTCATTACACAAACTATCCACGGTAAACTTAAGACTTTGGTTGAACATATCGCCCACCATTGTCATGCCACCTTGCATCCATTGCCCCATGCCACCGAGTTCGGGATGACTGAATTGCGCCATCGTGCCATTGCCACGTTGTACCGCATACAGCATGGTTGTCACCGCGTCTTGGCTTAGACCATAGCGATAAGCCAAATCACGGATCGCTTGCTCTCCCTGAGATGTGAACTGTTCCATTGTGCTACTCCGCATCAGCGTTGAAATAAGTATTTAAGTGATGAGCATCATACACGATGCCTAGCGGAAAAAGCTTAAAATAAGGATGATAACGAGGGTACTGGCAAAAGAAAGCCCACTTCTCGCGGGCTAAGGGGGTAATCGTGAATTTAGTGGTGGCCGGGGACGGAATCGAACCGCCGACACGGGGATTTTCAATCCCCTGCTCTACCGACTGAGCTACCCGGCCACTTGAGGCGGCTATTACACCGTTTTAGTGCACTACTGTCAAGCATTAATTTCATTTTTTTGTAAAAACACGCATAATTTCCCTGCAACCTGCACAGAATGCCTAAAAACCACTACAATCTTAGGCGTTAAGAACTCGCAACCCCACTGCAAAAACTGAGCTAATATCAAACACATGCTGGAACTTCATGGCGTATTACTTTTGTTACTGTGGCTCATTGCAGCGGCAGGCATCTTTTTCTTTGCTCGATGGCTTAGCCAATTTCTACGCCAAACCGAGCTGAGCACCGACATACAAGTGCTCGTGTTGGTAGCATTCGTTGGGTTGTTGATTGTTGCCACGCTGAATTTTTTGTGGGAATACGCCGCAAGCCCATCAGCCAAGCCGCCAGTCCGTCATGCCGCATCCTCCAACACTCCCACTAATGCTCAACCATTGGATGCTTTTGAAAGCCAAGCCTATCCAGAACTGTACGGCCTACGCCAACAAATGCTGGCACAATTGAATGCATTGGATCAATTCGTCACCAATGTCCAAGCATGGGCAACACAAATGCCTGCCCAACGCCAATTTCTACAAAGGGTTCTCGATATTCGTTGGGAACGGCGCAAACAACTGAAACAGGCTTATCATGAAATCGACATGAGTCGCCGTGAGTTCTGGCTGCATTATCATGCCGGACAAAACGCCCATGTACGCAAAATGTTTGATACCGAAGCCGAACGCCTGCAACAACGCATTAAAGATGCCCTAGGCGCAAGCCGCAAAGCGCAATGGCAGGAGGAAGCGGTGATTCAAGATTTCTTGCGCGACTGTGGCACACTGTTAAAGCAAAAAAGCCTACCCACCGTCAAACCCACGAAAACCAACCCCAAACCGTTCAGTTCGCCTTATATCCCCAGCTTTGAAGCCTATGGGGAACGGAATTATCGCGCCTTACACACTTGGCTAACGCAACGTCAAGAAAACGGCATTTTGAGTAATTTGGAACAATTGCGCCAAGAAGAGGCACAGATTCGCGGCAAAATCGCGTACATTTTGGAATACCGCAAGCTCAATAGTGACCTGTCCGAACAAATCAGCAGCCTTGTCAAACGTTGGAACGAGGCGTTGAAATTCAACCAATACGCGCAATACCGCTTATTATTTGCTACGGAAGCATTGGCTGTCACTGCGTTACTGAGCGCACCAGATGCCAGCACCCAAGCACGCCCCAATCAGGAAGATGCGATCAGCCTTGTTATCCAAATCCGACAGCACGCCCCACAATTATTGCAGGCCGCGCAACAAGAACGCATGGTGGCAGAATTTAGCTACCAACCCGAAGTGGAACACCGTACTCAACGCTTACAACGTTAAGTAGGTATGGTCAGAACGATAGCTCCATTTCCACTGCTGTGAGAAAAATCTGTTCGCGCTCCAAATCCGCTAGTAATAACGGGCGTTTGTCGGCGAGATTCGTTTCCGCAAAGCGTAATTCGAGGCGATTTTTGCCCAATTTGAGGCGTTCAACACGGGGCGCGTGCTCGTTATGCGAACGGTGCAATAACACTGCTAAACGCAGGATAACGCACACATACAAAGCGGCCTGACGATGACGCGCATCCAATACCTCAAACAATTTGGGGGACAGCTTCTGACGGTGTGTGCGCACCAACACACTTAACCAACACTGTTCTTCCTTGGAAAACCCTGGCAAATCGGCATGTTCCAACAAATACCCACCGTGTTTGTGATAACCACTGTGTGCAATTGCCAAACCTAACTCATGCAATTCAGCCGCCCAACACAGTAACGTATCAAGGTAATCAGGCAATTTCCAATCATCACGGCAGCGATTAAACAGCTTGTGTGCTGTTTTACGCACTACTTCCGCCTGTATGGGGTTCACCTGAAAACGCTGTTGCAGATTGCGCACGGTTTTTGCCCGTTGATCTTCGTGCTGGTAACGGTCTAAACGGTCGTAAATCAAACCTTCACGCAATGCGCCATCGGATACCGACATGCGTCGAATTTTCAAAGCTTCAAAGGTAGCAATCAGAATCGCTAAACCGCCCGCAAACACGGGTTTACGATCATCGCTCAACCCTGCCAAGCGCAATTTATCCAGATGCCCTGCTTCCACCATCATGCCACGAAGGATTTGCATGTGTTCGAGGGTGATGCCATACGGCGCAAGCCCCGTTTGTTGGATAACCTTTTCCACCGCGCGAATCGTTCCCGATGCACCCGTGGCGGAATCCCAACCGATGTCGCGATACCCCGCTTTAATCGGGGCAAGCTCCAAATGCGCCGCAGTTAGGGCTTTTTCCCAACAGGACTTGTGTAAATGCCCATCAGGGAAAAATCGCTGGCTGCTGACACACCCCATGCGCAAACTTTCCAGATGCAGCGGTTCAAAACCTTGCCCGATGATGAGTTCGGTACTACCACCGCCAATGTCCATTACAAAACGCTTGCCACGCTGATCTTGCGCAAGCGAATGGGCAACACCAAGGTAGATTAAACGTGCTTCTTCACGTCCGCTGATGATCGAGATCGGATGCCCCAACGCACTTTCTGCCGCGTGCAGAAATTGGCGAGCATTTTTGGTCTGACGCAGGGTATTTGTACCCACGGCTGCGACATTTTCACTGGGGAAATCGCGAATGCGCTCCCCGAAACGTTCTAAACAAGCTAACGCGCGTTCTTCGGCGGGTTTGGTGAGGTTGCCTTTGGCATCCAAACCATTGCCTAACCGCACAGGCTCACGCAAACGATCCAAAACGGTGACATAGCCATTGGGGTCGACCTGTACCACAATCATGTGGAAACTGTTCGAGCCAAGGTCAATCGCCGCTAACTTATGCCCCTGTTGCTCGCTCATAATGCTTACAGCGTTTCAGGTAACACGAGAATCGCATCGGCTTCCACCTGCGCCCCGCGTGGCAGCGAAGCGACCCCAATCGCCGCGCGTGCGGGATAAGGTTCGGTGAAAAATTCCGCCATGACTTGGTTCACAATGGGGAAATTCGCCAAGTCAGTCAAAAAAACATTCACTTTCGCACTGTCATTCAATGAGCCGCCCGCCGCCGCCGCCACCGCCGCCAAATTACGGAAGACTTGGCGCACGTTTTCAGCCATGTCGCCTTCGATCATTTGCATGGTTTCTGGCACAAGCGGGATTTGACCGGACAAGTACACCGTATTACCCGAACGCACCGCTTGGGAATAAGTGCCAATCGCTTGTGGAGCTTCAGTCGTTGAAATGATCGTCTTGGTCATGGGAATCCTTTTTCAAAAGTCGGGTGACATCTTCTACATTCGGGATATGTTTTAGCTGACGCATGACTTGTTGTAAATGCGTAATATCACGAACCTGTATGATAAGGGTATCCCGTTTGATTTGTCCCTCTCCGGTGATGTTCAAATCGACAATATTCACATCCATGTCATCCAAACATTTGGTGATGTGGTGCAACATGCCTTTAACATCACGCACATCGATCACAATGCCTGTGGAGAATTTTTGCCCTTGCAAATCTTTTGCCCATGCTACCGCGAAGATTTGATTCGTTGAAGCCACTTCTAAATGCGCGATATTGGGGCAATCCGCGCGGTGTACTTCCAAACCTTGTTGCCCGCGTAATTGGTGCGCCAAAATGTGTTCGTGTGGTAACGGTAAACAACACGCGGCAAATTTAACCGCCAAACCCGTTGTGCCTTTAATCAACAATGGCGTGTCGGATTTCGCTTCTTGCGCTGGCATTTTACCCAGCAAGCGTTCGGTTAATAATTTTGCACATTCATCCCCGCGCCCAATCGCTGCAAACAAACTGGGCAGGTCAGAATGCCCTAACGTTTTCCCCGTGTTTTCTAGCAGACCCTGCTCTAATGCATTAATGCTATGACCCCGACTATTCAGTACGATCTCTAAACGTTCACGCCCTAAACCAATGAAGTCATCCACCGTTTGCTTGCGTAACCAGTTACGAATGCTGGACTTGGCTTGGGCTGTCACCACGAAATTTTGCCACGCGGCTTGCGGGGTGGCGTGAGAGTCGGTGATGATTTCAATCGTCGCCATGTTGGGAATACGAGTGCGTAATTGGCGTTCCATACCGTCGACTTTAGCACGCACGCAATGATTGCCCACTTCGGTATGCACGGCATAGGCAAAATCCACCAGCGTTGCACCGCGCGGAAATTCCTTCATATCACCAGCGGGGGTATAGGCGATAATGTCATTGCGCGACATATCTGCTTGAATATCCGCGTAAAATTCGGTTGAGTCTTCGGCTTGGAAATCCAAATCCCGCACTTGCGCTAACCACGTTTGCACGGCTTCTTTGGTGTATTCCATGCGCTTGGTCGATGACATATCAGGGCAACGCCACCGCGCGGTAATGCCATACAAGGATAAGTTATACATTTCGCGGGTCTGGATTTGGAATTTCACCTGCTGGCGTTGTCCGGCAACCATAACCACGGTTTGTAAGGCTTCAAACCCGTAACTTTTCGGCGTGGCAATGAAGTCTTTAAACGTGCCCATACGCGGTTTGTGTAATTCATGGATTAAACCAAGGGCTTGGTAACAATCCTCACGGTTTTTCACCACCACGCGGATTTCCATCAAACCCAATTGCTTGCGTAAATTGACTTCCCCTGTGCGAGCCTTTTCGTACAGGCGGTACAGGTTTTTATTCCACAAAAACACCATGCAGCCGGAAATACGTTCCAGTTTTTTTTCCACGTTTGTCACAATGGTGCGTTGACGTTCGCTGTGGTCGGTCAGGTACTGGTTTAACGCGCGTTCGATCACCGCACTACGCCACGGATGAAGATGCTGAAACGCCAGCCATTGCAATTTACGGCGCACTTCATTCATGCCCAACTTGTGCGAAAGCTTGATGTAAATCGCAAACGTTTCTTTGGAAATTCGGCGTTTGGCTTCGGCAGACATATTGTCGAGGGTTTGCATGTTGTGCAAACGGTCAGCAATTTTAATCAGCCCAACGCGGTAATCATCCGCCATTGCGTGCATCATTTTGCGTAAACTGGCTTGAGTAACAGCTTGTTTACTTGCCAGCGTTTCGCTTTTTTCCAACTTGGTCACGCCCTGTACCATTTCTGTTACGGGCAAACCAAACCGCGCCGTTAAATCAGATTCTGAATACTTTTTGGAATCTTCTAACACATCATGCAATAACGCCGCGCATAAGGTGTCGCGGTCTAAATGCGATTCCGCCAAACTGTAGGCCACTTCCAACGGGTGCATGATATAGGGCGTGATATTGTCTTTACGCATGATGCCGGAATGTGCATCCGCCGCCACTAAAAAAGCTTCATAGACTTTACGCACATCGGCTTCTGGCATATAGCGTTCAATCATGCGCATTAAACCCGTCGCCCTGAATAACTGTGCGGTATCTGATGGAATCGGTGGCATGGGGTGTAATTCGGCTGGCGAAAGGGTTTCAGACATCATGTCATTATCCGGTGGGTAGCTAGAACGGCTGTGAATAGTCGAGTGGGCTTGGTATGGCGTTTGCTCATACGAATGAAAACCTTGAACGCGATCGTCTGGAGGTGGCCCAAGGTATAGTGTGTCATCTGACATAAAACCTCCGCACCGAACGTTTTGAGAAATGGTATTTTGTGTAATTTGCTCTTTAATTCAATGCCTGCCGACCCGTTATCAACAGGCATTGCTGCCTTTGCCTGAAATGTAATTAATCGTTATGAAATTGCGAAGCTGACTTTTTACACAATAAACCTTCTGCGATTTCACGCAATGCAATCACAGTAGGTTTATCACCTTCTTCAGCGACTAAAGGTTGCGCTCCGTGCGAAATATCACGCGCACGCTTTGCCGCTTTTAAGACCAATTCAAAGTTGTTGTCCACATACTGCAAGCAATCTTCAACTGTAATTCGTGCCATGGTTAGCTCTGCTTTAAATCCAATTAACCTAAACTACGCCCGATTATACAATGGTTTCACCATTTCACTCAGGCAGCGAATCGTTCAGTTTAAGCCATTTTAGCCTCTTCTGTATATGTGCGTATAACGGTAAAAAAGTTCACCATGCAGGTAAGTTCCACTAAACAAACAGGTGGCTTCTTGCCAGAAGTCAATGCTTTCCCCAATCATCCTATGTAAACTGTTGATCAGAATGAGAGAGGAGGAATCTCATGTTGAAAGGCATAACCTCAGAACGACTTGTCGTGCTGTTTTTAGTAGGTTGGGCATTACTCAACTTCCCGTTACTGTCTTTGTGGAATAGCGATGCAACATTGTTCAGCATCCCACTGTTTCCCATTGGCCTGTTCCTGATTTGGGGCGTTTTAATCGCCGCCTTAGCTTGGCTCATTGAACGACATGATCATTCTTAGCCTAATGATCATTAGCGTTACACAACCTGAACGACCAGCCGGATAACGCTTTGTTATGTCGGGTAGTATTGTTGTTGCCGCGTCGTTCGCGTACCTGCTCGTGCTCTTTGCCATTGCATGGTGGGGGGATAAACGCGCAGCCGTTGGGCGTTCCCTGATCGCCAGTCCGTGGGTGTACGCTTTGTCGATGGCGGTGTACTGCACGGCGTGGACGTATTTTGGCAGTGTCGGACGCGCTGCCAGCGGTGGCGTGTGGTTTTTACCGATTTACCTAGGGCCAACGTTAGGTATGGTGCTGGGTTGGTTGGTGTTGCGCAAAATGATCCGCATTGCCAAAACCTATCGTTTGACTTCTATCGCGGACTTTATCGCCAGTCGTTATGGTAAAAGTGCGTGGCTGGCAGGGTTAGTCACGTTAATGACCGTGATTGGCATCGTGCCGTACATCGCGCTGCAATTAAAAGCGGTGGCAGGTGGTTACGCCGTTTTAACCAGCCAACCTCATGCTACACCCGTTACCTGGTGGCAAGACAGTACGCTGTACATTGCGTTGGCTTTGGCCAGTTTTACGATTGTATTCGGCACACGGCATTTGGATAACACCGAACGCCATGAAGGTATGGTCGCTGCGATTGCGTTTGAATCTTTGGTGAAACTCGCCGCGTTTTTAGCCGTGGGCTTGTTCGTGGTGTATGGGGTGTTCAATGGCTTTGGCGATTTAGTCCAGCGCGTTAGCACACAGCCCGACTTACAACAGTTGCTGCACTTTCCTGACCGTACTGCATTTGCCTACAGTCAGTGGTTTGCTTTATTGCTATTAGCCATGTTGGCGGTGATTTTCTTGCCGCGTCAGTTCCAAGTCATGGTGGTGGAAAATGTCGACGAACGCCATTTGCAACGTGCGGTGTGGGTTTTCCCCTTGTATTTGCTGCTGATTAATGTGTTTGTTCTACCAATTGCGCTGGGTGGGTTGCTTGGGTTTGCCGATAATCCGCTGAATAATCCTGAATATTTCGTGCTTTCCTTGCCATTGGCGCAAGGTCAGCAGGGTTTGGCGTTATTGGCATTTATGGGTGGCTTATCCGCTGCCACAGGCATGGTGATTGTCGAAACCATTGCCGTTTCGACGATGGTTTGCAATGACCTCGTAATGCCATTGCTATTACGCACCCGTCATTTTGCAGGGCAACGCAACCTCACGCGCTTATTGCTCACCATCCGCCGCACCGCCATTGTCGGGATTTTATTACTGGGTTATGTGTACTTCCATTTAGCGGGCGAAGCGTATGCCTTGGTTAGCATTGGCTTAATCAGCTTTGCCGCCGTCGCACAGTTTGCTCCCGCCATGCTCGGTGGTATGTATTGGAAAGGGGGACGCAATAGCGGGGTAATGGCGGGCTTACTCGCCGGATTCGCGTTATGGACTTACACCTTAATGCTGCCTTCACTCGCCAAATCTGGTTGGATTGCGAACGACTTTTTGCAACACGGTTTATGGGGCATTGCGTGGTTAAAACCAGAAGCATTATTCGGCTTACAAGGTTTGGATAACCTCACGCACGCGCTGTTTTGGAGTTTGTTCTGCAATACCTTTTTGTACGTCAGCGTTTCGCTGTGGAAAACCCCATCCGCCCGCGAAACCAGCCAAGCTGTATTGTTCGTGGACGTGTTTGAACGCACTACCGCCACGCTTGTCCCTGCCACGCCCCCCGTTTTTTGGCAAGGCACAGCCACTGTCACCGCCTTAACCGCCTTGCTTGAGCGTTTTTTAGGGCAGGAAAAAAGCCAGCAATTGTTCCAACAATACGCCACCCGTTTGGGCGTTGCGGTGACGGCATTACCCGCTGATGCACATTTGGTACAGTTCGTGGAAACACAATTGGCGGGGGCGATTGGCACGGCTTCGGCTCACATTATGGTGGCTTCGGTGGTCGATGAAGAAACCTTGGGCATGGACGATGTATTACGCATCCTTGAAGAAGCTTCGCAGCTTCGTGCTTATTCGCAAGCGTTAGAACAAGCGTCTGCCGAACTACGCGCCGCTAATGAACAATTGAAAAGCCTTGATCGTTTGAAAGACGATTTTATGTCATCGGTAACGCACGAATTACGCACGCCGCTCACGTCGATTCGCGCCCTATCGGAAATGATGCTCGACGACCCCGACATGCCCCCCGAACAACGCCAGCAGTTTTTGAGCATTGTGATCCACGAAACCGAACGTTTAGGACGCTTGGTCAATCAAGTGCTCGACATGGCAAAAATCGAAGCCGGACACGCGCAATGGCATAATACCGATGTCAATATGCGCGATATTATTCAACAAGCGGTAGACAGCATCACAGGTATGTATCACGAACACGGTGCAACACTTACCGTTCACGCCCCCGCTGATGTCGCGCCGATTCGCGCCGATGCGGATCGTTTAATGCAGGTCATGTTGAATTTGCTATCCAATGCGGTGAAATTCATCCCACCTGCCACGGGGCGAGTGGATGTGTACTTAACGGATGCACCAGAAGGCATTACCATTGCGGTACAAGACAACGGGGAAGGTATCGCCCCTGAACAACAAGCCGTAATCTTTGAAAAATTTCGGCAAGCCAGTCATGCTAACCACAAACCGCAAGGTACAGGGTTGGGTTTACCGATTAGTCGGCAGATTGTGGAACATTTTGGAGGAAAAATGTGGCTGCAATCCACGCCAGGAAAAGGCGCGTGCTTTAGCTTTTTCCTGCCGCGCTTACACGAATCCAACACCTAAAACAGCACTCACAGTAGCCAAAATCACCGTCAATACGGTAATAACCCGCACACAAATGGCTGAAATTCACGAGGAGGAGGAGTTACTTATGCATGAACGCCTATTAATTGCTGACGACGAACCCAATATTTTGCTCTCATTGGAATACCTAATGAAACGCGAAGGCTTCCAGGTCAGTGTTGCCCATGACGGCGAAGAAGCGCTAAGCAATATTCGCAGCCAACGCCCGCGCTTGGTGTTGTTAGATGTCATGATGCCCAAGAAAACAGGGCTGGAAGTCTGCCAAGCGATTCGTGCTGATGCCGAACTGCAAGACACATTAATTCTCATGCTCACCGCCAAAGGTCGTGATACCGATGTTGCCAAAGGTTTGGCATTGGGCGCGAATGACTACATGGTCAAACCGTTTTCCACCAAAGAACTGGTACAAAAAGTCAAAACCCTGTTGGAGTCCAACTGATGAAAAAAATCGATTGGCGCATTGTGCTTGGGGTCGGCGTAGTTGGGCTGGTGTGTTTGGCATGGTTAGGCGTGACGGGTGGCTTGATTTGGGCTGCTTTAGACGACAACGAACGCCAAATGCTCATAACAGCCATTGGCTCTAGGGTCTTTTTATTGTTGTTCATGTGGGCGATTTCGCTGTTTGTGGTTGGGCTGGTGCTCAAACAATTAGTTGGTTACTTCATGACCGCCCCAGCGCGTTTACTGGAGGAAGGTAAAGTCTTATTGGGTACGGATGTCAAACGCCGCTTAACCCCTCAAGGCAGTATGGAAAACCAACAACTGACCGAACTGATCAATGCCTTGGTGGACCAGCGCGAAGCTTTACGCAGTGAAATGGATGAGCGTATCAAAACCGCTAGTCACGCCACTGAACAGGAAAAAAATCGCCTCGCCGCCTTAATGTCGGAACTAACGCAAAGTGTGGTGGTGTGTAATCTCGATGGGCGCGTGTTGCTGTATAACAACCGTGCGCGGATGCAATTCCGTACCCTATCCAAAAGCCCGACAGCCGCAGGCGGTGGCGAATTGCTAGGGTTGGGGCGTTCGATTTACAGTATTTTTGACCGCAAATTAGTAACCCATGCCTTGGAAAACATCCAAAACCGTCTGCAACGTGGCGCAGCATCGCCTATCGCACAATTCATTACCTCAACCCAAGCCGGACAGTTATTGCGTGTACAAATGGCACCCGTGCGAGCCGTGGATACCAATGACATCACGGGCTTTGTCATGATGTTGGATAACATCACCCGCGACTTTGAAGCCGATGCAGAAAAAGATCGCTTATTGTTTACCCTCACCGAAGGCAGCCGCGCGGCCATTGCTAATGCACAAGCCGCGATTGAAGTGCTGGAATACCCCGATATTGAACCCGATATGCGTGAACGCTTGTTCGCCGTGGTGCGTGACGAAATCCACGGACTGGGCAAACGCATTGCCGAAATGCAAAGCTCCTCCACGCAAAACTTGCGCTCACGTTGGTCACTAGAAGAAATGCACGGCGCGGATTTAATCGAAGCCGCCGTGCGACGCATTGAAACGACCTTGCCCATCAAAGCCGCGTGGGATGAAGTCGACACCAAACTCTGGCTGAAAGTCGAAAGCTTTTCGCTATTACAAGCCTTAGTACACTTGGCCGGACGCTTGTACGAAGATTGCCACGTCGAAACCGTGCAATTACGTCTGCAAGAAAACGGACAACGGGCGCAATTGGATTTATTATGGTCGCCAACCTTAAGCATTACCAAAGCCGTGATTGGCTGGGAACTCGAACAAATTCGCATTGGCACAGAAACCATGTCATTAACGGTGCAAGATGTTCTCAACCGTCACAGTGGTGAATCGTGGTGCGAACGCGAAGCCAACACGGGACGTATGTTCTTCCGTTTCTTGCTGCCTTTAGCCAGCCCACAAGAAGAACTAGCCGCCAGCGTCTTTTTAAATAACGACAGTCGCCCTGAATATTACGACTTTGATTTGTTCAAAAATACCGAACAATCACGCTCGATGGATGATCGTTTACTTAGCGAATTGACCTACACCGTGTTCGATACCGAAACCACCGGATTAAACCCCGCAGGTGGCGACGAAATCATCCAAATCGGCGCAATACGCATCGTCAACAGTAAAATTCGCCAACACGAGTGTTTTGATCAATTAATTGACCCCAAACGCTCCATTCCCGCTGCGGGGATTCCGATTCATGGCATTCGCCCCGAAATGGTCAAAGGACAACCGACGATTGATCAGGTGTTACCAGCGTTCCACACTTTTGCACAAGATACCGTGCTTGTGGCGCACAACGCCGCGTTTGACATGCGCTGTTTGCAGGTGAAAGAAGCCAAAACAGGCGTGGTGTTTGATCACCCCGTTTTGGATACACTGCTACTATCAGCCGTGCTGCACCCGAATCAAGAATCACACCGCCTTGAAGCCATTGCCGAACGCTTTAATGTCACCATCATCGGACGACACACAGCACTTGGCGATGCTCTCGTCACGGCGGAAATTTTTGCGCACATGATCCCGCTGCTCATGGAAAAAGGCATTACTACCCTAGGACAGGCGCGTGCTGAGGCGCAAAAAACTTACTACGCGCGGATTCAATACTAAACCATTACCCACGCGCCGCTGGTACAACGCCATGCGGCGCGGATTCGTGCTAGACTAGGTTTCGCACCTTCAATCTAGCGTTCGGTAACGGTTTATGAATCACAAAAAGCTCCCCATTGGCATCCAAACCTTCCGTGAAATCCGGCAGAGCGATTATTACTATGTTGATAAAACAGCTTTTGCCCTACGCTTAGTGAATGAAGGTAAACACTACTTCCTCTCGCGTCCACGCCGCTTTGGCAAAAGTTTATTACTGGATACCATTAAAGAATTATTTGAAGGTAACGAACCCTTATTTCACGGTTTAGCCGTGCATGATCAATGGGATTGGTCTGTGCAATACCCTGTACTGCGTTTTAGTTTTGGCAGTAATAATTTTAATAACACCACCAGTTTACCCGATACCTTAAATACGCAATTGAGTCATTTAGAGCAACATTTTAATCTCACGCGCCGTTTTGATACAGTAGGTGGGCGTTTTGCAGATTTGATCGTGCAACTGCATGACATCACCCAATACCCCGTGATTATTCTGATTGACGAGTACGACAAACCTATTTTAGATGCACTGGAAAACCCTGAGATTGCGCAAACGAATCGGGATTTCCTGCGTGGCTTTTATGCGACGATTAAAGACTACGACGCACACATTAAATTCAGCTTACTCACAGGGGTGACTAAATTCTCTAAGGTCAGCTTATTTTCAGGGTTAAACAACCTTTACGATTTGACATTGGATAAACATTACTCTGCGATTTGTGGTTATACCGACAATGATATTGATACGGTATTCGCGCCGGAATTAGATGGTTTAGACCGTGAGCAAATTCGCCAATGGTATAATGGCTATAATTGGCTGGGCACGGGTGTGTATAATCCGTTTGATATTCTGCAATTATTCCGTACTCGTGAGTTCAGAAACTATTGGTTTGAAACAGGTACACCGTCGTTTTTGATTCGACATTTGGCAAATAACCATTTCTACACACCAGATTTGGAACAATTGCAATCCGATAGCGCATTATTATCCGCTTTTGACATTGAATACATTAGTAATGAAGCCTTACTCTTTCAAACAGGCTATTTAACCATTCACAAAGTCGAAGAACCCTTATTAGGGCATTGGTTATATACGCTGGGTTATCCTAATCACGAAGTTAAAAGCAGTTTGAATGCCAGTTTACTCGGTGCGTATGGTGTGAATGAAAGCCTCGCTTTGCGCAATCGCATGAAGTTAATCAGTATCTTAAAACGCAATGCCGTGGATGAACTGAAAAACTTGTTTCACGCTTTCTTTGCCAGCATTCCTCATCAATGGTATGACAGCAATAAAGGCGTAATTGCTCAATACGAAGGGTTTTACGCCAGTGTGTTCTATTCCCATTTCGCGGCATTAGGCATTGATACCATTGTTGAGGACAGTTCTTGCCTAGGACGTTTAGACATGGCGGTTAAATTCAATCAACAAATCTACCTAATCGAATTTAAAGTGATCGAAACCAGTGGCGAAGGCTCGGCTTTACCACAGATTCACAGCAAACACTACGCCGATAAATACCGTCATACGCAACAAAATTTGTATTTAGTCGGCGTAGAGTTTAGCAAAGCCACCCGCAATATTACCAACTGCGTAGTGGAAGCAGTGCATTAGTTGCACCGTGGATTATTCTCTTTAGAATCTTCTACCCAAATAGTGTTACAACCACCCAATTGTCTTGCGGTAAACTATCGATGAATCACAAAAAACTCCCTATCGGCATCCAAACCTTCCGTGAAATCCGGCAGAGCGATTATTACTATGTTGATAAAACAGCTTTTGCCCTACGCTTAGTGAATGAAGGTAAACACTACTTCCTCTCGCGTCCACGCCGCTTTGGCAAAAGTTTATTACTGGATACCATTAAAGAATTATTTGAAGGTAACGAACCCTTATTTCACGGTTTAGCCGTGCATGATCAATGGGATTGGTCTGTGCAATACCCTGTACTGCGTTTTAGTTTTGGCAGTAATAATTTTAATAACACCACCAGTTTACCCGATACCTTAAATACGCAATTGAGTCATTTAGAGCAACATTTTAATCTCACGCGCCGTTTTGATACAGTAGGTGGGCGTTTTGCAGATTTGATCGTGCAACTGCATGACATCACCCAATACCCCGTGATTATTCTGATTGACGAGTACGACAAACCTATTTTAGATGCACTGGAAAACCCTGAGATTGCGCAAACGAATCGGGATTTCCTGCGTGGCTTTTATGCGACGATTAAAGACTACGACGCACACATTAAATTCAGCTTACTCACAGGGGTGACTAAATTCTCTAAGGTCAGCTTATTTTCAGGGTTAAACAACCTTTACGATTTGACATTGGATAAACATTACTCTGCGATTTGTGGTTATACCGACAATGATATTGATACGGTATTCGCGCCGGAATTAGATGGTTTAGACCGTGAGCAAATTCGCCAATGGTATAATGGCTATAATTGGCTGGGCACGGGTGTGTATAATCCGTTTGATATTCTGCAATTATTCCGTACTCGTGAGTTCAGAAACTATTGGTTTGAAACAGGTACACCGTCGTTTTTGATTCGACATTTGGCAAATAACCATTTCTACACACCAGATTTGGAACAATTGCAATCCGATAGCGCATTATTATCCGCTTTTGACATTGAATACATTAGTAATGAAGCCTTACTCTTTCAAACAGGCTATTTAACCATTCACAAAGTCGAAGAACCCTTATTAGGGCATTGGTTATATACGCTGGGTTATCCTAATCACGAAGTTAAAAGCAGTTTGAATGCCAGTTTACTCGGTGCGTATGGTGTGAATGAAAGCCTCGCTTTGCGCAATCGCATGAAGTTAATCAGTATCTTAAAACGCAATGCCGTGGATGAACTGAAAAACTTGTTTCACGCTTTCTTTGCCAGCATTCCTCATCAATGGTATGACAGCAATAAAGGCGTAATTGCTCAATACGAAGGGTTTTACGCCAGTGTGTTCTATTCCCATTTCGCGGCATTAGGCATTGATACCATTGTTGAGGACAGTTCTTGCCTAGGACGTTTAGACATGGCGGTTAAATTCAATCAACAAATCTACCTAATCGAATTTAAAGTGATCGAAACCAGTGGCGAAGGCTCGGCTTTACCACAGATTCACAGCAAACACTACGCCGATAAATACCGTCATACGCAACAAAATTTGTATTTAGTCGGCGTAGAGTTTAGCAAAGCCACCCGCAATATTACCAACTGCGTAGTGGAAGCAGTGCATTAACGGAAACGATCTGCTTGATAACGTGCAGACATAGTTTCTTGCAGGGAATTAATCACATCAAACGCATCTTTTAAATGACGGCGTTCCAGCGCAGATAATTCCTCAGGCGGAACATAGTTATTTGGCTTTTGCCCTTTTTCAATCTGTTTAGCTTGATGTTGTAGGCGCACCATACTGATAAACTCAAAAGCATCGCGTAGGTCATCAATATTAACTTGGGTTAAGCCGCCTTGTTTAGCAATGGCATCCAAACGTTCCCATGTATTCACCGCAGATAAACCACTGGCTAAAGCATAAACTCGCGCCAGATCAATCACAGGCACAACTCCACGGGTTTTCATGTCCATGCCTTTTTCCGCACCACCGTCTTTATCTTTATCCAGTACAAAACCACGGAAAAAACCAATTGGCGGTTTATGGCTTAAAGCATTACTCGCCATAAACGCTTGGAATAACGTACTAGTACGAGTGCGCCCTAAAATATCATCTTGTAAGGTACTTAATAAGTTTTCATCGCCGTGTAAACAACGCAAATCGAAAAAGATACTCGCGTTTAATAATGCCTGACCGTTGGGTGTTTCAATCCAGTTAGTGAAATAACTACGCCAAACTGACCACGGTTGCCGCCATTGGTCATTAGTCGCCATAATATTACCTGGGCAATACACATAACCACAAGCATTTAAACCATCACTGACGAATTGTGCCACATGACGGAAATACTCGCCGTGTTCCGCTTCATTATAATCATCCGACAAAATCATGCCATTATCTTGGTCAGAATGCGCGGTTTGTTCACGCCGCGCCATTGAACCTGCGACAATGAAAGCGTAAGGCACAGGTGGTTTGCCATATTTTTCTTCCGCCATGATTAACAAACGCCGCGCAATCGCTTGCCCAATCGAGGTGATCGCGTGCCCAATGTCTTTCGCAGGTAAGCTGTGTTGTACCAACCCGACCAGCACACGCGGTAAACCTTTACTCAACTCCGCCAAACGTGCCACATCGGTAGCGGTCATAATATCGCCAACTAGGTAAATCGCATTGTGGCTTTGCCCACGCAGCAAATCAGTGGCTGAAATGACCCCAACGACTTCATTATTTGTCACCACAGGCACATGACGCAGATTACGCCGCGCCATCAGCAACAAGGCTTCGGAAGCCTGATCGCTCGGTGCTAACGTACACGGATTCAGCGTCATAATCGCCCCAATCGACTGTTTGACATCCAAACCTTCCGCCACCACACGCCGGAAATCGGTATCCGTCACCATGCCGTGCAAACTGGCATCGTCTTTCGTGACAATTGCTGTGCGCATTTTATTTTCAGTCATTAACTGCGCAACTTGTTGTACTGAAATATCTTTTTTTACCAGTAATGGGGCTTTCATCAAATCACGCACATGCAAAGTGATCATCGCGTAATCATCTGAACCGCGCATTTCTTGAATCGCACTGCGTAACCGCTCTGGTTTTCGCTCAGAAAAATACTGCGAAACGCGCTCGAAACTGTCCACCAACTCTAAGAATAAATCGGCAGGGATAACAAAAAATAGGCAGTCTTCCAACGTGCGTACATTAAAACTGACCACGCCACCACGCAGAACTGAACGATAACCCACCCAATCGCCTTTGCCGAACCGCCCATACAACTCACCATTTTCCGCAAAGACATCAATCGCCCCGCGTCGAATCAACAACACATGCTGATTCACATCCCCCACCTTCATGACATCCGTATTCGGTGGAACACATTGGAACGTCACGGCTTGCGCGAGCTTATCCAACCATTCAGCGGGCAAGTCTTTCAATGGCGAGCATTTAGCCAAGTAACTACGAATTTTAAGCTGTTCAACATCCATACCTGTACCTTGTTATAGGGAATCTTGCGATTCACCAGCATAGCATGGGGCAACGCGGGATTTTATGCGTTACAGCAAGGAAA
>CAZEQX010000016.1:0-26306 GCA_964514635.1 uncultured Thiothrix sp.
TCGTTAAAACTGCACCTGCTGGCGGCGTTTACAACAATGCAGCGCAAGTGTGGAACCACACTTTCTTCTGGAACTGCATGACCCCGAACGGCGGTGCAGCACCGACTGGCGCATTGGCGGATGCCATCAATGCGAAATGGGGTTCTTACGAAGAGTTCAAAAAGGCTTTCACCGCTTCTGCGGTTGGCAACTTCGGTTCAGGCTGGACTTGGTTGGTGAAAAAAGCTGACGGTTCTGTCGACATCGTGAACATGGGTGCGGCTGGCACACCATTAACCACTGGCGACACCGCATTGCTGTGCGTTGACGTTTGGGAACACGCTTACTACATCGACTACCGCAACCTGCGCCCTAAATTCGTCGAAACTTTCCTGAACAATCTGGTGAACTGGGACTTCGCAGCGGCTAACTACGCAGCGTAATTCCCCGCGCAATTGCCCGATTGCCGAAAAAGCCGAGCTTGTCTCGGCTTTTTTTGTGTTTACCCTATTACGAACTCCGTGGCGTATTGCTTGATAACGATTATCTAATCAACTTAACGTAATCTAGCTTTCGGAGATATGATGAAAAACACTTGCCAAAATTGCAATAGCACACATGAGAATAATGTTTGCCCAAACTGTGAACATTTAAACGCAGCCAAGCAAAATAGTAGTGGTAACAAAAATACCATTACGTTATTAGCTACGTTATTCGGCATAAAAGATTTAGTGTATACAGTTTTGACTATTAACAAACCCATTGTTTACTTGCGTCAAATGTTGCTGCAAAACAATTTTTCATTGCCGACCATAATAATTGCGTATGTTGAGCTTTGCATTGTGCTTGCATTAATCCGTAGTGGTTTAGTCGCTATAGTTAGCTACCCAGTCGGCATTGGGGTTGATACCGTTGAAAATGAACTCCTTATTAGCTTATTTTTTGTTATTTCCAATCTTTTCGCATTAATATTGGCGTGCCTTTTTCCTAAAAAATGGTTTAAACCTGCTACCAGAAAAATAACACTCACCATCAGTATTCAACTCATGATGTATGTGCTGATTTACATAAATTTCGCAGGATTAATAATCGGTTTGTTGTCAATGGCTATCATTTATCTGTTTGGTTTTAACGTTATAACAGAAAGTTTGATGTTGATGCTAAATGCCGTGCTGTTGGGTTTGTTATTGATTTCAATCATTGCATTCATAATGGAGGTTTATCGCTCTGTGCTAAATCTTCAGCAACGAGCAATAACAATATTATTTCTCCTTCCTGTGATGGTTTGTATATTGTCGTGGATGCTCTTGGCAAAGATAGGATTCATGCTGCCCGCATAGTTTCCAATACGGTAAGAACTGACGTTGTACTTAAGTAAAAATACTTAGCCCTGATCCTGCAAAACTGACGTATAACAACATAAGATTTATGGGTTAATTGGGTTTTGGCGAGGCACGGAGTAGCAATATGAAGCAATGGCGATGGGGACTCATCTTCGCGGGGTGTATGGGTATCAGTGGTGTGATGGGGGTTCATGCCGCGCCTAAACGTTTGGCGGTGGTGGCAAACGAAGTGGTGTTGGGCTTTACCGCAGAAGATAGCCCCGTCAGTGCTGCCGAGACATTGCGCGGCAAACCTACCGGAGAAGTGGTGGGTTTTTGTCGGGCGGTGAAGGAACAGCTTGTGCAACAGGGCTACCGTGTGACATTACAGGAGCTGGATTTAAACGCACGGTTTGTGCCTTTTGCCCAAAGTTTGCAAGGGCGTAAAGGGGTGGAATGCGGGCCGTCTTCGTTGACCCGTGAACGTGCCGAATTGTTGGCAACACTCCCCAAAGTGAAGGGCGAATTTACCGTACCGTTTTGGACAACCAGCACCAAATTACTGATACGCAAAGCAGAAATCCCTAACTTGTATGCTGATCACCCAGACCATTTGCGGATTGGTGTGCTAAAAATCCCGACGGCTGTTGTACCCGTGACTTCAACACTGATTGGGCAGGTGTTCCCGCGTACCGAATTGGTGGCGGTGCAAACCAAAGCTGAGGCGTTGCAGCGTCTGCAATTGCCGTCGGATGATGCGCAGGCATTGGATGCGTATGCCAGTGATGAGGTGATGTTATCCGATATGCTAGAGCACGATATTCACCCCGAGCGGCAGGCACAATACCGTATCGAACCCGCAGGCATGGGGTATTCGCGCGAAGATTACGCCCTGATAACGTATAACGATTCGGCATTAACTAGCCTGTTGAATGCGTGGTTACAAACAGACCAAGCGCGACAAGCCGCCGCGACAATGGCGGTATCGCACCACGGTTTTGATACGTTTACCCCGTGGTTGGCGTGGTCAGAACGCGGGGATCATTGGGAAATTCTGCAAAGCTGGTTATGGGGGGGGTTATTGTTTGGCAGCATACTCTTATTGACCATGATGGTATTGTTCTGGCGACTGTGGCGTAAGGTGCAGGCGATTTCCATACCGCTAATGACACCTACTAGCTTTGCGCCTAAGCTGCCGGAAAGCACAGCGGATAAGGGTTTATTTCTGCATTATTCCCGCGAGCTGCATGACAATATTTGCCAGTTGATCGTCGGGGTGAAACGCCAAGTCGAAATGGCAGAACGTTTATTGGAACAAGAACAGCACCCAGCGCGTGATAGTTTGGTGATGTCGCTGGATACGCTGGATCAAGTCAGCCAAGAAGTGCGGCGTATTTCCCATGAAATGCACGAAGAAGCCGAAGATACGTTGGATGATTTGCTACACGATTTCAATGCACGGACAGGGATTGCGGTACAACGCATGGGGAATCTGCATTGGCGTTACATTCCCGAAACCATCAGCAATGAGTTGTATCGCGTGGTGCAAGAAGCCTTGGCGAATGTGGAACGCCATGCGCAAGCCTCACAGTTATGGGTGTTATTGGCGCACGGTAATAATCAACTGCAACTGCGTATTCGGGATAATGGTTGTGGGTTTGAGCTTCACCAATTAGAACGCAATGGCATTGGTTTGAAAAATATGCGGGATCGCGTCAGGCACTTATCCGGTTTATTCACGCTGGATAGCATAGCGGGCGAAGGAACGGCAATCACGATTACCGTCCCTTGCGAGGTGATCCAATAACTGAATCAGTAGCTTACTGCGCGGTACGCACTAAGCGGACATAGAGTTCAGCACTGCGCTTGGGCCAAATATCATCGCCATCCTTGAAGAATATGGCGGTAGCACTATTTTCATAGCCACTGTGTCCTGGTGGGGTGCTTGTCCAAAAGGCCGAACTGTTGTAGCTGGGGAACACCACAGGGTTAATGGCGGGGTCGTAGTTACGATGTTCCA
This sequence comes from uncultured Thiothrix sp., assembly GCA_964514635.1. Classification (GTDB taxonomy): domain Bacteria; phylum Pseudomonadota; class Gammaproteobacteria; order Thiotrichales; family Thiotrichaceae; genus Thiothrix. The sequence continues at coordinate 3,322 of CAZEQX010000016.1, forward strand.
CAATGCTTTTTAATTCGGGCAAATTAGGAACTCGCCAGTCACCATAACCACTGAGCAGTTTGGTATTAGCGGTTTGCGCAGCTTTTAAGGCATTCGGCCATGAAAGCAGTGCATTTTCAGCAGTACACAGGTCATCGGTGTAATTGGTGGGTGTGCCTGCATTACTATAGTTTGTACCGACAGGGCAGCGTTGCCACATTAATCCCGTTTTGGTGTCAGTTGCTGTACCCGTGGAATCAAAGGTGAATTGGCTAGTTGGTGTTTCTGCGGTGATTGCCGTGTTGGTATACATGTCTGCTTGCGCACTGTTCATCAAGCAAAAACTACCTAACAACATGGTGCTAAGAACATAGGATTTTATTTGATACATGAGAATTACCCCTTAGTTTCCAGAACGAACTAACATTGCGTGATGAGCAACAGATTTGCCATTGATAGGATTGTCGTTACCACCATTAAAGCCAATGAACCATGCATTGCTTTTACTGTAAGGATGAGCAACAGGCGTTGCTGTCCAATACACCCAAGGTTTTACTGTCGGGAAATAGTTTGTATCAATCGCAGGTTCTTCGCGTGAAAAATCTGCAAGGGACTGTAATTCTCCGAGTGTCGGCATTCGCCAATTATTTCCACCGCAGAAATTTTCATTATTTACCGCCGCCGCGAAGCTTTGAGTATCGCAATTGCTGCCATTGCAGTAACCACTATTTTGCAAACCTGCATCGCCACCATTGGTTGTGCTGTTGGAGTTGTACCAAGAGTATTCCCAGTCACGATCATGTAAGCCACCATCGTCGGTTTTTACTTCCCAGATCAAGCCTGTTACGTTGTCTTTCACGCATGACCAACTGGTGGCAGAGGCCGCTAGAGCCTGACCTGTACTGCTGATTTTGGTAAAGCTGAAACCCGCATGACCATCGCTGTCGTCATTGTCCGTTACATCACGGCCGTATTGCGCGTCTTGACCTTGTGGTACGGTATCGCCGTCAGCATCGGTGGTGAGAGCGCAGTTCACGTTATTGTTGTTGGTATGGCCATTGGCATCGCCCGTGCTGGTGAAGGCATAGTCACCGCAAGTTGTCACACCACTGTCATTAAGTTTACCTGTTGGGGTCGGTTGCATAACGGTGTTGGCATTGACCGTGACTGTGACCGTAGCCGCGCTGGATGTGGCTGAACCGTCATTGACGGTATAGGTAAAGGTGTCTGTTCCGGTGTAGCCAGAGGTCGCTGTGTAAGTTGCGGTGAAGCCGCTGAGCGTGACTGTACCGTGTTGTGGATTACCGCTGATGGCTGCGGTTAATGTATCGCCGTCAGCATCTGTACCACTGAGGGTGATTTTTTTGGCGATACCCGTGATTGCAGTGGCAGTGACAGCCGTAGCGACAGGGGCAGAATTGACGGTGGTGACGGTCAAGCTAACCGTGGCAGTGCCAGAATCAGCCTTGCCATCGTTAGCTTTATAAGTAAAGCTGTCTGAGCCACTATAACCGCTGGTTGGTGTATAGGTTGCAGTACTGCCACTGATAGTGACTTTACCACTCGTTGGGCTTTTGACCACGCTATAAGACAACGAATCACCGTCCGCGTCCGTGCCTTGAAGTTTGATAGCTGTACTGGCATCTTTTTTTGCTGTCGCGGTGACATTACCAACCACTGGAGCGGTATTGGTTGTGCCCGTACCTGTCCCTGAGGAAGAAGAGCCACCACCGCCGCAAGCGGTTAGAATCAGTAGACTAGACGCTAATACCCCTATTGGCAGCCAACGAAAATTTTGTTGTAAAGTCATTTTTGCACCTTTCAAAACAAAGCGATGTAATTTGATAGACTGATGTTATGTAGTATTTAGTATATTTTTTATAAAAATGTCTGTTTATGTTATTGAATTTTTTTATCAAATATTAATTCAATAAATTTATGTGGTGAAAAATTTGTTAGTGATCACATTTTCGGTGATCAAGCCCTAAAAATGGGGGGTAGGTAATTCTACTTAAGTAATAATTTTTTCAAAAATAGTCAGTTCTGCGAATGTGAGTAATAACAAAATTTCAGCAAGCTGTCGTGGTGTCACTAGGCAAAGTCGGGAGGTTTTGTCAGCATAAAGGAGCGAGCTGCACTAAACTTGAAGGTGACATAAGGCAGCTATTAACGAAGTTCGTTTGGTGTTGAGGAGATCGTTATGTTTGCTAGGGTGATACGGCATGGAGCGTGAGATCCGTTTGTTAATCGTCGATGACAATGAATTAGCGTGTAAAGGCACAGCCGCGCTATTGGCACTTGAGCCGGACATCAGTGTAGTGGGCATGGCGACCAATGGCGAAGAGGCTTTGCAAAAAACCGCGCAATTGCAGCCTGATTTGGTGTTAATGGATATTCAAATGCCTGTGATGGATGGTTTGGAGGCGACACGTCGTTTAAAGGAGTCTTACCCTCAAATTAAGGTGATTGCGCTGACCATGTTTGATTCGGATGCTTATCTGATGCAGGTCATGAATGCCAAGGCCGAAGGTTACGCCTTAAAAAGCATTGACTATCAGAAACTCCTGACGACTATTAAATGCGTCCACGCGGGGTTATTTACCTTTCCACCATTATTGCGTCCTACCACCATGACCGAAACGGTGGTGAATGAGTCGTGTGATATACGTTTAACGCCGCGACAATTGGAAATCGCGCGTTTGTGGGTGGAAGGATTATCCGCCGGAACAATCGCCAGCCGTTTGAATATCAGTACCCGCAGTGTGCAAACACATATTCAGAATATCTATCTTGCCAGCCAAACGAAAAATCGCATTGAGTTGTTAAAGTATTTGCAAAAATACGCTAGTGTTTAAAGCTGTTATAAAGTCAGTAGCAGTGTTCAGGCAGTCTTCGGGCTGCCTTTTTTTATTTTCACGGGATTTAAGTAATATTGCGTAAGTAAAATGATTCGCTCAAAAGGGGTTATTGCGTAATTAATCTTTGTGATTTATTTGGGTATTTATCCGAATATTTTGAGAATAATGGGTATGGATAATAAGAGCCTCAACAAGAAAAAAATAGAGGCGACTTATGCGAGTGTTATGTTTATTAGGAGCAGTTTTTCGGCTGTTAGTTTTTTTGCTGGCTTTGCAACAAGCTGTGTATGCAGAAGAATCAACCACAACTGCTGAAGTACCCCCCGAATCTGCGTCTGATGGCGCATCCACAACCACTGACACCGACATGGCGACCCCCGCACAGAAACTGCAAGAAGCATTACAAGAGGGGGTTGACACCCTAACTTATGTTGCGGCCACCGACGTTGCGCGTCATGCTATTGGTCGGTAACGATTGATGCCCGTTTAGCATGATAATTGTCAGAGTTTATTGGGCAAAATAATTTCTAAGCGGGCATTCATTTGTAAAATCTGTACTATTCTAGGCAAGCTTTGCCATAAAAGGCGAGGTGCTGCATTTATTTTAACCCTCTTGGTGTACTAATAGCGTATGTCTCTACAGATGGATGATGATGATCGCTTGCCAGATTCCTATTATCGGGATTTGTACCAGCAGTTTTGCAACGGTAAACGCGATGCACAGCACGAGCTTTATAACTTATGTGCGGGGCGTTTACTGCGTTATGTGCGTCGGTCTTGTGTTTTTCAGGATTTCGATGCGGCTGAAGATTGCGTACAAAATACATGGCAGCGGTTATTTGAATTGTGCGCTACGAATCCGTTAAAAGCGACGGGGAATTTTTGGGGATGGGTTTGTGCCATTGCCTTAAGCCAAGCCGTGGATAAACACCGTAGCGACACGCGCCAGAAACGCAGGCCGGAAGCCGGATTCGTGAGCTTAAATGATGAAGATAATCCGTTAGATGTCGCTGATACGGCGGCTGATCCTGCCCGCCTTTATGAACAAAACGAAGAGCATCAACAAGCGATGGAACAACAACGTTTGTTTCAGGAAGCTGTCGCCGCATTGCCTGAAAAGCAGCGCGTTGCTTTTAATTTGTGGGCTTTGGGGCAATATTCTTTAGACGATATGGCAACCATGCTGCATGAAAATCCAGAAACGGTGAAAACCCGTATTCGTTTCGCCAAAAATAAGCTGAAACAAGCATTAGCGGCGTTTGAACCGCAGTTAGCGCACTAGGGAGGCACTAGCCATGAACCAAAATGATGACAAAACGCTAAGCGATATGGATGACCCAACGTTTGATCAGGCTTTGCAAGGGTTGTTTCGGCAGGCTTTGCGTGATGAAACTTTCCAGTGGCAAGTTGCACAGGATTTGCGCACATTGCCGCCTGATGCACAGGCGAATTTGACAGCACAGCATCAAGCTTTTGTGCAAGATGAAAGCCTATCGACTGCCACCCGCGAGCGCATGTTGGCGCAATTGCCCCCTTGTGATTGCCCTAACGTCGCGCAGCCTAGTGCTTCACCCACGCCCAAAGTGCGTACAACGTGGGCGGAACGTTTAACGGCATGGCTGAATAACTCGTCATTTAATGCAGGATTTCTGCCTTTTGTGATGATTGCTGGCATTGTTGGTATTGTCTGTATTCCATTGATTTTATTAGAACCCGAAACACCAACGGATGTGGTGCGCGGCGGTGGCAATACAGCAAGCACCACAGCACTGACCCCTAGTAATACGCTGGATGCGAACGGTTTAAACGATGCGATACGCGCCCAACAACCACAGCAGTGGTTACAAGTCATCGCGCAATTGGTGGAACGTGGCAATATTACCAGCGCGTTGAGCGAGTGGCGCGAGTTTAATTTCCGACATGGGGAACTGGTGACAGCGACACAACAGGGCGGAAATGCCGTGCCACCATTACGCAGTACGCCCGCGATGCGCCAACAGCCACAGCAATGGTTGGCAGCAATGGCGCAATGGATTCGCGCGGGAGATTTGGCAACATTTAATGCCGAATTTGAACAGTTCCGTTTGCAATACCCGAATTATCGTCCGCGTTAAATGGCGCGGTTGTGTTCATTAAAGTGGGCAATTCGTCGCCCGCTCCGTAAATGGTAAAACCTGCCCATAATGCTGGATGAGCAGGATTCGAGGGTTTTTCACCCCCCAATAAACACCACAAACCGCATTGACTGGGTTGGTGGCTCATGGTTTGCATGGTGTATTGCAACGCTTTGGCGCGATGTGGTGTGTGTTGTAAATGCTCGAATAATTGCGTCATAAAACGTGTCGTGGCTTGCGAGCGAATATTCCATTGCGCGGCTAGAACGCTGCGAGCACCCGCCATAAAAAATGCCTGCGCTAACTGCGATAAACCTGTGCTGGCATCTCGCGCCGTGATTGTGCCCGTTTTGCACGCCGATAAAATTACCCATTCCGCGTGCAAATTCAGGCGGGCGATTTCACTTGCTGTTAAATAACCGTCGTCGTTGGCTGAGCCTTGTGGCGGAGGTGTTAATACCAAGGCAGGTTCTAAAGCATAAAAAGCCTGATTTGTCGGGCTGTCTGCGGGTAATAAAGCATGAGTGGCAAACATTAATAAGTTGGCGTGTTGTAATTGCCCAGTTTGGTTCAATATTTTAAGCTGGGTTTCTGTGGCTTGTGCTTGTAAGAATAAAGCCGTTGTTGATTGCGGTAATAGCTGTGCAATGTGTTTTACTTCCGTCGCCGTTTCTGGCAGTGGTGTTAAATGCGTAGCAAGCAGGCTAGGTCGTTTTAAATACGGTGAATCCGTTGGTGAGGTGTCCTGCATATCCATGAGCATTTGACTAAATAATAGTGCCGTATTGGTTTCCTGCTCGCCAGCGTATAATACAGGGTTAGCAAAACCCACAAAGTTCGTTGAAGACGGTTTAGCGATTGTCGGTGTTGAGGTTCGTTGTAAATCGGCTAAAGCACGCGCGGATGGTAAATACGAAATCGCATACCGATTAATGAACCACGCCAGTTCAGCATATTCAGGCGCACGGTCAGGGGTATTGGCTGGTGCTGGGGAGCTTAATAAAGCCGGAAAAGGTACGTCTTGCGTACTATTGTCGGGTACAAGTAATAAATGAGTGGTATTGGTTAATGCACTTTCCGCAGGTGCAAAAATGGTTTGGTACAGGGCATAAGCCGTTTGTGTATCAAAAAGCTGCGTTGGGTCTGTTAAGGTCTGTAAAAAGCCATGCGGTTGAGTGCGGTTCAAAACCTTAGCGAGTTGCAATTGGTCTGTATTGAGTGAAATGAATTGTGGGGCTTGTTGATAAGGCACAACCATTAAAAAAGCATTGTCGTGACCAACTGCCCATAATAGTAAGGCTTCATGTGATTTTAATAACCCCTGTGCTTGTGTGAGGGTTAAAGGTTCGGGTGCTAAATATTGACTGTATTCGGGTGAGTTTTGTTTAAGCGTTTGATGCAGGGTTTGAATTTCTTGTAACAGATTTAATGAAATATTCGCTGTTTTACCATTGATAAGTGCCGGATTCCGTGCAGGATTAGACGGTGTTTGTGTTAATTGATTGGTTTGTTGTTGGTCTTGCCAATGTAATTGCGTTTGAGCTTGCCACAGTCGCGTTAATAAAGGTTGTAGTTCTGGCGCTGTGCGTTTTAAAACGAGGCGTTCCAAACTGTGCATTCGTTGAATACCTTGGGCGCGTTGCATAGCGATAAAAGCTTCTGGCATGATAGTCGTGGTAGTCAAATGCTGTTTTGCGATGCCGCGCTGTAAAATAGCAAGATGCGTTTGTGCTAGTTGTTGTAAAGCTTGAGCCTGTTCATTACTTAACGCCGTGTCGGTAGTAAATGTCTGATAGGCTTGTTGAATGTACTGGAGTGCTTTTGCATAATCATCTTCATAACTGCTGATTTCGGCTAACAGTTGCAAACTGTAGGTTTTGCTACCTTTCATTCCAGCCAAAAAAGATGATGGTGTTTTTAATAAATCGTACAGCGGTTGTTTAGCAGCGGCATATTGGGCTTGTTTGATGTAGGCTTCAGCGAGTTTGGTGGTTGTGTTTAATTGTAGAGCCTGTTGAATACTCTGCTCTAACGCGGTATTTGGGGTTATTACACGGTGGGATTTATTATGGAGTTTTAGTTGTTTGAGGCTGTCTTTCAGTAGTTGAATGCCATGTTGAATATTTTCAGATTTTTCGGAGTCAACATAAAAGCTGGCAATGGTGATTTGACTCGTGAGTCGGTTTAGTGCGGTAAACTGATTGCTTTGCGTGATTAATTGATTGTTTTTAAAATGTTGTTCTGCGGTAAGCCAGTCTGGTTCTTGTTTGGTTTGTTGCCAAAATCCATAATAGGTTTGCCCCAGTAAATCATTGATTAAATAGCGGTTGGTGGAATTGTCGGGTGTTTTTGGCAAAGTATGCTGTAATAGTGTTTCTGCCTGTGTATATTGTTGATGTTGTAAGTAAAATAATGCAAACGTAGTGATGAGAATGATTGTTGGGTCATCGAGTTTTTCGGTTGATTGTGCAATGAGATGGTCAATGCTGTTTTTTACTTGCTGCGTTTTATTATTCATGTTGGCAAGGTCATTGTTTAGTTCATCAATGCTGGCAAGCTCGATAAGTAGGTGATTTTTAAAAATAGACAGTAAGGCTGTGTCATGGTGTGAGGTAAGTTGTAGAGCTTTATTTAAGGCCATTAAGGATTGTTTAAATAATGGCTGGCTTTGTTGTGTATTGCCTGTTAGTTTAGCTTGCGTTGCCGCGATATTATAAAGGTTGTATTGCCGAATATATAACACGGGCAAGTATTGTTGTAAGGTTGGTTGGCAATTGGCTTGTGCTTGGCATTGCGTTAAATGGGGCTGGATTTTTTCAAGGTAGTGTTGCAGGAATTGTCCGGCGGTATTTAATTGTTCATGGCGCATAAAAAGGCTAGTGCATTGCACGGCTTGCGTGATTTGCTGGCTAAATTCCGAACTACTTGCAGAAGAACTAGGTATGGTGATTTGTTGGGCAAACTGTTGGCACGCTTTTAAATGGGGTGTTGCTTTATTATTTGCAATAACCTGTTCGTTACTAAACATGCCGTTCAGCAGTAGTAATGTTAGGCTAATACGCCGCAGTAGCGGTTTCACGGTAATGGATTCCAGTCTCCATAAATCGCAAAAGCTGCCCAATAATAAGGATGCGCATAAGTGGTTTCTGGTGTTTTCCATCCCCATCGTTGCTGTAGACGGCAAAACCAGTGACAACTAGGTGGTTGAGTGGTACTCATGCTTAACATGCTTTGGCGTAATGCTTCAGCGCGACTTAAAGAGGGTGTTTGTTGTAAGCGGCTAAAAATATCTGTCACCAGTGATTGTGTTGCATTGGAATTGACTGACCAATGTGAAGCTAAAACACTGCGACTGCCTGCGGTAATAAAAGCTTTGGACAAGGCCGATAAGCCAGCATAGGTGTCGGTATCATTTAAGGTGGCTGTATTACAAGCAGATAATAATACCCAGTCGGCATTGAGTTTTAGAGCAGCAATTTCCCCACTACTAAGAAAACCATCATCATCCGCATTACCTTGCATGGGTGGTGTTAAAACCAAGCCTGCTTCGGTTTGATTAGTAGCGGCCTCGTAAGGTAATAAAGCGTGTGTAGCAAAGCTTAAAATTTTAACGCGCTGAAGTTCGCCGTTTTGATTAAGCTGTTTTAAACGGGTTTCAGTTGCATCGTGTTGCAAATACAGTGCAGGTTGTGTCGTCGAGAAACGTTGAGTAGCTTGTGCAACGTGGCGTAATTCATCGGCTGTTTCGGGTAATGGCACAAGATTTTGATGCAGAAAGCGAGTATCAGGAAAAATCAAGGTATCCTGACTGCGTGTTTGGCTTGGCGCATTTAACCCACGAAATACTTCAGCTAATACTAATTGTTTGCCTTGTAATACAGGGTCGCCAAACCCCATAAAGCCAGTGCTGGATTTATTGGGGCTGGTTGAGGTGTGTAAATCGGCAATTGCATTGACAGAAGGTAAGTACGAAATCGAATAATGTTTAATAAGCCAGTCTGCATCTTGATAACTAGCCGTTTCTGGTGGGCTTTTCAGTAAAACGGGTAAAGGTAAATTTTGCAATAAACCATCTGGGACAGCAATTAAATGTTTTACGCCGACTAAATCCGCTTCTGCTGGGGCAAGCAATTGCCGATACAGATTATGAGCAGTTGCTAAATCAAACGTTTGTTCGGGATGCGTTAAACTAGCGCGTAAACCCTGTGCATTAGAGCCGAGTTCGGTGGCTAATTGAGCGCGAGTAATCGGCAATTGGTGAATGTGCAACGGTTGATCCGCGCGTACCACAAATAAGTAAGAAACACCGCTGGGAATGGTATTTTCTACCCACATGAGTAGGGCTTCATCGGGCTTGAGCAACCCTTGCACCTGTGCCACGCTCAAGGGTTGTGGGTGTGCGAGTTGGTCATACAGCGGGAATTTGAGGCGCAACTCAGCTTCAAGACGTTGAATAGTCTGAATTTGTTGCTGTTGACTTTGCTGTAATTGTTGCGGATCAGCGTTGGTATCGTTAGCACTTGCGCTTGCCCATTGTTCGGGCGATTGCTCAAGTTGCTGAAGTTTTTGTTGCTGTTCCCATAGTTGGGTCAGTTGTGCTTGAACCTCAGGGTTATCGTTGGCATTGCGCAAGGCAACATGGCGAAACGCTGCTAAACGCCCCAAACCGTGAACCTGTTGTGCCGTCTGAAATAGTGTATCAGATTGATTTACAAGTGGTAATATCCCCAGATTCGCACCTTGCATGATGGTGGTTAATTTTTGTAAAGCCAATTCTTGTGAGGATTTATTTTGCGCTAAGGTATCTGACGGGAATGCCGCATGAGCCGCCTCCGCCTGCTGGATGTAGTCTAGGGCTTTATCGATATTTTTCTGTAATTTAGATGCAACGGCTAAACCGTACAAACTCGTCGCTTTACTCCCTGGGGCTGATGGTGGCAAGGTATTTTCCGTTTGTGACAAATTCTGCATATAAGATTGAATGGCTGCTGGGTAATACCCCGCCGTGACATTCATTTGTCCTAACATGTTCAAATGTGCATAGAACACGATCTTTTTCATGCGCAATTCGTAAGAACGCAACGCGGGTGATGTTTTTGCGCTCGTGTTTAGGGTGTGCTTTTCCAGCTCCACGATTTGCTGCATTGCTGCAATGGCTTCGTCATGACGTTGTTGTTCTTGGTACAAACCGCTGAGCAAACCCAATGGCAATGCGGCTTCGCTGGCGTTTGCCTCTTGGGGTAATTGGCGAAACAGTTCGATACTTTGTTGATAATACTGCTCGGCCTTACTGAAATAGTTAGGGGCTTTTAATTGCACACCGATTTCTTGGTATAGCTTACCCGTCATGGCTAATTGAAAGGCAATATCTGGGTGTTTTTCGCCCAAGCTTTGCTGTTGTTCACTTAAGGTAGTGAGTTGCCACTGTTCGGCAGCGGAAAAATCACCCTGTTTGAGATAAGCCGTCGCTAATTGCGCTTGTGCCATCAAGCGGATGCCCGTGAACTGCGGGGAAGGGGATGGCTTTGTGGGGTTAGATTCTTGATCATTCAGCCATTTATGCCACAACTGGCGCACAGACTGCGTAACACTCTGTGCCGCTGTCAGGCTATTTGCCGCATCGGGCTGTAAGGCTGTCAAAATCGTTTGACTTTCCGCCAATAATGGCGCGGCATCTTGCAAACGCTCTTGCTGCTGATACCACTTAGCCAAAGCGATCAAATTCTCCGCTAGTCGCGCTTCATCCACGGCTAGGTATTGGGGCGTGTCGTTTTGCAGGGATAAGTATTCCCCCGTTAAAGGTTGGGGGAGGCGTGACAACCATTGCAGCGTTTGGCGTTCGAGCGCGATGGCTTCGCGGATACAAGCAACTTCAGCAGTTTTGAGGGCGGTACTGGCTTCGGTATCACCTTGGGGTTCATTCGCCGCGCGTTGATAGCTGTAGGTGATGCCTAAGTTTCTGACTAATTCCGCCCGCAAAATGCTTAGATGGGCTTGTTGTTGCAAAATCGCAGGGGTGCTAGGCAAACGTTCCAAAGCAATTAACCACTGTTGTGCGCGTTGGTTGGTGGCTTTTGCCAGCGCAATCGCGGCGGTAAATTGCCCTGCGGAGGTCGCTGTGATGGTGTGAGCGGCTTGGCAACCCAGCACTTGTTGCTGTAACGAGTACATGTTGGGGTCTTCAGGCAGGAATTGCGCCTGCAATTGCGTCATTTGTTGTTCGTAAATCTGGCAAGCTTGCGCGAATAATCGTAGGGCTTGGGCGTGATCACCTTTATCCAAAACGGATTGCGCTTGCTGATAATGCTGGTTCGCTTGCGCTAGTGCGGCTGAATCAATTTCGGGTAATACCGCCGCGTGAGTGCAATGACTCCAAACCAGTAACAAGTTCAATAGCAAATAATGTCGTGGGCGTGTGGGAATTAGGGGTAGCACGTCATGACACTCCGCTTAAAATGACGCATTTTTATATAGCATATTCTGTCGTATTTGCATGGTCTTTATTGATTTTTTCAATAAACAATTATTAATGATAATTATCAGGATAAGTTATCAAGCTTGTAAAATGCATCATGCAAATCATGTAAAAAAGTTTAACCCTTTTCAGAACGTATTGACGTAATGCTTGGTAAGGATGATGCGCAAAGGCATTTACCTACTCCGTCAGTGTGAAATGATAAGGATATGAAGATGAAAACACAGAATGTATTAATCGCAGGTTTGGTGGCATTGGCATTAACTGCGTGTGGTGGTGCTTCTAGCGGCACAAGTAAAACCAGTACGGGGTTAAGTACGCCTGTGGCTGGTGCTGGTGGTGGCGGAACTAATAAATACAGCGGTGAATCAGGCGCATTGGATTTGGCATTATTAACCAGTGCCAATAAAAGAGACTTCGTGGATTTGCTGGTTTATTCCGATGATGAGGCCTTTTTTAATAGCTTCATTATGGGACGCAATAGCCAAGTGGCAGAAGGCAAATTCAGTGGTATGCTGCCAAAAGCCATCATGAAAGATTTAGTGGCTTTAGCGGATCAAGTCGTAGAGGCCGAACGTAACCATGCAGCAGAGCGAGCTTATAATTCAACGTACTCTTGTCAAGACGGTGGTAGTTACAATGTGTACGGTGATTTGGATAATAGTACCTTACAAGGCACAGTGGATGTTCTATTTACCAATTGCAAAGTAGGGAATGTGAGTAAACAAGGTCGTGCCACCATTACGGTTAATAAAATCAGTTCAGATAAATTCGTGGACTACACGATTGGTTATGATGGTTTGAGCGTTTATAAATATGAACAGTTAATGGTTTACACAGGCTCGCAACACCTAGTTAAAACATTAACGAATGGTATTTTGACCAAGTTTGTTATGACTTCTGATTTGTATCGACTCAATCAGTTTGATAATGTGTTTTCACTAGACCAAACGGAAAACACCTATTCTGTCAGTGGCACACAAATCTCAGGGAAACTGTGCCACGGTGCTTATGGTTGTGTGAATATTTCCACTCGCATTTCATTCAATGGTAACGTGGGTGAGCTGACTATGGCAGGTGCAAATAATAGCAAGATTTTACTCTATATTGCACAAAATGCATTGGTGTATCGCTTAGACGAAGGGGATGGTGCTTACCAGCCACCTGAAGTCTATTAATAAATATTAAGTGGTATTATAAAAATATTGGATTTCTGTGTAATGAGCCTTACCTGCGTATGCGTGCCAGCAATGCATTCGCAGGTTTTTTTTGTTGAGCAATAATAACGTAGAAAATTAACCCCATTGTGATAGCTGTGACGTACTATATAACAATAAGTTTTTTATTGCTGGTAAGAAAGGACATGACATGAACGATAAAACCCGTTTTATTGGCACGCCATCCAAGGCCGTCACTGGTAATGTGCTGGAACAAGATGCTTTTGCAGGGACAGAATCAAAGCCATTTAATATAGCTGCTGCAAAAGTAGCAAAAACACCAGAAACTATCATTATTAACCAACTGTCAGAGTCAAAAATTGACCCAGTGGTAGGGTGGGTCGTTGTGATTGGCGGAAAAGGCAAGGGACAAGCAATATCTTTAGTAACAGGCGTAAATAGCATTGGGCGTGACCCTGATCAGCGTATTGCATTAAGCTTCGGTGATGAGAAAATTAGCCGCAAGCAACACGCGCTGATTACTTATGAACCCAATGCCCATGTTTTTTATTTGCAAAACGGCATGGGTTCTAATTTGACGTATTTGGATTCCAATACCAATGTGGTGTTGCAACCGACAGTTTTGCAAAGTGGTCAATGTATTTTACTGGGTGACACGACGTTAAAGTTTATTGCTTTATGTGGTGCTGATTTTGATTGGCACACGCACACGCTGTAATACGGAGTCAGTGGCATGAGTAAACAGGCGGTAAAGCTATTTGAACTAGGGTTTGATGTGGGTTTTGCGGCTCATCAAGGTGAACGTGATAATCAGGAAGACAGCCTCGGCTTTAAACAATTAGCAGATGGTTCATTATTGGCAATATTGTCAGACGGAATGGGTGGTCATGCCGCAGGTGAAGTCGCCAGTGAATTAGCTGTCAAAGCTTTTGCGGAAGGTTTTTTACAGGCAGAACCACAGATTGGTGAACAGTTAAGTCAGGCTTTACAGCACACCCAACAACGTTTGAGTTCCCACGCGCAACAATACACTGAATGTTATCAAATGGGGGCAACATTAGTCGCTGTGGTATTGCACGCGAGTTATTTGCATTGGGTTAGCGTTGGGGATTCGTTGTTATATCGCCTGTCTGCTCAGGGTGAGTTGGTTAAGTTAAATCAAGCACATACCTTGGGTGAACGCTTTAGACGCTTATACGAGGCGGGGACGCTTTCAGCGCAAGCTTATCAACAGGTTGAACATCCACAAGCTTTAACCAGTGCATTGGGTTTGCAAAAATTGCAGGAAGTGGATTTAAACCAGTTGGAATTAATGGCGGATGATATTCTGTTATTAGCCAGTGATGGTTTATTAACATTATCTCAAGAAGAAATTCGGACAATTTTAACCACCAAGCGTCCAGCACAACCATTAGCTGATGCGTTGATGGCGGCTGTTTTAGCACACCATGCGCAGGGGCAGGATAATACCAGCGTGATTGTGATTAAACGCCACGATAATAAGTCTTCTAGTAAGCCATCATTGTTATTAAGCGCAAGTACAGTGATTGTTACGCTCTTGGTAATGGTGCTGGGGTTGGCAAGTTATCAGCTTTTTGCTTTAAATGAGCGTTTGCGCTTGCTGGAGCATGATTTGTTGGATGCTAAAGTGCAGTTGGAAAATACCAAGACCCAATTGGAAGACAAAGCCGCCGCGTTAAGGCTTTTGGAAGATCAAGCGAAAAAACCACTCAAGTCCAAGGCGAAAAGCTGAATGACAGAGTTAAGCATTATCAATTAAGCGAGGTTATTATGTTGAAGCAGCTTTCTATTTTATGTTTGAGTATGGTATTGGGTGTTGCGGCTGTACAGGCTGATGCTGTAGAGCCAATAGTCGAAGCAAAAGACGGCGTGGTGATGCTGTATGTGGACTTGGGTAAAGGAAAATGGGCATCGGGCAGTGGTTTTTTGGTGGATAAAAACCATGTGGTCACGAATTTGCACGTTATTGCTGGTGCATCAGAATTACAAATATCCGTTCTTGATAAAAACAGTAAAGGGGATGCTGTGCAAGTGCGACGGGTGAAGATTATTGATGTTAAACCGCAATACGACTTAGCTTTATTAGAAGTGAGTAACCTGAATCGCAAGCCATTAACATTAGCCTATGATGATGAAGTGCAAGACCATACTAATGTGGCTTCGATTGGTTTTCCAGGGGTGGCAAGCGATGCTGTGGTAACAAGTGAAAAAGGGGCTGTATCTGCTGCGACGAGTCCTATTTTGCGTGAGGGTAAAGTATTGCGTTCAATCACCAGTCATGAATTAGGTAATCGGTCGGTTGAAGCTAATATTGTGCAGCATGATGCCGCTATTGACCCTGGGAATAGTGGTGGTCCATTAGTTAATGCTTGTGGTGAAGTGGTGGGCGTGAACACGATTGTACACGTTATGGCAAATGCCGTGGGTGATGCTGTGTCAGCAAAACACCTTTATACACTATTGGATGACAATAATATCGAATACACAAAAGCCGCTGCCGCTTGTAGTGCAGATACTGCGAAAAACACCGCAGTCGCAGCACCTAGCGAGAAGAAAAAGGAAGGTCTGCTGTATGAGATGCATTTAGGGCAGCGTTATGCATTACCTTTCTTAATTGCACTATTAGTGATTGGCGGAGGTGTTATTTGGATGATAGCTCAATCGAAACGGCAAGCTAAAACCCCGCAATCACTAATGGCAGTTACGCCAACAACAGAGCAGTGGTATTTGCAAGGTTTAGATGCTCATCACACTTTGCGCTTTCCTTTGAAAGGAGACCGCGTGCAAATCGGTAGCGCGGCGAGTATTAATGATTATGTGATTGCCAATGATACCGTTTCGCGCCAGCATTTGAATTTGCATTGGGATAAATCTGGCTGGCAAGTAATCGGGTTGCCGACCACTAATGGCACGGTTGTGAATGGTAAAACTTTAGGCATTCATGAGGTGAAAACCTTGTGTGTGGGGGATGTATTACGTTTGGGTGAGGTGAGTTTGATGTTCAATAAGGCTTGAATTAGTAATAAATAAATATAATTTTTGCGATAAGAAAATTAAAGATAAAAAGCATGTATTTTTAACCCCACTCCAAGAAAAACGGCGTATATCCTTATAGAGATTCATTACACCGTTTGACTTGGAGTTTTATTATGACCCCGCCATCAACCGCCGAACATTATCAAGCATTACCCATTGGCACTGTTTTGGGCGAATACGAGTTGCAACAAGTATTGGGCATCGGTGGGTTTGGTATTGTGTATTTAGCCTATGATGGTTTATTGGATCAGCATGTGGTGATTAAAGAATATTTGCCAACACAATACGCCACGCGCTTATCAGGTAATACGGTAGTGCCACTGCATTCAAAAGCCCAAGCCACTTTTGAGTGGGGTTTGCAACGTTTTTTAGCGGAGGCAAAAGCGTTAGCCGCTTTTCGTCAGCATCCGCACATTGTTTCGGTGCTGCGTTATTTTGAGGCGAATCAC
Source organism: uncultured Thiothrix sp. (assembly GCA_964514635.1). Taxonomy (GTDB): domain Bacteria; phylum Pseudomonadota; class Gammaproteobacteria; order Thiotrichales; family Thiotrichaceae; genus Thiothrix. The sequence continues at coordinate 19,432 of CAZEQX010000016.1, forward strand.
ACGGCGTATATGGTGATGGAGTTCGCGGGCGAAACCAGTTTGCAAGATTATTTGAATCAGCACCGCACATTAACCCCGAAAGAGTTGGACATTTTGTTAGTGCCATTATTGGATGCTTTGGATTATGTTCATGCGGCGGGGTTGATTCATCGGGATTTGAAGCCGTCGAATATTTTGATTCATCATCGTCAGCCTGTATTGATCGATTTTGGTGCGGCACGTCAGGCTCTTGGCGACAAAACACAAAATTTAACAGAGGTGATTTCGCAGGGCTATTCCCCCGCTGAACAGTATTACAGCCACAGTCACCAAGGTGCTTGGACTGATATTTACGCAATGGCAGGGGTGTTGTATCGCTGTGTGACGGGGAATGAACCGTTGGAAGCGACAGCGCGTTTGGTACAGGATCAACTCCCAAAACTGTCAGAAAATAGTGAGTTACGCAAGGTTTATCGTGTGTCATTGCTAAGTGCAATCGACTGGGGTTTGCAGCTAAAGGCGGAAGAGCGTCCGCAAACCATTTCTGCATGGCGTGCGAAATTATTAGCCGAGTCGATTCAGGCCGTGGAATTGCCCGCTGTGGTGGTTAGTGAGTCGGCTGCTGTATTGAGTACCGATCCTGAAGCACAGCCTCAAACGTTAGTGCGCCGTTTTGCTCCCAAATGGAGCATGGTCGTGGCTGCGAGTTTGCTAACGTTGTCTGGTGTGGGGTTTGCCACTTATTCTTATTGGCGACCTGTCCCCGTGGCATTGCCCGTGGTAGCGGCTACGACGCTCGTTCCTGCCAAGGTTGAACAACACGATGTGCCAGCCGAACCTCAGCGCGTGATGCCGGAACAGTCGCCTGTTGTACCGCGCTTGCCGCTTGCACCGCCTGTTATGCCGTTGATTGTGCCCCCTACGTTGGATGCTGATGCGACAGAGGATGAAAAACCCCCAGCTCCGGCGACCATTAAACAGGCCGACAAAGCCGAAGCTGCCAAACCTCGGCAGAAAGTTACCACTAAAATAGAGGAAAAACCTGCTGTTAATTCACGCAAAAAGACGAGTAAAAAACGCAAAAAATCAAGAGAATATGTGGTTGTTCCCACGCAGCGTCCTGTTTACCGTCCACGCCCGCGCCAGCCCGCGACGTGTGATTCACGCGATGAACTGTGCCGTCAATTGCGTGGTTAGTCTTGCGGTGTGTGGTGGAAAAAAATACCTGTGGAACAGGATGTTGAGGCATTTTGCGAATTTTAACATTGTGTGATACAAAACGCTTGACAATGCACTAAAATAGTGATTGACAAGGGGAATTTGATTGCATATAGTTGCCCGCTTCTTCTCAAAGGCAGCCTGAAATGGCTGCCTTTCGTATTTTTGGCTGTTGTGGCGGATTTTTTTGGAGACTTTGCCGTGACCAATGCAGTAATGCCGACTTATGCTCGTTTACCCGTGACTTTCGCCAAGGGCGAAGGTGCTTTGTTATGGGATACTACTGGGAAAGAATATTTAGACGCACTCAGTGGTATTGCCGTTTGCAATGTTGGTCATGCGCGACGCGAAGTCGCTGACGCGATTTGCGCCCAAGCACACAGCCTGTTACACACCTCTAATCTCTACCAGATCGAACACCAGACGGCATTAGCAGAAAAGCTGTGCGCGTTGTCCGGTTTGGAACAAGTCTTTTTCGGTAATTCCGGCGCGGAAGCCAACGAAGCCGCGCTCAAAATTGCGCGTTTATACGGGCATAATAAAGGTATTGCTGTCCCGACCGTGATTGTGATGACGCACTCCTTCCACGGACGCACAATGGCGACTTTGACCGCTACAGGCAATGCCAAAGTGCAAGCAGGTTTTGCGCCATTGGTCGAAGGTTTTGTACGAGCACCGTATGGTGATGCCGATGCCGTCGCCGCATTAATGGCAGAAAACCCGAATATCGTTGCCGTATTGGTCGAGCCTATCCAGGGTGAAGGTGGGATTCGGATTCCAAACGCGAATTACTTACCACGCTTACGCGCTTTGTGCGATCAATACGACTGCTTGTTGATGCTGGATGAAATCCAAGCCGGAATGGGGCGCACGGGTACATGGTTTGCTTTCCAACACACTGCTATTAAGCCGGATGTGATGACCTTAGCCAAAGCCTTGGGCAATGGCGTGCCGATTGGTGCGTGCGTGGCGGGTGGCAAAGCGGCGAATGTGTTTGCGCCGGGGAATCACGGCTCGACATTCGGCGGGAATCCTTTGGCGTGCCGTGCCGCATTAGCCGTCATTGACGTGATGGAACAAGAGCAATTACTGGCGCGTGCCACCGAATTAGGCGCGTATTTCCAAGCACAATTCCGCGAAAAATTCGCGAATGTTGCAGGTGTGGTGGATATTCGTGTCGCAGGTTTGATGATTGGTCTGGAATTAGTGCGCGATTGTGGCGAATTGGTTAAGCAAGCTCTGGAAAAGGGTCTATTAATCAATGTAACGGCAGGCAATGTTATCCGACTACTGCCACCTATGGTTATTACGCAGGCTCAGGCTGATCAAATAATAACGACGGTTTCGGAATTAGTGCAGGCATTTCTGCAATCGACTGCTGGAGAGACACCATCTTGAACGGTGGTGGTTGAGAGAGGAAACTTACATGAACGCTGTCAGGCATTTTCTAACCCTAACGGATTTTACCCCCGTTGAATTGCACGCGGTGATTGGTCGCGCTATTGAACTCAAAGCCATGCAAAAACGTGGTGAGGTTTATGAGCCGCTGAAAAACCGCACCTTAGCGATGATTTTTGAAAAATCATCCACCCGTACTCGCGTGTCTTTTGAAACAGGCATGACGCAATTGGGTGGTCACGCGCTGTTTTTATCGCCGGATGACACGCAATTAGGGCGCGGCGAACCGATTGAAGATTCCGCCCGTGTGATTTCGCGCATGGTTGATGCGGTGATGATTCGTACCTTCGCGCAAGAAAAGGTCGAATTATTTGCGCGTTATTCCAAAGTGCCCGTGATCAATGCTTTAACCGACAAATTCCACCCCTGCCAATTGCTCGCGGACATGATGACGTGGATGGAATATCGCGGCTTACCCAATGGCAAAACCGTGGCGTGGGTGGGTGATGGCAATAATATGTGCCATTCGTGGATGAATGCGGCGCGTTTATTTGGCTTCCACCTGAATGTAGCGTGCCCTGAAGGTTACGACCCCTTGCCCGAAGTCGTGGCGGTGAATCAAGGTTTTGTCAGCTTTACCCGCGACCCGAACGAAGCGGTCAAAGGTGCAGAAGTGGTTGTCACCGACACTTGGGCGAGCATGGGGCAAGAAGCCGAGAAAAAAGAGCGTGAACGCGCTTTCGCAGGCTATCAGGTGACGACCGAAATGATGGCATTAGCGCAACCGGATGCGATTTTCATGCACTGTCTGCCCGCGTATCGTGGTTTGGAAGTGTCAGCGGAAGTCATGGACGGTGCGCAAAGTGTGATCTGGGACGAAGCTGAAAACCGTTTGCACGCGCAAAAAGCCTTGTTGGAATTTTTGATTAAAGGTTTTCCAGAAGGACTGCCTGCCTAATGCGTATTATTTCCGCTAATGTGAATGGCATTCGTTCCGCCGCGAAAAAAGGCTTTTTCGAGTGGATGCTGCAACAAAATGCGGATGTGGTTTGTATTCAGGAAACCAAAGCGCAATTGCACCAATTGCAAGATGACCCGCAGTTTTTCCCTGCGGGTTATCACTGCTATTACCACGATGCGCAGAAAAAAGGTTATAGCGGCGTGGCGATTTACGCCCGCTTAAAACCCGATAGCGTGATGGAAGGCATGGGTAATGCCGAATTTGATGCCGAAGGACGTTATCTCGAAGCGCGTTTTGGCAATTTAAGCGTGGTGTCGCTGTATTTACCGTCGGGTTCATCCGGCGAAGAACGCCAACAAGCCAAATACCGCTGCATGGATTATTTCCTCCCGCATTTGCAAGCGTTAAACGATGCCGGACGTGATGTGATTATTTGCGGTGATTGGAATATCGCACACCAAAACATCGACCTGAAAAACTGGAAAGGCAATTTAAAAAATTCCGGCTTTTTACCCGCAGAACGCGCATGGCTGGATAAACTCTTTAACGAACTGGGTTTTATCGACGGCTTCCGCGTGGTGAATCAGCACCCCGAACAATACACTTGGTGGTCGAATCGCGGGCAAGCTTGGGCGAAAAACGTCGGCTGGCGCATTGATTACCAAATTCTCACCCCATCGCTGCACGGCACAGTCACCGCCGCCAGCATCTACAAAGACACCCGCTTTTCCGACCACGCCCCATTGACGTTGGATTATGACGACAAGCTTGTCGTTCTCGCTAATTCTATCGCCCTATCATAAACTGTCGCTTTTTACAGTATAATTGCGACGGTTTCATGCATCAGTCTTTACTTATCAGTTTCTTGGGTAAAAATACCAGTGATCCGAAAAACGGCTATCGAACAGCTAACTATCAGATTGGTGAACAGACTTACACGACCCCCTATTTTGGTTTTGCTTTAAGCCAACACTTGAAACCTGCAAAGGTGTTATTACTGGGTACGGCAGGGAGCATGTGGGATGTTCTGGTTGGCGCACATGTCGAGGATGGTCAGCAGGAAGATGCTTGGTTGCAGTTAATTGATTTAGCAAAAAATAATGCTGTGACTGCTGAGGTCTTGCATGAGTTTACTCCGCTGATTGAGAAACATCTGGGCTGTCCTGTGGAGATGCGCATTATTTCGTATGCACGAAACACAACTGAACAGGTGGATATTTTAACCAGTATCGCTAATGCGGTGGAAGCAGGACAAAACGTAGTGCTAGATGTCACACACGGTTTTCGTCATTTGCCAATGCTGGGGTTGGTTGCAGCACATTATCTGGAGCGGGTGAAACAAGTAAAAGTACATGGTTTGTATTACGGTGCTTTGGAAATGACGGAACAGGGTAACACCCCTGTGCTGGATTTGTGCGGTTTGCTGCAAACAATGGATTGGATTCGTGCGTTTGCGGCGTATGATGCCAGCGGTAATTATGCGCCATTTGCGGAGTTATTAAATCAAGAAGGTTGGAATGAAGCAGAGTGTAATACACTGCGTGAAGCCGCTTTTTTTGAGCGAACTACTAATGTCGTTAAAGCCAAAGAAAAACTCAGTGGTTTAAAAACAGTGCTAGGACGACGTAATACTGCCTTTTTACGCTTATTCGGCGAAGAATTACAAAAGCGTCTGTCATGGTGGAAATCGCCTAACCGAGCAGATTGGGAAAGCAATTTAGCCAATACTTATTACCAGAAAGGTGATTATCTGCGGGCGAGTATTTTTGTCCAAGAAGCTTGCTTGAGTGATTCCATGCCTATTGAACAACAAAATGAGTTCAATGAGCAGCGTGAAGTAAACCGTAAAGCCATGCAAAAGGCTGATGGACGTTTTGCACGATTGAGCGATATTCGCAATGGCATGGCACACGGAGTCAAAGGCTGGCGGCAAGAATCAGCCAAAGTTTTACAAAGCGAACAGAATCTAAAATCAACACTAGGCGATTTTATTAAAAACTGGCGCACACTCGGCAAAACTCCATAATGAGGTATAACGCATGACCACAAAAACCCAACCTGAAGATTTTAACCGCCGTGTTTTACTGGCAGTTGCTGGCGGTTCACCTGCTATTGTTACTGAAACGCTCTATGCGCTTACACAGACCAGCATACCCGCGTACTTGCCCACGGAAATTCACATCATCACCACATCAGGTAAGTTTGGGCATGAGGCTAGCTATAAGGTCTTGATTGAAGAACAACGACTTAAACAATTATGTGAAACTTATGGCATTCCCATTCCCGTTTTTGATAGTAGCCATATTCACCGTATTACCAATGCCCAAGGTGAATACTTAGCTGACATTACTACCGCATCCGATAACGAAGCGGCGGCAGACTTTATTACCACCAAAGTGCGGGAACTAACACAAGACTCAGATTGCAGCCTGCATGTTTCGATTGCAGGTGGGCGCAAAACCATGAGTTACTACATGGGCTATGCCATGTCACTGTATGGACGAATGCAAGATCGTCTTTCACATGTGTTAGTTGATGAAAGCTTAATTAGCCGTAACTTTTTTTATCCCCAACCGCATGAAACCATTGAAATCATGTTGGCCAATGTACCATTCGTGCGCTTACGCGATGGTTTAGGATTTGCGGAGGAATTAACACAAGGCAAACACACGTTTAATCAGGCAATTGCGTTGGTACAACAACAATTCGCGCCCACAACGGTGAAGTTAAATCAACAAAGCTGGCATTGTGGTGGTATTGAAGTGCAAGACCCTAAGCCAACACGTTTAGCGGTTTATGCTTGGCTATTAGAACGTCACAAAAATGAAGAACCACCGTTGCGCTTTTACGGTGATGAGCCAGATGAAACTTATGCGGCTGAGTTACTGGCAATGTATGAACGCCTTTATGGCATTAAGGGTATTGAAAAAATGGAAAAAGCCTTTAAAAAAGGCATGACAGCAGACTACTTGCGGCCTCACATTAGCCATTGCAATAAAGTACTGAAAAACTCACTCAAGCAAGCCGCAAAACACTATCTGATTCAAACCCAAGAATCTTCAGGTTATGTTGAATACTGTTTGCCAAACGGACTGAATGCAAAAGACATTACGCTCGATATTCTGCCTTAATCCACTAGCAAAACTTCACAAACTTGTGATCTCAGACTAACCAACCGAAACCTCATACACTGTCCTCATCGAAACCACTGATGAGAATAGCAACATGAATAGCATCATCGCTAATATCCCAACCACCAAACATCCGTTCCCGCTGCAACTGCCCAACAACGACGTGCCCAGCCTGTGGGACATCTTCC
>CAZEQX010000017.1:0-9239 GCA_964514635.1 uncultured Thiothrix sp.
CGCCAGCATCACCGTGGACATCGACCATGCTTCGGCTACGCTCAGCAACCACCACTTCCCACCTGTCGAAAACCAAGGTACGGTGGGGGTGGATTTGGGCGTATCTGCACTGGCAACCTTATCAACGGGGGAAAAAGTGGTCGGGACGAAGCCGCACAAAGCCCTATTTTCCCGTCTCAAACGCTTGTCCCGCAGCCTGTCGCGCAAGGTCAGGGGCAGTGCCAACCGCCATAAGGCAAAACAGAAGTTGGCGAAACTTCATGCGCGTATCGCCAACATCCGCCAAGACAATTTGCATCAACTCACGACGGATTTGACCCGCCGTTTCCACGCCATCGGCATTGAAGATTTGAACGTGTCGGGCATGGTGAAAAATCGCCATTTATCGCGTGCGATCAGCGACATGGGTTTTTTCGAGTTCCGGCGGCAACTGGAATACAAGGCGGCGATGCGGGGCAGTGTGGTAGTCGTGGCTGATCGGTTTTTTGCCAGCAGCAAGACTTGTTCGGCGTGTGGTGAAAAGATAGATAAACTCCCGTTGTCCGTCAGACAGTGGGAATGCCCGTGTTGTGGCGAAAGCCATGACCGAGACGTAAATGCGGCTATTAACTTAGCCAACTATGCTTCGGCTGCGCACTTCGGCACGCTCAGTGTGCCACTCAGCAGCCACGCCGTGAGTTCCACGGTGTCTGTCTGTGGAGGGGATGGCTCTAGCTCTCGGTGCAAACCGATAGTGAAACCAGCCCCCGTGAAGCAGGAATTTAACCACAAACTTGACTAAGGTTTAAGTTTGTATAAGTTTAAAGGAACGGATTCATGGCAAAACCAACTAATACGGGGCGCGTATTGGACATCGAAGGCATTGGCATGACTTCGCAGCGTACTCGCAATCGTTTGGTGGAGCGTTTAAAGCAACAAGGGATTCGTAACGAAGCTTTGCTGTATGTGATCAGTCGTGTGCCGCGCCATTTATTCGTGGACGAAGCATTAGCCAGTCGTGCTTATGAAGATGTGGCATTACCGATTGGTTATCGACAAACGATTTCCCAGCCGTATATTGTGGCACGCATGACCGAGCTGTTATTGCAAGGTGAGGCAACTCCTCCGCGCAAAGTGTTGGAAGTGGGTACAGGTTCAGGCTATCAAGCAGCTATTCTCGCGCCATTGGTAGGGGAATTGTATACCGTGGAGCGCGTTGATGCGTTGTATCAATCCAGCCGTGACCTATTGCAAGCGTTGGGGTATCGCAATATTCGTTGTTCTCACGCAGATGGTAGTTGGGGCTTGCCTAAAGAAGCTCCATTCGATGCGATAGTTGTGACAGCCGCGCCAGAATGCGTGCCAGTAGCGTTACGCGAACAGTTGGCGATTGGCGGACGGATGGTAATTCCAGTCGGAAAACAGACCGTTAGTCAGCAATTGCAAATTATTACGCGCACAACAGCGGATACTTACCAAACTGTTACCGCCGATACGGTGCAGTTTGTCCCCCTGATCAGCGAAGCGAATCTGAACGATATTTGATGTGCCATTTGATTGTCAGGCAATATTTGCTTAGATTTGATATATAGTTCGATTAGTAAAGCAAAAATTGTGAGTGTCTTCACATTCCTTAAGCCCTAGTAATACAGGTGTAAAACTCATGGAGAGAAAACTTAAATTGGCGGCTGCGCTTTCCCTCGTCGTGCTGACGACAGCAGCTTGCGCTCCGAATCCTTATTGGCAATACCCTGGCTCTTCCGCAGGTTACAACAACTATAACCGCAGCAACACTGCTGTGAATCGTAATGCGGTGACGCATACTCACTGTGGCAAAACGCATACTCACGTTCTTCCCCCGCAAGGCTTAGCGCATCATCATGGTGATGGTTGTATGGCGGGTAGTGGTGGCGGTTCAACCACAACCTACAACAACGGTGGTGGTTACAGTGGCGGTTATAACAACAGTTATAACACTGGTGGCAACTATTACAACCCGCAGCCCAACACCGGAACAGGTTCAACGACCTATGGTTATGGTTCAGGTGGTAACTATGGCAGTGGTTCAACAGGTTCTGGGAACTACAGCAGCGGCGGTAGCAATTACGGCAGTGGCACTAGCGGCTATTCCTCTGGTGGTAGCAGCAGTTACTACGACTACGTTGCACCGAAAGGCAACAGCACTACTGGCAATAGCGGTTCTTCTAGCAGCTCTTACAACTACTCTTCGGGTAGTGGCTCAAGCAGCAGTGGTTCGAGCAGCAATAGTTACGCAGGTGGCGACAGTTATGTTGTGCAAAAAGGCGACACCGTATTCCAAGTCATGCGCAATACAGGCGTGTACTGGAAAGACATCATTCGTCTGAATAACCTGCAAGCACCGGACTACAATTTAGTTCCTGGGCAACGGTTGCGTCTGAAATAGACGCTACCCTATCCACACAGGCCCATGCTCCTGCACGGGCTTGTGTTGCAAGTCGCTACGAAAAGGCAATGCCGCCGTAGTGCTTAACAAACGCCAGTTTCACAAGTTTCTTTGTCTTCCTTTTTGTCTTTGACGAGCGATGAGCTATTGCCGCCTTTGATGTAGTTTTGCAGTTGCACTGCCGTCACAGCACCCATGTGCGTGTCTACGATGCGGCCTTGCGGATCGACGATAAAGGTTGTTGGTACGCCGTACAACAGACCCATTGAGAACATCGTGCTGTCTTGAGTGGGTGCTATGGTGTAACTGAGTTTTTTCTGCTCAGCAAATTGTTTCAGTTCTTTGACGGGTGTTTCACCAGCCTCCATTCCTAAAACAACAACTTTATCTTTAAATTGTTTGGCAATATTGTTCAGTTCGGGTAATTCCGTTACGCAAGGGCCACAGTAGGTTGCCCAATAATTCGCGATAACCCATTTACCACGGTACTCAGAAAAACGATGCGTTTTACCGTCAACGTCTTTAAAAGAAAAATCACCTACCTGATCAGCAGCAATCGCCACCGATGCAGTAGATGCAAGAAACAATGTTGCCAGGGCTGCTGCCCGTTTGATCAGTTTCATGTTGACCCTCAACTCTAATCCAACCTAACAAGTTTCATTCAAAATTTATCGGTAATCATTTTTCGCGGGAAGGCATTTATGATTGTAGATGTGTCTACCTAAAAATGCATAGAGCGAGCCTTAGGTATCTAGGCTGAAATTTCAGATAGCTTGATTTTCGTCGTGAAAGCCCAAGAAAATGATTTACCAATACCCACCTCTCATATCGGTATGTACAAGGCTAAGAGGATAATACGCCGAATGCAAGTTGTATTTTTGTGACACCTTTGGCTTACCCTGCTGCAAAAATACCAACAAGATAAGCCAAGTGTCACCAATACGAGCACTAACGAATTAATTTAGTCCTTGCCAAAACGTGCGTATTTTCGCAGTGCAACACTACCCAAGAGCAAAGAAAGCAAAATCTGTGCCAATTGTGAAAGCGTTGGGACGGCGACACTTTTGGTAGTGGTATTCGTGGTGTCTAAATAGTCGGGAACTCCATCGCCGTCGGTGTCGGTTGCGTCATCCGGTTCGCCATTGGTGTTGCTGTCCGGTTTCTCATCCGTGGTTGGAATACCGTCGTTATCATCGTCTTTGTCGAGATAATCTGGTGTGCCATCTTTGTCGGAATCCGTGGTTTGTGGTGTGCCACCATAGTTTTCTTTGCGGGTGAGCAAACCATCGCCATCATCGTCGGTATCCAGAGCATTAATTTTGCCATCGCCGTCGGTGTCGATGGGGTTATCCACGCTAGAACCCACTTCTTCCTTATCGGTGACACCATCGCCATCACTGTCTGGATTATTCGGGTCTGTGCCGAGTTTCGTTTCTTCGGCATCAGTTAAGCCGTCGCCATCCGTGTCTTTATCGGGATTGGTTGTGGTACACGTTGCAGGGCAACCGTAGTTACCGCCATAGTTGTCAGCCGCTGCTGCACCCCAGCCTAAGTTGGTAATGCTGTTGCCTGGGTTAGTGCCTGCTGAATTGTTCGGTGCTTCGGGTGGTTGGTTGAATGGGTCTGAAGTGTTTTCGATCAGACTAACCGCGCCGCTACATGCACCTGCGTTACTAAAGCTGAATACTTCCACTTCTTTACCGCTTGTCCATGTCATCGCTTGGGAATTGCTGATAGCGGGTGTAAAGGATAAATAATCCGCGCTGCTGTCTTCGGTCGGTGCTGCAACGCTGGAAGAATTAGTCCACGTTAATCCCGTGAAGCTGGATTTAACATCGGTTGGGCTGAATTTGTCACTGCCTGTAACGTGCGGAACTTTCAGCGTGACTTGTGCCGTGGTCAAATTATTCGGCGCGGGAATACTGCCAGGGTACATGTAAACGTGGTAACGGCTGTCCGTGCTACTCCACGCCACACGGTAATAAGCTTTGTTAGATTCTGGTGCAGTCGGTGCGCTTGCGCACTCTGTTGAACCGCTTTGAATGGTGATGGTGACACTGGCTTGAGAGGTATTCCCTGAACCATCGGTCAATTGGTAAACGATACTGTCCGTACCGACGTATTCGCTATTAGGGTAATACGCGATTTGGTCATCTTTAATTGCTGCAACACCGTGTTGTGGATTGGTCACGACACTTAATGTGACGCTTTCATCGGCTGGAATTGTATCGTTGGCAATCACATCAAACACACTCGCCGCGCTGCCTGCGGTGATGGTGTAACTGTCTGCTTTTGCGACAACACCCGCAGAAGGTGCTGAAACAGTAACAGTCACGGTTGCTGTGGTTTTGTCTGTGCCGTCGCTGACGGTGTAAGTAAAGCTATCTGTGCCCGTAAAGTCTGCATTTGGCGTGTACAGCAATTTACCGCTTTCCACGGCTACTGTGCCATTGCCACCTTGGGTATAGCTGTCGATGCTTAATGTGTCGCCGTTTGCATCGGAATCGTTAGCCAGTACATCAACCGTAACGGCTGTGCCAGTTGTGGTGCTTACCGTGTCGGCATTCGCGGTAGGGGCGGTATTGCCTGTTGAGCTACAATCAGCCGCACCACCGTAATTACCCAGATAGTCATTGTCATCAGTTGTGCCCCAGCCAGTGTTAGCAAACTGGTTGCCTGGGTTTGTGCCTGCTGAGTTGGTGGGGGCTTCAGGCGGTTGGTTAAATGGGTCGTTATTGTTGTCTAACAGTTCGACTTTACCAATACATGGGCCGGTATTTTTAAAGCTAAATACTTCGTTTTCCACGCCTGCTTGGAAACCAAAGGCAAAGACGTTAAGTGGTGTGTAAGTGAATGACAAATAGTCAACACCCGTGTCTTCGGTTGGCGCGTAGACTTCCGAACTTAATGACCAAGACGTGTTGGTTTTGACTTGTAAGTCTGAGACGGTAAATTTGTTTGCCCCAGTGGCATGAGGAACGCGCAGTGTCACTTGTCCTGTCATGCTAATGTCTTTACTTGGGGTTGCTGTTGGGCGCATGTAAACATGGTAGCGGTTGTCTGTGCTGCTCCACGCAACTTTGAACTCCACACCATCCGTAGCGGCAAATGCGGTATTAGCCACCTGCGTTAATGCCAGCAATACTAGCCCTCTGGATACTGCTTGACTGATCGATTTTTTCATTTTGTTGTACCGATTCTAGCGTTTTTTATTAAAAACTATAAGTAATACAATACAGAATACCGTTTCGGGTACTCCCCCTCTTTGCATCAAGGCACTTGTCGTTTGACGATGTAGTTCGCACTAAACGTGTTATTCACGGGGTGCAACAGTACATTCCCCAGCACCAAATCCAAATCATTGCTAGGGCCTGCGAAGATGGTAATACCATCCAAATTGGTGTCGGTAGCTTGATAACCTTCCAGCTTATAATTGGTACTGGCGGAAGCATTGTCACTGGTGGTCAGGATACCAATTAACACCGGACTCACATCGTTTGCCGGACCACTGGCGATAATCCGAGCATCTTGATTACTATTCCCTGCCCACAAAACACTGGTGTTTTTGACCGTGGTTTGTGCGTAACTGCCATAGGTCAGCGTTGTCGGTTGCGTGAAATCAACCATTGTGACGCTGCTATTCAGGTTTAATGCGCTTGCTGTCATTACGCCTAAATGGTTACGGTGGTGCAATGCGACGTAATACGCATTCGGTTCAACGCCTGTCCAGCGGAGCGTGGTTGCGCCCGTTGTGTGATGGATCACGTCGCCATCGCGTTGAATGAGGGCTGCCGTGCGCAATTGGATGACGCTGGGGTCAGTCGCCGAACGCAATTCGACCAATACCCAGTCAACTACCGCATTATTGTCTGTGGTTGTCAGCAGATTCGCATCAAGTGTTTCAGCACCAGAATATGCATAGGTATTTGTATTGTATGGCTGATTACTGGGTAACAATCCTTTGCTACGCAGGGTGTCGTTCATTAGTTGGGTGGTGCTATTGTAAGCACCTTGTAAAAATGCCTTGAGCTGTAATTGGATCACATCCGCTTTTAACGGATTGCTCTGTAATGTGATTTCCTCACCGTCATTCAGTGTATCACCGTCGGTATCGGGCAAGTGTGGATCAGTACCGATTTCAGCTTCACGCGCATCAGTCAAACCATCGCCATCCGTGTCCAGATTGGTTTGGATTGTAACGCCTACCGTTGTGGTAGCCGTCGCTTGACCATCCGAGATGGTGTAACTAAAGCTATCGTCCGTGCCTGTGCCATTGTGGGTGTAAACAAGGGTATTGCCTTTTTGTGTGATTTTTCCGTATTGCCCTTGCGTAAATGCCGTGATGTTGAGGGTATCGCCGTCTTCATCGGTATCATTTTCCAACACGTTAATGCTGGTGGAACTGGCATTGTCAACCTGAATTGTATCGCTAGTGGCAATAGGTGCATGATTGCTAACAACATTCGTGCAGGTTGCTGCTGCGCCATAATTGCCAAGGTAGTCATTGTCATTGACCCAACCTGCATTCGCAAATTGGTTGCTAAGATTGAGTCCCACCGAATTGCTCGGCGCATCGGGGGGCTGATTAAGTGGGTCGTTCTGATTATCCAATAAACTGACATCGCCAGCACATGTGCCAGCGTTCCTAAAGCTGAACACTTCCTGTTCTTCCCCCGCAATAAAAGCAAAGGCACGGAAGTTAGCAGGCGTGTAAACAAACGTGATGTAATCAGAAAGGCTATTTTCTGTAGGTGCTCTAACGACAGAACCGACACCCCAAGACGTGTCGGTTTTGGCGATAATATCTTGTGCAACGAACTGCCCCGAACCACTAATGTGAGGCACACGCAATGTTACCTGTCCCGTGAGACTCAGGTCGGGGGTTGGGGTACTCGTTGGTCGCATAAACACATGGTAGCGTTTATCCGTTTGCTTCCATTCAACGCGATACTCAACACCATCGTCTAACGCAGCCACCGTCTGACTTGCCAACCCTAAGGTTAGCAGCAAAATAAGCCGCGAAAGCCAAGAATGATGAATTGCGCTTAACGTTCCATTCATTTTTATTGTTTCTATTGGATGGTTTTGCATAGATTACAGGCAGCTAACTGCCTGTAACCTTAACCGCACCTGTCACATTATCATGGCAATTGCTGATTGATAATGAAGTTGGCGCTGTAAGTGCTGTTGTTCGGGTGTAACAACACGTTACCTAACAACAAGTTCACATCGTTAGATGGGCCGGCGAAGATGCTGTAGCCATCCATGTTGATGTCGGTTTGTTGGTAGCCTAACAAGCGGTAGTTGGTACTGACGGAAGTGTTTTCTTTCGCCAATAACACGTCACCCAAAATCACACCTGTGTCGTTCGCAGGGCCATTGGCAATGGCGCGAGTATCCACGTTGGCGTTACCTGCCCACAACAAGGCAACCGTACCAGCGGTGTAACGTGCGGTTGTGCCGTAGGTTGCAGTCGTGGTTTTGGTGAAGTCAACTAAGGTTGCAGTTGTGGCGGATAAGGCAACAGCCGCACCTGTCATAACACCCAAGTGGTTGCGATGGCGAATGGAGACGTTGTAGTTACCTGGGTTTAGACCCGTGAACTTCAAGGATACGTCGCCTGTAGCGGCATCCATGACATCGCCATCACGTTGTACCAATGCGGCGCGTTGCGCTTTGATGGTGGTTGGAGATGTCGCGTCACGCAGTTCAACCAATACCCAGTCAACGGCTGCATCATTACCCGTTACGCTTAACAGCGAAGAGGATGCCGTTTCGTTACCCGCGTATTTAATGCTGCCAATGTTGTAAGGTTGACTGGTCGGGATCAAACCTTTGCTGCGCAAGTCGTCTTGCATTTGCTTGGTGGTGCTGTTGTATGCACCTTGCAACATGACTTTGACTTGAACTTTGATCGCGTCAATCACTGCGTCGAGGTAGTCAGGTTTGCCGTCACCATCGGTATCAACCGCGTCAGATGGGCTGCCGTCTGCATTCGGGTCGTTTTGCTCATCTTTGGACAGGGTGTTGTCACCATCGTCGTCGGTGTCGATGTAGTCTGGTTTACCGTCGCCGTCGGTGTCGTCATCCGTTGGTGTGCCACCGTTGTAGTTCTCGTTGCTGGTGAGAACGCCATCGTTGTCATCGTCGGTATCCAAAGCATTGGGCTTGCCATCACCATCTGTATCGGTTGGGGAAGATGGGTTGCTGCCAACTTCGGTTTTGTCATCCACACCGTCGCCGTCTGAGTCTGCTTTCAGCGGATCAGTTTTGCTGCTGTTGACTTCATCGCCATCGGATAAACCGTCACCATCCGTATCGGCTTTGGTTGGGTCGGTTTTGGTATTGTTGACTTCTACACCATCAGATAAACCGTCACCATCCGTATCGGCTTTGGTTGGGTCGGTTTTGGTGGTATTGACTTCAGCACCATCGGGTAAGCCATCGCCATCCGTATCGACTTTGTTCGGGTCGGAATGCACGGTAGTGACTTCCAAGCCATCGGATAAACCGTCGCCATCCGTGTCGGCTTTGGTTGGGTCAGTTTTGGTGGTATTGACTTCTGTACCGTCGGATAAACCATCACCGTCCGTGTCGGCTTTAGTTGGGTCGGTTTTGGTGTTGTTGACCTCTACGCCGTCGGATAAACCGTCACCATCGCTGTCAGGATTGTTCGGGTCAGTGCCTAATTTGCTTTCTTGGTCGTTGGTTAAACCATCACCATCTGGGTCAGCCAAAGGTCCGTCGGTATCGTTTGCATCCAAGTAGTCTGGTTTGCTGTCACCGTCGGTATCAACCGCGTCCGCAGGGCTGCCGTCTTTGTTGGGGTCGTTAC
>CAZEQX010000017.1:9339-26126 GCA_964514635.1 uncultured Thiothrix sp.
TGCCGTCGCCGTCAGTGTCTGGGTTGTTCGGGTCAGTGCCGACTTTGGTTTCGTCTTCGTTAGTAACGCCGTCACCGTCTGGGTCGCCTTTTGGTCCGTCGGTATTATTTGCGTCTAAATAGTCGGGTTTGCCATCACCGTCGGTATCAACCGCGTCCGCAGGGCTGCCGTCTTTGTTGGGGTCGTTACTTTCAGCATTGGATAATTTGCCATCACCGTCATCATCAGTGTCCAAATAATCCGGTTTGCCGTCGCCGTCGGTGTCATCGTCTGCTGGTGTGCCGCCGTTGTAGTTCTCGTTTTTGGTGAGAACGCCATCGTTGTCATCGTCCGTGTCTAACGCATCAACTTTGCCATCGCCGTCGGTGTCGGTTGGTTTGTTCGGGTCAGTACCGATTTCGGTTTTGTCGTCGATGCCGTCGCCGTCAGTGTCTGGGTTGTTCGGGTCAGTGCCGACTTTGGTTTCGTCGCCGTTGTTTACGCCGTCACCGTCTGGGTCAGCTAATGGGCCATCGGTGTCGTTTGCATCCAAATAGTCCGGTTTACCGTCACCATCGGTATCTACTGCATCAGCAGGGGATTCGTCTTTGTTCGGGTCATTGCTTTCTGCACTGGATAATTTGCCGTCGCCGTCGTCGTCAGTATCCAAGTAGTTCGGAATACCATCTGCATCGGTATCAGTTAGGTTGGTGGATGGGTTTTTGTCGCCATCAGTATTCGCGTCTTCTACGCTGGTCGGTAAACCATCACCGTCGTCGTCACGGTCTTGGAAGTCAGGCAGGCCATCTTTGTCTTGGTCAGGCAGGGAGGCAGTTGTGCCACCATTGTCAGGGTCAAAAGCGTCATCTACACCGTCTTTGTCGGTATCTTTACCCGCTGGTGTGATGTCAGCTTTGCCGTCGTGGTTAGCATCATTGCCTTCGATGCTGTCGAGTACGCCATCACCATCGCTGTCGGTGTCTAAGCTGTCTGGCTTGCCGTCTTTATCGGTGTCTAGTGTGCCATTGCCTTCGGCAGTGTCTAAAATACCGTCGTTATCGTCGTCTAAATCGTCCGCATCTTTAACGCCGTCATTGTCGCCGTCAGGGCGGTTGTCGGTGGCATCCAAATAGTCGGGTGTACCGTCACCGTCTGAATCTTTCGCATCAGCAGGTGAACCATCGGCATTCGGGTCATTGTTTTCTGCGGAAGACAGTGCGCCATCGCCGTCATCGTCGGTGTCTAAATAGTCAGGCTTACCGTCTTTGTCGGTGTCGTCGTCGGCTGGTGTGCCACCGTTGTAGTTTTCGTTTTTGGTGAGAACGCCGTCGTTATCATCATCGCTGTCGAGTGCGTCAATTTTGCCATCGCCGTCGGTGTCGGTTGGTGTATTGACATTGCCAACTTCTGTGCCGTCGCTGATACCGTCGCCGTCAGAATCCGCATTGTTCGGGTCAGTACCAATCGATGTTTCTACACCGTCTTTGATACCGTCGCCGTCAGTATCGTTACTCGCGCGGCAGTCAGCAGCCGTGCCGTAGTTGTCTAAATAGTTATTGTCGGCTTGTGTTCCCCAACCTAAGTTGGTGAATTGGTTGCCAGGGTTGGTATTGACGGAGTTCGGCAATTGGTTGAATGGATCGGTGTTGTCCATCAATTCCACAGGGCCTAAACAGGCTGCGCTATTACGGAAGCTGAAGACTTCTTTCTCAACACCTGCTTGCCAAGCAAACGCATTGGATTTAATCGCAGTTAAACTAAAAGAAACGTAGTCAACGGTAGGGTCTTCTGTCGGTGCATCTGCGCGTGAGTCATTCGACCAGATGGTGTTAGCTATCGCGCTTTGTGGGTCATCCACGACGAAAGAACTTGTACCCGTACCGTGTGGTACGCGGAGAGTAACTTGTCCCGTCATGCTCATGTCTTTGGGGGACGGTGTAGCATTAGGTTTCATGTAAACGTGGTAACGGTCGTCGGTGGTGCTCCAACGAATGCTGTATTCCAGCGTCTGGGCTGCCCACGCGCTGTTGCCAGCGAGCAGCATCACCGAGGCACTGAGTCCGAGGTAAGTGCGGAGTTTTTTGGACTGCATGGTTTGACTCTCTATAGATGATTTTTATAATTTATGAGATAAAATCCCCTGCAAAACTTGCCACATCGGTCGTGTTATCAGTGGCAAGCTTTTAGGTGGCAATAACTATCCAACAATTCCCTGTAGGAAATTATTTAGGGCAGGCAATCGGGTCGCCGTAATTACCTTTGTAGTTATTGTCACTGACAGAACCCCAGCCTAGATTGGTAAATTGGTTGCCAGGGTTGGTATTAGCAGAGTTCGGGGTGACATTGAAAGGGTCATCGCTGGCCATTAAACTAACGCCATCAATACAACCGCCTTCGTTTTGGAAAGTAAAGATCACTTGTTCTTTACCTTCTTCCCATTTGTAATTGCGGGCGCTACCGCCTTGTAAACCGACAAACGAGAAGGAAATGTAATCGCTATTGGCATCTTCGCTAGGAGCAGCAACACGCGAAGCTTCCACCCAGTTAGAACCTTCAACAAGGCTGGTCAAACCAGCAATTTTAAAATCTGTCCCGTGTGGAACTTTGATCGTCACTTGTCCGGTGAGGCTCAAATCCGGTTTAGGTGTAGCGGCTGGTTTCATAACAACTTGGTAAGTTTTACCATCTTCTGCTAAAGCCAGCTTGTATTCCAAAACTTGGCTCGCGGTAGCGGCTGCTTCTGCCGCTTGAGCTGCTTGAGCAGCGTCGGATTCGCTGTCTTTTGCAGCAAACGCACTACCAGCACAGGTAGCCAGCGTCAGCGAGAGCGTTAAAGCCACGGTTTGGCGGAAGGATTTATTAGTATACATTCGTTATTTCCTCTGGATAGTTATTGTAATTGATTCGACATAGGGTCTTAGAAGTGTAACTTATATCAGATTAATTAACATGGTTTATTGATGAGTGGTTAAGGCTTGTTTACAAATTAGGCGTGCCACCAAGATAACCTCAGTGGCCGCCTAAATGCCGTGTTTATTTAGGTAAATTCCCCCATATAATGAAGTTCGCCGCAAAGTTGGTATTGCTCGGATGCAACAATACGTTACCTAATAATGGGTTAATGTCATTGTTAGGTCCGGCGTAGATGGTATAACCATCCATATTAATGTCAGCATCGGAGTAGGTTTTGAGACGATAGTTTACGTTAGCCTCAGTATTTGCACTGTACATAAGCAACGTGCTCAAAATGAGGTTAGGGTCATTACCAATGCCATTGGCGATTACGCTGTCATTGGTGTTCGCATCCCCCGCCCACATGAGCGAGACATTCGCACCATCCATACGCGCATAAGTGCCAAAGACGCTTGTCGCTGGGACGGTAAAGTCCACCAGCGTAGCATCGTTGGATAATGCAACGGGTAACGCACTCATGACCGCCAGATGGTTACGATGGCGCACAGTGACGTAGTAGTTTCCAGCACTGAGATTGCCAAAGTTCAATGTGGCATCTCCGGTGTCGGCATCTACAATATCCCCGTCGCGTTGCACGATAGCGGCTTTTGTGGCTACGACCGTGACAGGTAATAAGGCATTACGCAATTCCACCAAGACCCAATCCGTCACAGCGTCTTGGCCTGTGAAAGCCTTAACGGTGCTGGAAAGGGTTTCAGTGCCGTTGTAAACCCACGGCGTATTGGTGTAAGGCTGGTTATCAGGTAAAACGCCTACCGTGGCCAATTGATTGTGCATCAAACCCGATACACTGCTGTAAGCACCCTGTAAGAAAACACGAACTTGCAGTTTTAAACCACTGCTCAAGGTGCAGTCTTGAGGCGTGCCGTAGTTGCCCAAGTAATGGTTTTCGCTTGCAGGTCCCCAACCCATGTTATTGAATTGGTTGGCAGGGTTACTATTGACTGAGTTTGGCAATGTGTTAAACGCATCGCTATTACTCATCACCGCAACTTGTCCGGTACAGGCTTTGTCGTTGGTGAAGTTAAACACCTCGATTTCTTGTCCTGCTTGCCAGTTAAACGCATTGCTAGGGTTGGTTTGGAAGGTGAAAGACAGATAGTCCGCGTTGCTGTCTTCGCTGGGTGCATTGCTGCGCGAATTTTGCGCCCACGTCACGCCACCAACGGTACTGGTCAGGTTGTTCACGGCAAATTGATCAGCACCTGCGGTATGTGGCACTTTCAAGGTGATTTGCCCTGTCAGACTTTGGTTAGTAACGGGTGTGGTTTGCGGACGCATGAACACACGGTAACGGTTAGAACCTGCATCACGACGGATGCTGTATTCCAGCACTTTTTCTTCCACGCTGGTGACAGTGACAACTACCACATGCGTACTGCACAAGTTGCTGCTATCACACGCTTTCACAAACACAATGTAGGCATTGTCTTTGTTCATGTCGGTGGGTGCTTAGTAGTTTGGTGACGTTTTGAAGGTCAACACTCCCGTTGCACTGTCGATAGCAAAAGCAGCATTGTCGCTGACAACCGAACCATCTAATTGATAGGTCAAACCCGCACCTTCGCTGTCAGTGTCGTCGGTGGCATTCACGTCTAATACGGCGTTCGTGCCATTTTCCGCGTAGCTAACGCTGGTTGCTGCATTGATTGTCGGCGCTGTGTTGGCAGCATTATCATTCGCATCCAGTTCATTGACGATGCCGTCATTGTCTGCATCCAAATCGTCGGATTCGATAGCATCGTGTTTGCCGTCGCCATCGGTATCTTGCGGTTGTTGTAGGTTGCTGCCAACTTCGGTTTTGTCATCTTCACCGTCGCCGTCGGTATCGGTTTTCAGCGGATCAGTACCCAGCGTTTTTTCGCTGATATTGTCCAAACCATCACCGTCAGTATCGTTATTGATACTGGTATCATCCGCATCCAGCTCGTTGACTACGCCGTCATTGTCTGCGTCTAAGTCGTCGGATTCGATAGCATCGTTTTTGCCGTCGCCGTCGGTGTCTTTCGGGCTGTAGATATTGCCGCCAATTTCGGTTTTGTCATCTTCGCCATCGCCGTCGGTATCGGCTTTGGTGGGGTCAGTGCCTAACAAGCCTTCGTCAGTGTCGGTTAAACCGTCGCCATCCGTGTCTTGTAAGTCAGCATCCAGCTCGTCTACCGTACCGTCGTTGTCGCTGTCGAGAATCACGGATTCCAGCGCGTCGATTTTGCCATCACCATCGGTATCGGTTGGGCTGGCAAGATTTGCGCCGACTTCGGTTTTGTCGTTTTTACCGTCACCGTCGGTATCGGCTTTGGTCGGGTCAGTACCCAAGGTTTGTTCTTGAGCATTGGTTAAACCGTCGCCGTCGGTGTCCGCATTCGGATCAACAATCACAGAACCCGTACCACCCGTGTCACACACTGCGTCGCCATTGGCATTGGTTTGGCAGATGTAACCGCTTTCTATCGCACAACTGTTGGAACAGCCGTCGCCTGCGGTGGTATTGCCATCGTCACAGAACTCGCCGGATTCCACGGTGCTGTTACCGCAGCTTGCCGCCACAACCGTGACTTTGGTGTCGTTGGAGTTGACTGGGCGTGGCATGAATGCGGTTGGGGAATCTTCCGGCGTGATTTCTGCGTGTGTTACCAGTTCTGTACCAGCAGCAAGGCTATTGCTATTGCCCTGAATGGTGATGCTGGAAGTACCCACCGGAACGGTAATGCCCATGATTTGCAGGTTATTCTCCGTGGCGTAATCACCGACCACCGTGCCACCTAACGTATTGGCTAGGGAATTGGCAACAAAGCTAGAACCTGCCCACGCGGTGGTTTGCAGATTCACTTTCACGGCAGACGCTTCGGTATTATTGAAGGTCATGGTGTAAGTGAACGTACCATTTTGCAAGACGGTGGCTTTATCCACGCTCATTGCCAGACTGACTTTCGCATCAGGGTAAGGTTGATTGCTAATCACCACCGGAGTGGCATCGGCATAACCTGGTTGTGCTGGGTCGTCAGATAAGTAGGTATTGCCATTAATCGCAAACGCAGCTTGGTTATTGTAAGTACCTGTTGCGGCGGCTTTGGCATCCAGCATGACAAACGATTTGCCCGGTGGGACAGTCACGGTAGTGCTGAACGCTTTCCCGTTTTTGTAATCGTTGGTATTGGCAGTCGCCAAGCTAGTGCTGAAGGAATCATCCACCCACGTTAAACCGTCCGGCAAGGTATCGTTTAAGTCGATGGTTTTTGCCGCGCAGCTTAAGTTTTCCAGCTCGAATTTGTAGGTGAATTGATCGCCTACATATTTGTTGCCACCCGCGACACGCTTACGAATATAAAGGTTATCGGCGGTGGGTTTGGGTGCTGTAGTGTTTGCACATTGCACATCAATCCCTTTCACTTGAATATCATTGAAAAGGTTTGACAGGTTGTGGGTAACATCCAACGTGTAGTCAATCGTGACCGTATCCACAGGGCGGTCAAAATCGATAAACACGCGCCCAGGGTTTAAGCAGTCCCAAATCATTGGGCCGCCACGCGCTTCATTGGTAGACGGCAAGGTTGCTGTCCAGCCTAAATTGCTGAAGACGGGCGATTTGGCCAACGACAGTTTCGGCGCAACGGTTGTGCCATTGAGCTTGCCGTTAATGGTTAAATGGTCGCGGTTTAAATACGCATCCACATCACACACTTCCATGCTAATGCCCATTGCGGGTTTATTCATGGTCATGGTGAAGGTAATCGGTTTTGCCGCTTGGGTTTGTGTTGACCAACGCGGTATCCAGATACCATTCCAATGCCGTGCCGGATACCAGTCGCCTTGTTGCCAGCCCAAATTACCCGATTTACCCAACCAAACGTCGTCACCACCAGCGGTAATGCTGAAATCAAACGTCATGTCATCTTTGGTAATGCTTTTGGTATTTGTACCCCATGCCCAGCCTTCGTCTAACCAGTTGATGGATTTGTCACCACTGGTACACACGTTGTTTGGTAAAGAGGTATTACCCGCAAAAGTAATGTACAGCGCGGTATTGGCAGGGAAGTCGTAATCCACCACGAATTTGCCATCCACGGTGGCTGTCATCGGGATTGCATCGTAAGTGGCAAAGGTGGCATCCGTTGAAACCAGCATGTAAGTCGCGTAGCTGGTATTAAACGGTAAGCTATCTACCATGATTTCGACCGAGCCGACGCTGCTGGTTTCTTGTACTTGCCAGATTTTCTCAATCCGCTTATCTGCTACGCCAGGAGCTGCACAACTCGTAGTATTCAATGCCACGGTGGTGGTCGCGCTTAAACCATTGTCCGCCCACGTTAAGAATGACTTGTTGGTGGTGAAAGTAATGCTGTTTTCTGCATTGCTATTGGCAATTTCGTGTAAGCCCATTGCCAGAATACTACCCACATTCGCGGACTTGGATTGTTTCTGATTCAAACCAGAAGCATCATCACGCCCAATACCTGCAATATTCTGGTTGTAGCTGCCTGCGGTATTGGCATTCCACATTTTGGTTGTGCCGTCGGATGCCAAGTAATCTTGGGCAGTCGCTTGGCTGAGGGAAATACCGTATTTCAAAGCAAGGTAAGATTGCACTTGGCGGCGTTGAATATCCGTCAGGTTGGTGTTGTACCAAACCACTTCTTGAATATCGCCAGGGAACGCGCCATTGACATTCCAAGTACCATAACCGATGGTAAGAATATCCCCCCACATCCCGCTGCCTGCGGTAACGGTGCTGCTGTAATCTTTACCACTTAAACCTACTTTCAATTCCGTACCGTTAGTACGGTAGTCAAAAATCGCGGATTGGTTCGGTGTCGCCGCATCGGTGGAGGTGCGGTTGTAAGTGCCATTCCAATAGCGGTAATAGTTCGGTTTACCCGTATCAATGGAAAGCCCTGGTTCGGCGGAGAAGTTATCATCGTTATCAATACCCACGATACGACCTGTGCCAGAGGCATTAGGGCGCACGGCGGCAAACACGGTGGTTTCTTTGGCGGTAAAGACGCTTTCTGCCGCTAAGGAACTGCTCATGTCCTTGAAGAAACTGGTGGAAGAGAAGTCATCAAAGAACGGTTGGTAGTTGTGGTTGGCATCCGCTGCTTTTAAAGTGCGTGTACCGACGGCTTCCACATCATTGTTATTTGGGGAATAGTCTAACCACGCGCTACAAGTCGAGCCAGCACTACAGCCCGCTTTGTCGGCTTTTGTCCACAAACTCAAGGCATTGGTAACGCCGCCTGGTGCAATCAGTTCTGAACCAAAGGTAAAGTATTGACCACTGCTGAAGTTCACGCTGCCTAAACCATCAGTTAGCGCGATTTCGGTTGTGCCACCATTGGTAAAGTCGCCGTCGTCATCCACCAATAACAGGTTAGCTTTGGTTGGGCCTTGAATCGCCACATTATTTACTGTGCCTGTTTCTTGAACCTTCCAGACCCGTGCCATGCGGTAAAAACCACTTGCTGGGGTGTAACTGTTGGGCGTGTAAGTGGTGTTGAAATCCGTTGTTCCGGTATCGCTTCCCCACACCAAAAAGCTGCGATTATCCGCAAAGGAACTGCTATTGCTGGCATTGGTGGCGGCAATGCTATTCAAACCAATGGCGGGTTGGAAACCGCTATTAACCGATTTGGATTGTTTTTGGTTTAATGCCGAAGCATCGTCGCGCCCAATACCTGCCACGTTATTGTGGTAAGTGCTATTGGCGGATTTATCCCAAACTTTCGTTGTGCCATCGCTGGCTAGGTAAGTGTCGGATTGTGTGATCCCGTATTTGACGGCTAAATAGCTGTTGACGCGCTGCATTTCCACATCGGTCAGGTCACGGTTATACACAATGCTTTCGGTCATTAAACCGTCTAACGGTTCGCCTGCGGCATCCGTTTCACCGCCAATAGACAGTAAATTCGTGCCACTAGACGCAGGGAATGAACCATCAGCACCCGCGAAGGTTTGTATATTACTCAAACCGTTATAACCCAAACGCACATTTTTCGGGTCAGCATTATTCGCCCGTGAATGCATGATGGTTGGGGTATTGATTTCGACAGTTGTCGAATGCGACATGTGTAACGTGGTTACGCTGTCAATGTAGATATTCGCCTCTTTGTTATACCAGTGCATGGATGGGTAATCTAATGCACCAGAAAACGAAATCAAGGTTTTATAGCCACCTGCGGTTTGACGGTTAGTCGACACCGACACCATTGTTACAGGGTCAGTTTGGTTGGGAATGGTTTTATTCCCCGCATTGATGGCACTTAAAACTTGCCCATTAGCGAAATCAATCGCTGGGTTGAAGTTCATGCCATTACTGACAAAGTTGGGCTGGCGTGCTGCAACACTTTGGCTGACATCATTTTGCACCAAGCTTTGGTCATTCCATGCGGTGACATCCGCGCCTTCTGTGGTGGTGGAAGTCCCCGCATCGGCTTTTAACCAAAGGCCAAGGTTGGCAGCAACCCCGCCTGGGGCAGTGGCTTCCGCTCCGAAGGTGAAGTATTGCCCGCTGCTAAAATCAACCGTGCCAATACCCCCCACCAATGGCACTTCTGTCGTACCGCCGTTGGTGTAGTCGCCATCATTGTCTACCAGTAATAAGTTCGCATTGCCCGGACCTTTGATTTTAACCGTACCAACGCTGCCCGTTTCTTGGACTTTCCAAACACGGCTTAAACGAAAATACCCAGACGGTGGCGTGTAAGACGTTGGGGCATAAGCCGTACCAAACGTTGCCGCATCGTTATTGCTGCCCCATGCGAGAAAGCTTTTGTCCGCTGTAAATGTTTGGGTGTTAGTACTATTGGAAGTTGCAATATCGCCCAAACCAATCACAGGTTGGAAACCCGTATTCACGGATTGCGACTGCTTTTGATTTAATGCCGAAGCATCGTCTCTACCAATAGCAGTAATATTATAAGCGTATGCATTATTGGCAGTGGCATCCCACACTACGCTGGCATCACTAGCAACGTAGTTGTAAGCATTCCCATTGTTGCCTACACTGCCATTGCCTTGACCCAGTGTCACACCGTATTTAATGGCTAAATAGGTATTCACCTGTGCCATTTCTGCGTCGGTTAATTGGCGGTTATAAACCAAAAATTCAGGAATCCGCCCTTGCCAATGCTCGTAGTTTGCACCATCAAAATGGACATCCGCACCCAATGCTAATTGTTTGTGGAATTGATTGCGGTAAATCAGCCCATCTTTAATAGGACTCCAATTTGGGTCATCTTTATAACCATCCGTCCAAGTGAAAAAACGGTCAGTCGTAGCACTGTTTTGCGACATGTAGCCAACAATTTGTGGCTGGATATTATCCGTGCGATTATCACGGGTAAAATTTGTGCCGTTCCAATAACCGTTTGCACCACCAGCGGCGGAATATTTCGTGCCTTTACCCATGCTGCCACGGTCGCCGATATAGGGCGCACTGTGCGACTGTCCGCCAACTGCATAAGGAATCCAGCCGTTATCCCCCGTTGCGCCACCTTGTTTGTACAGGCCAAAGTAGTCAACGTAATATTCTGCTCCGAACAGTTTACGATAGCCCGTTCCTGTGTCTTCGTCCGTACCGACCGCAAGGTAGGTATAGGCGGAATCGCTGCTCATTAAGGTATTGGCATTGCGCAGGAAATCGTTGCTGCCATCGAAAACTAGAACGGGGTTGAAGTTGAGGAGTTTACTAGCGGTGTTACCGTAATATAACGGTTGTGCGGTACTGGTGGCTTGGGTGAGGTGGTAAGCGTTGTTGGATTGATCAGCCCAAGTGGAAACTGCTCCCCCTTCGCTGCTATTGATACCTGCATCAGCCTTTACCCACGCCGTTAAACCGGAACTGATTCCCCCAGGTGATGCGGCGTAAGCATTACCAGCGGCAAGCAATGGGAGTAAGGCAATAACGGTTGTTAAATGGGCGCAGGTAGGGGGATGCCCCCTATGTGGCCCTAATGAATATCGCTTCATGAGCGTAGCCCTCGCATTTATTGTTCATTATCTAAGCTGTATCAGCGGATGTTACCAGAAATGATACGCGTAATATTTTTGATGAATAATTGACTATGGGCAATAATGTCCAGATAAGTGGTTGTTATCTGGATTATCAATTTGATTGAATAATAATCAAAAAAGGCCCGAATCCGCTAAGATTCAGGCCTTCTGATGTAACGTAGGTAACGAAAAAATTATTTCGGTAATGAGCCGTTAATAATGTAGTTCGCTGCCGTATTCACATTGGCAGGGTGCAGTAACACGTTACCTAGCATTAGGTTAATGTCATTGCTTGGTCCGGCAAAGATGGTAATGCCATCCATGTTCAAGTCTGATACAGCGTAACCATTCAGACGGAAGTTGCTATTGGCCAATGTGTTATCAGGCGCGGTGAGGACTGCACCTAGCACAGCGTTGGTATCGTTGCTTGGGCCATTGGCAATAACCGTGTCGCTTTGGCTGGCATCACCTGCCCACATGAGGGATGTGGTGTCATCCGCTGCAAGACGAGCGTGTGTCCCCATTGTGACCGTCGCCGTTTTGGTGAAGTCGACCATCGCTGGTGTGCTGGATGACAGAGCAACTGCTGCCCCCGTTGTCACGGCTAAGTGGTTGCGGTGACGCAGGGTGACATAGTACGAACCTGCTTTCAGGTTATCCAGCGCGAGCAGGGTGTTACCTGTTGCAGCATCCGCCACATCGCCATCACGTTGTAACAAGCCAGCGAACGCCGCGATACGGGTTGCAGGTTTGGTCGCGTCACGCAGTTCCACCAGTACCCAGTCAACTGGAGCATCATTGCCTGTTAAGGCCAGTTGTGTCGCATTGCTGGTTTCTGTTCCGGCGTAGTTAAACGGTGTAGCAGTGTACGGTTGCGCTAATGGCAGTAAGCCAAGGCTGCGTAACTGATCCTGCATCATACCGTCGGAGCTAACGTAAGCACCTTCCAAGAAGCCGCGAACTTGCAGGCGGACATCCGCTGTATTGGTCACGCTAATGGTGAGGGTTTGCGTATCGCTTGCGCCAGATGGGTCTTGCGCTTTTACGGTGATAACGTACTGATTGTCCTGATTGGCATCGGTCGGGCTTTCATAGTCGGGGGCGACTTTGAAGCTCAGTTTGCCTGTCGTCGGGTCAATCTGGAACAGTGCTGCGTCATCGCCACCGCTGATGCTGTAAATCAGGGTGTCGTTTTGTGCATCGGTTGCTTGTACGGTGGTAACGCTGCTGGTGTCTTCGGCAACGGAAAGGTTAGCGGTATCACCTGCACCATCCGAACTAATGGTTGGTGGGGTGTTTTCGTTGACATCCGTGACGGTGACTTTCAGGGCTTGCGAGTCGGTGTGATCCGGTGCGGTGTTATCCCATACGCTAACCACAACATCGTAGACATTGTTTTTGTCTGTGTCGGTTGGGTTCTCGAAGTCCGGTGCGGTTTTGAATTGCAGTTCACCTGTGGTTGGGTTGATGGTGAACAAGCTGGCATCCGCACCACCCGTAATCGAGTAGGTTAGGGTATCACCAGCATCAGGGTCGGTTGCTGCGACGGTTGTGACGAAGGTTTTATTTTCAGGGGTGTTGACGACCGTGCTGGTGATCACGGGCGGACGTGTTTCAATCACATTGGTGACGACGATGACTTCCAATTGGTCCGTACACAGGTTGCCACTGTCACACACGCGGGTCATGATCAAGTAAGCATTGTCTGCGTTGGCATCTTTCGGGGCTTCGTAGTCTGGTGGTGCTTTGAAGGTGATCGCGCCTGTTACAGGGTCAATCGTAAACACCGCGCCGTCCATGAATGGCAGTAAGCTGTAGGTCAGACCTTTGTTTTCAGCATCATTGTCATCGGTGGATTGTACATCCAACACTGTACCCGTGCCGTTTTCAGCGAAGGTTACGTTAATGTCAGAAGTAATCAACGGTGCGTCATTCACAGGGGTAACGGTAATGGTGACGACTGCCGTGTCTTTCACGCCGTTGGTATCGCTGATTTCGTAGGTAAAGGTGTCTGTACCGCTGAAATCTTTGTTGGGCGTGTAAGTGTAAGTGCCATCCGCATTCAGTACCAATGTGCCATTGGTGGGGGCAACGACAGGCGTGGTATTGACGGTGAGTTTATCGCCATCAACATCGCTGTCATTGCTCATGACTGTGCCGTTTAATACGTTGTCTTCCATGACGGTGGCAGTGTCATCGTTGGCAACAGGGCTGTCGTTCACCGCATTAATGGTGAGCGTGACAACGGCTGTATCTTTGCCACCATTGCCGTCGCTGACTTCGTAGGTGAAGGTATCCGTACCGTTGAAGTTCGCATTCGGCGTGTAGGTGTAAGTGCCGTCGGCATTGATCACTACCGTACCATGCGCTGGCGGTACAACAGGGGTGGTCGTGATGGTTAATGTTTGACCATCCGCATCCGTGTCATTCCCTAACAAGCTTGCGCCCGTAATAGGTTTGTCTTCATCAGTAGTAGCGGCATCGTCAACAGCGACAGGAATGTCGTTGTCAGCATTAACCGTAATGGTCACGGTTGCGCTGTCTTTGCCACCGTTACCGTCGCTGACTTCGTAGGTAAAGGTGTCTGTACCGTGGAAGTTGGCGTTCGGTGTGTAGGTGTAAGTGCCATCCGCATTGATCACGACCGTACCGTTGGTTGGTGCAACCGTTGGCGTGGTGTTAATGGTGAGTTTGTCGCCATCATCATCCACGTCATTGCTCAATACCGTGCTGCCGTTGAATGGCGTATCTTCGTTAGTGGTGGCGGAATCGTCACTGGCAACGGGTACGTCATTCACGCTATTGACGGTGATGGTTACAGTAGCAGTGGTCATACCGCCTTTGCCATCAGTCACTTCGTAGGTAAAGGTGTCTGTACCGTGGAAGTTAGGATTCGGCGTGTAGGTGTAAGTACCGTCTGCGTTCAGCAGCAACGCGCCATTGCTTGGAGCAACAATCGGTGTGGTGTTGACGGTTAAAGCGTCGCCGTCGGCATCCGTGTCGTTTGCCAAGACAGTTGTGCCTTTCAACTCGGTATCTTCATCCACCGTCGCGGTGTCGGCGGTGGCTACAGGTACGTCATTGTCTACCCCAACGGTGATAGTTACCGTCGCGGTGTGTTTTGCGCCTGTGCTGTCGCTGACTTCATAGGTGAAGGAGTCTGTACCATTGAAGTTCGCGTTCGGCGTGTAAGTGTAAGTACCATCCGCATTCAAGACCAATGTACCGTTAGCAGGTGGCGTAACAGGCGTGGTATTCACGGTTAAGGTGTCGCCGTCGGCATCGGTGTCGTTTGCCAAGACGGTTGTGCCTGTCAGTGGTTGATCTTCCAACGTTGTCGCCGTGTCGGCATTGGCTACAGGTGTGTCATTCACAGGGGTAATGGTGATGGTGACTACCGCATTGCTGGAGCCGCCATTGCCATCCAAGACTTCATAGGTGAAGGTGTCTGTGCCGTTGAAGTTGGCATTCGGCGTGTAGCTGTAAGTGCCATCTGTATTCAAACCCACCGTACCATGAGCAGGAGCAACAACTGGAACTGGATTAACGCTCAATGTATCGCCGTCGGCATCGGTATCGTTTGCCAAGACGGTTGTGCCATTGAATGTGGTGTCTTCTGCGGTTGTGCCTGTGTCGTCCACCGCAACAGGAATGTCGTTGCTATCACTGACGGTAATGGTGACAGTCGCCGTGGTTTTACCGCCATTGCCGTCGCTGACTTCATAGGTGAAGGAATCCGTACCATTGAAGTTCGCGTTTGGCGTGTAGGTGTAAGTACCGTCAGCATTAATCACCAGTGTACCGTTGCTTGGTGGTGTAACGGGTGTGGTGTTAATGGTTAAAGTATCACCATCTGCATCGCTGTCATTGCCTAACAGATTTGCCCCATTCAGCACGCCATCCTCACCAACGGTTGCCGTGTCATTATTAGCGACAGGGTTATCATTGGTTGCGGTAACGGTAATGGTGACGGTTGCCGTGTCTGTACCGCCTTTGCCGTCGCTGATTTCATAGGTGAAGGAATCCGTACCATTGAAATTCGCGTTCGGTGTATAGGTGTAAGTACCGTCGGCATTAATCACCAATGTGCCATTGGTAGGTGCGCTAACAGGTGTGGTATTGATGGTTAAAGTATCGCCATCGCTGTCCACGTCATTGTTCAGCAGGGTTGCACCATTAAGGATGCCATCTTCATTGACCGTAGCGGTATCGTCGGTCGCAACGGGTAGGTCATTGCTGGCGGCGATAGTCAGGGTGACTATGGCTGTGTCTGTGCCACCGTTGCCGTCACTGATTTCGTAAGTGAAGGAATCCGTGCCATTGAAGTTGGCATTCGGGGTGTAGGCAAATGTGCCATCCGCATTCAATACCAAAGTGCCATTGGTGGGTGCGACCACAGGCGTGGTATTGATGGTGAGCGTGTCGCCATCCGCGTCGCTATCGTTGACCAAAACGGTTGTGCCATTCAGAACCGTATCTTCTGTGCCAGTAAAGCTATCGTCACTGGCGACAGGCAAATCGTTCGTCGCACTGACCGTAATAGTAACGGTTGCTGTTGTTTTACCGCCATTGCCGTCACTGACTTCATAGGTGAAGGAATCCGTGCCATTGAAGTTGGCGTTTGGCGTGTAAGTGTAAGTGCCATCAGCATTGATTGTGACCGTGCCGTTGGTAGGTGCGGTAACAGGCGTGGTGTTAATGATTAACGTATCACCGTCTGGGTCGGTATCATTGCCCAACAAGCTCGCACCCGCAAGGATGCCATCTTCACCCACGGTAGCGGTGTCGTTGTTAGCGACAGGGCTGTCATTCGTGGCGGTGACGGTAATGGTAACGACTGCGGTATCTTTGCCCCCGTTGCCGTCGGAAACTTCGTAGGTGAACGTGTCTGTGCCGCTGAAGTTGGCATTCGGTGTGTAAGTGTAAGTACCATCGGCATTGATCACCAGCGTACCGTTGCTTGGTGCAGTAACAGGCGTGGTGTTAATGGTTAAAGTATCACCATCTGCATCCGTGTCATTGCCCAACAAACTCGCGCCGTTCAGCGGTGTATCTTCATTGGTGGTAGCCGTGTCATCGGTAGCAACAGGTACATCATTAGTCGCACTGACTGTAATGGTGACAGTCGCTGTGGTTTTACCACCGTTACCATCACTGACTTCATAGGTGAAGGAATCCGTACCATTGAAATTTGCGTTTGGCGTGTAAGTGTAAGTACCGTCAGCATTAATCACCAGCGTACCGTTGGTCGGTGCGGTAACAGGCGTGGTGTTAATGGTTAAAGTATCACCATCCGCGTCACTGTCGTTGCCTAACAGATTTGCACCATTGAGTACGCTATCTTCGCCTGTGGTTGCTGTGTCGTTGGTGGCGATAGGGTTGTCATTCGCGGCTGTAACCGTAATGGTGACGGTAGCCGTGTCTGTGCCGCCCTTGCCATCGCTGATTTCGTAGGTGAAGGAATCCGTACCATTGAAGTTCGCATTCGGCGTATAGGTGTAAGTGCCGTTGGCGTTCAAGGCCAATGTGCCGTGCGTTGGTGCAATGGTTGGTATTGTGTTGACGGTTAAGGTATCGCCGTCGGCATCCGTGTCATTGATCAATACCGCAGTACCGATCAAAACGGTATCTTCATTGGTGGTAGCCGTGTCATCGGTAGCAACGGGTAAATCGTTGGTGGCGGTGACAGTCAGCGTCACGGTTGCCGTTGCTTTCCCGCCTTTGCCATCGCTGATTTCGTAGGTGAACGAATCTGTACCACTGAAGTTGGCGTTTGGTGTGTAAGTGTAAGTACCATCAGCGTTAATTGTTACCGTACCGTTGGTTGGTGCAGTAACAGGCGTGGT
>CAZEQX010000018.1:0-24228 GCA_964514635.1 uncultured Thiothrix sp.
CCATCGCTAAAAAGACGGGTCTGACCGAAGCAGAAGTCGCCGCCTTGCGTTGATTATTTCTATTCTGACAAGGCGGCGTTTTCTTGCGAAAATGCGGTTTTTCTTTGAATGAGTGACGAGTTGCGATGCCAGATGTTTTACTGCAACGCTTGCGTAGCGAATTGATTGCTGCGGGGCAGTTTTTTCACAGCCGTGGTTGGGTTCCTGCTACTAGCAGCAATTTTTCGGCGCGTTTGAATGCTGAAGAAATCCTCATTACTTCCTCAGGGCAACACAAAGGGCGTTTGGATGAACACGGTTTCCTACGGGTGGATTACCACGGGCAATCATTAGATCAAGGTAAGCGTCCTTCGGCTGAAACGGGTTTGCACACGTTAATGTATCGGCGTGATCCGCACATGGGATGTGTTTTGCACACGCATTCGATTTTTGCCACGGTTTTGTCCATGCATCAGGATGCAGTGATTCTGGAAGGTTATGAGGTGCAAAAGGCTTTCCCGAATATCAATACCCACGAAAGTCGTTTGGTTATTCCGGTTTTCGCGAATAGTCAGGATATTGCTGCCTTAGCAAATGAGGTAAATACCTATTTAGATCAACATCCCGAAACAGTGGCGTATTTGATTCGTGGGCATGGTGTTTATACTTGGGGTGCAACGGTTGCTGACACGCAACGCCACATTGAAGCGGTGGAATTTTTACTAGAATGTGTTTACCGCCAACTGTTATTGGCGAAGCGATAAGCACCTGTCTATGATCATGGCATGAGATGAAAATATGAGCGAATTGAAGATTTACGCGGCGAATAACCCGCACCAAGCTGAAACTTACACCGATCACGCGGCGATTGCGCAGCTACTGAGTAACCAAGGCGTGCGTTTTGAACGTTGGCAAGCCACTGCACCGCTGACCGATACTTCGACTGCTGAAGAAATCATTGCTGCTTACAAAACCGATATTGAACGGTTAATGGCGGAAAACGGTTTCCAAAGCGTGGATGTGGTAAGCATGAATCCTAACCACCCCGATAAAGCCGTTTTACGCCAAAAATTCCTGAATGAACATACGCATACCGAATTTGAAGTGCGCTTTTTTGTCGGTGGCGAAGGCTTATTTTACCTGCATTTAGGTGATCAAGTGCTTAGCGTGTTATGTGAAGCAGGGGATTTGATCAGCGTTCCAGCGGGGGCTACACATTGGTTTGATATGGGGCCAAATCCAACGTTTAAAGCGATTCGTTTATTCACCAACCCAGAAGGTTGGGTGGCGAATTTCACCGGAAATCCGATTGCAGAACAATTTCCACGGCTGGAAAACTAACTAATGAAATTTGAAAATATTAAAGCGATTGTGACCGATATTGAAGGCACAACCACCAGTTTATCGTTTGTGAAAGACGTGCTATTCCCGTATGCCGACACGCACATGCAGGCATTTGCCGAACAGCATCACACTGACCCGTGCGTGATGGGGCAACTAGAAGCGGTGCGTCGCCAGTCGGGGCATCCCGAATTTTCTTTGCCTGATATTGTGGCACAGTTGCGCCAATGGATTGCCGAAGACAAGAAGGCGACACCATTAAAAGCCATCCAAGGCATGTTGTGGGAGGAAGGCTATAAAAACGGCGATTTCACAGGGCATGTTTACGAAGATGCTGCTCGCAATTTGCATCAATGGCATGAACAAGGCATCAAGTTGTATGTCTATTCATCCGGCTCGGTTCACGCCCAAAAATTACTGTTTGGTTATTCGGATGCGGGTGATCTGACAGCGGTATTTAGCGGCTACTTTGATACCCAAATTGGTAATAAGCGTGAGGCTGCCGCTTATGCACATATTTTGGCAGCATTGGATTGCACAGCCGAACAAATTCTATTTTTATCCGATGTCGCAGAAGAGTTAGATGCGGCGCGACAAGTAGGGTTTCAAACTTGCTGTCTTATCCGTGAAAACCAGCCAACTAGCGGGTTAGAGCATCCTTGGGTAACAGATTTTGACAAAATCGTCCTCAGCTAACGCCATTTTAAAAATTTATAGTTCTTGAGTTAATGTAGTCTGATACCAAACTTATGAAAATTTTCCCCATTATCCTTGCTGCGGGTCAAGGCACTCGTATGCGTTCTACGTTGCCGAAAGTGCTGCACCCAGTTGCGGGTAAAGCTATGTTACAACACGTCGTTGATGCCTGTCAGAGCTTAGAGCCATCACATCTTGCCGTGGTTTATGGGCATGGTGGGGAATTGGTGCGCGAACGTATTGTTGGTGATGCCATTCATTGGGCATTGCAAGCCGAACAAAAAGGCACGGGGCACGCCGTGGCACAAGCGATTCATTTAGCACAAGCAGATGATGTCGTGTTGATCGCTTATGGTGATGTCCCGTTAATTCGCCCCGAAACCCTGCAACGCTTGGCACAAGGCTTGCAAAACAATGCGCTGTGTGTCTTGACCACGGAATTAGCCGAACCCAAAGGTTATGGGCGTATCGTGCGTAATGCGCAAGGTCAAGTCCAAGCCATTATCGAAGAAAAAGATGCAACGGATGCACAGCGCCAGATTCGTGAAGTGAATACAGGCTTTATCGCCGCCCGCGCCACGGATTTACAGCGTTGGTTACAACAACTAACCCCACAAAATGCACAAGGCGAATATTACTTAACTGATTGTGTAGGTTTAGCGGTTGCCGAAGGCGGTACGGTGAGTACGGTGTTGTGTGCAGACCCGATTGAAGTCGAAGGCGCGAATAATCGTGCGCAACTGGCACGTTTAGAGCGTGCCTGCCAATGGCAACAAGCCGAAAGCTTGATGTTAGCGGGTGTGACGGTGGCTGATCCGGCACGTTTGGATATTCGTGGTACGGTGAAAGCGGGTCAAGATGTATTCATTGACGTGAACGTGGTGCTAATCGGCAACGTGCAGTTAGGCGATAACGTCGTGATTGAAGCCAATTGTGTGCTGGAAAACGCGATTGTTGGCGCAAATACTCACATTAAGTCGCATTCGGTGATCGAAGCAGCGGTGATTGGCGCGGATTGTGATATTGGGCCATTTGCGCGGTTACGTCCTGATTCGGTACTGGCAGATGGTGCGAAAATCGGTAATTTCGTGGAAACCAAAAAAGCGAAAATCGGAAAAGGTAGTAAAGTCAATCATTTAAGCTATATTGGCGATACCGATATGGGTGATGATGTCAATATTGGTGCAGGGACGATTACCTGTAACTACGATGGTGCGAATAAACATAAAACCGTGATTGGGCATAAGGTTTTCGTCGGTTCTTGTACGCAATTGGTCGCACCCGTGACATTAGGCGATGGGGCAACGATTGGTGCAGGTTCAACCATTACCAAAGATGCGCCTGCTGGGGAATTAACCTTGTCTCGCGCTAAGCAAATGACCATGAAAGGCTGGGTACGTCCAACCAAGGAGAAAAAATAATGTGCGGTATTGTCGGAGCGATTGCTCAACGTCCAGTGGTCGAGATTTTATTAGAAGGTCTGCGCCGCTTGGAATATCGGGGGTATGATTCGGCTGGGGTTGCGGTGATTCGCGACACTGGCGACTTAGTTCGCAGTCGTGCGGTCGGTAAAGTGGCAGCTTTAACCGAACGCTTGCAACACGAACCTATCGACGGAAAACTCGGCATTGCCCACACGCGCTGGGCAACTCATGGCGTGCCAGCCGAACGTAATGCCCACCCGCATTTCAGTGGCGAATGGGTTGGTATCGTGCATAACGGTATTATCGAAAACCATGCTCAATTGCGCGAACGTTTGAAGAGCGAAGGCTACCACTTCACTTCCGATACGGATACCGAAGTGGTCGCGCATTTGATCGACGTGTACCGCCGTCAGGGTTTGAACATGCTTGATGCAGTCATGGCAACTCGCACGGAGTTACACGGCGCGTATGCTTTGGGTGTCGTTTCACCCGACGAACCGGATACCTTAATTGTGGCGCGTCAAGGTAGCCCATTGGTATTAGGTTTGGGTATTGGCGAAAACTTCATTGGTTCGGACATTCAAGCCATGTTGCCCGTTACCAGCCGTTTTATTTATCTGGAAAACGGTGACGTTGCCAAACTCACCTGCCGCAGCATTGAGATTTACGATAGCGTTGGTGAGCGGGTGAAGCGCCCCGTAAAAGAATCCAGCGCGGCGATGCACTCGGCAGAACTGGGCGAATACCGTCATTTCATGCTCAAAGAAATCTTCGAGCAGCCGCAATCCGTAGCCGCGACATTGGAAGGGCGGTTATCAGCGGATCAAGTGTTACCGCAATTGATCGGTGGCAAAGACGCGCTGGAAAAACTAGCGCAAGTCGAAGAAATCCAAATCATTGCTTGCGGTACAAGTTACCATGCGGGTTTGGTAGGGCGTTATTGGATCGAAGCCAATACCGACATACCCTGCCATGTGGAAGTGGCAAGCGAATACCGTTATCGCCGTCAACCGCCGCGCAAAAACATGCTGTTCGTGACCATTTCCCAATCCGGCGAAACGGCAGATACGTTAGCAGCACTGGAAAAAATCAAGGAAAATCAAGGATGTTTAGCCGCGCTGACCATTTGTAATGTGCCGGAAAGTTCCTTGACCCGCGAATCCGATATGTCACTGATGACGGTGGCAGGCCCTGAAATTGGCGTGGCTTCCACCAAAGCTTTCACCACGCAATTGGTGGCTTTGCAGCAGCTCATGGCGTTGTTGATGCAAGCCAAAGGCGCGGATGCGGCGCAAGTGCAAACGATTGTTGAAGATTTGCGTAAATTACCCGCTTTGATTGAGCAGGTGTTGGATTTGAATCCGCAAATCGAACGTTTAGCCGAACGCTTTATTGAAAAGCACCATTCCTTATTCTTAGGGCGAGGCGAGTTGTACCCAATTGCGATGGAAGGTGCGCTGAAACTCAAGGAAATTTCCTACATCCATGCCGAAGCGTACCCAGCAGGTGAACTCAAACACGGTCCATTAGCCTTGGTAGATGCAGAAATGCCAATTGTCACAGTTGCGCCGAACACCGCATTGTTGGAAAAACTTAAATCCAACTTGGAAGAAGTGCGTTCGCGCGGCGGTGAGTTGTATGTGTTTGCGGATCGTGATGCGCACATTCAACCTGCTAGTAATTTGCATGTGTTAGAAATGCCGCATGTGCCGGAATTGCTCGCGCCGATTGTGTACACCATCCCGCTGCAATTGCTGTCGTACCACGTTGCGGTGTTGAAAGGCACGGATGTGGATAAACCGCGTAACTTGGCGAAGTCCGTGACGGTGGAATAATTTTCCGCAAGCCAGTATTGAAGAATTTCAACATTTACTAATGTTCGGGTAAATGGTCTTCAGACGCTTGCTTGTTGTACTCTTAGCAGCAGGACAGTTGCCAATAAACCAGCGTTGCGTCGCTGGTTTATTTTTTTCGGCATAACAAGATGCTGCTGAGGATGTAGGAGTATGAATAACTGGTTAAGGGGACTATTGCGCGACTGGCGTGAGCGGTTCACCCCTTACAAAGAATGGGCGGGGGAACTCAAAGACCCAGCCGTCTTAAAAGCGGATGTGATTGCAGGTTTAACCAGCGCATTGGTATTAGTGCCACAGTCTATGGCGTATGCGCAATTGGCGGGTTTGCCTGCTTACATTGGTTTGTATGCGTCGTTTTTGCCATTAATCGTGGCGGCGTTGTTTGGCTCGTCACGGCAGTTGGGCAGTGGTCCGGTGGCGTTAGTGGCATTAATGACAGGGGCGGCGTTACAACCTTTTGCGATTCATGACCCCGCTACTTACGTTTTGTACGCGGCTTTTCTCGCGCTCATCATGGGCGTGTTCCAATTGCTATTGGGTTTATTCCGCTTGGGCGTGTTGGTTGATTTTTTATCGCATCCGGTGATTTTGGGTTTTACCAATGCAGGGGCGTTGATCATTGCTACGTCGCAATTGGATAAGCTGATTGGGGTGAAAATCCCGCATACTGAGCATCAGTATCAAATGGTGCTGGAAGTGGTGCGAGCTTTGCCACAACTACACTTGCCCACGTTATTGGTGGGTATTACCTCACTCGCCAGCTTGTTACTGATTAAAAAATTTGCCCCACGTTTGCCGAATATTCTGATGGTGGTGGTGATTGCTACCACGACTTCATGGCTGACAGGTTATGAGCAATTGGGGGGGAAAATTGTAGGGGCGATTCCCGCGCAGTTGCCCAGTTTCCAAGTGCCATCGATTCAGCCGCAACATTTCCAAGCCTTATTCATGTCAGGTGTGGTGATGTCCTTGTTGGGCTTTGTCGAAGCGATTTCGATAGCCAAGGCAATGGCTTCGCAAACCCGTCAGCGTTTGTCCGCGAATCAGGAGTTAGTGGGGCAGGGTTTGGGGAATTTGGTGGCAGCATTTTTTCAAGGACAACCCATTTCTGGGTCATTTTCCCGTTCGGCGGTGAATTTCTCAGCAGGTGCAATGACCCCATTTTCTTCCATCGTCACCGGATTATTGGTGGCGGTGTCGTTATTGTTCTTGGTGGATTTGTTGTATTACCTGCCATTGGCGACTTTGGCGGCAGTGATTTTTGCATCGGTTCTGAATTTGATTAAATTCAAACCGATTAAACACGCTTGGAAAGTTCAACCCCATGATGGCATTGTCGCGGTAGTGACATTTGTGTGTACCTTATGGGTTGCGCCACAATTGGAACAGGGTATCTTTGTTGGGGTGGTATTATCGTTGGGATTATTCTTGTACCGCACCATGAGTCCGAATTTTGTGGAGGTGGCAAAACACCCTGACGGTTCGATGCGTGATGCGCGGATTCACCAGCTTAAAACCAGTGAAACTGTAGGGGTATACCGCTTTGATGGGGACTTGTATTTTGCTAACACGGGTTATTTGGAAGGAAAGTTGCTGAACAGTGTGGCAAAGAAACCCAAGATCAAAGTGCTCGTTTTGGACATGGAATCCATCGACCAAGTGGATT
The DNA here is from genome assembly GCA_964514635.1 of uncultured Thiothrix sp. GTDB lineage: Bacteria > Pseudomonadota > Gammaproteobacteria > Thiotrichales > Thiotrichaceae > Thiothrix. Next base: position 6,963 of record CAZEQX010000018.1, read on the forward strand.
CCACGGGTGAAGAGATGCTGGAAAAGTTGGCGGATCGGCTACGCGCTACGGGTATTGAATTTTACCTTGCCCGAACCAAATTGCGGGTGTACGAGGCGTTTCAGCGTTCTGGTTTAACCAAACACATTGGCGAGGAACGTTTTTTCCGCGAACGCAAGTACGCCTTGCAACATGCCAAAGCAAAATGGGGTGATGCGATTGATATTGAACCGTTATTACGCTACCTACCTGCAACGGACGCAGACGCGCATTCATCACGCTAAACTAGGATGGCGAGGAGGATAAAATAGCGTCAAACGCACTCAAAACTAGCAGCAAGGTGGGTTTTTCCACCTTTGGTAATCAGCTTAGTGGTGGCAAACTGTTACCGTAATAGGTGTTAGTCATCCATTGCGACTTTCACTAGGATGCTTTGTTCCGATTCCACACGAAAGCGTGTTTCTTTGCGCCGTTCGCTCAAATTAACAACGGCTTTGTAACTCCCAGCAGGTAATTCGATAGTACCGCTGTGGCGCGTTAAAGTCGTGATCCATTCGTTGGAATGGTCTGCCCGAAAAATATTCCAAGTCGCGGGCGATAACGCGGGTTGATTCGCAATGGTAGCGACGAGTGTGACAGGTGCAGCAACACTGGTATTGGCGACGCTGACACAGGCAAGGGCGAAGCCCACCTGCCTAAGGTATTGCAGAAATTGCCCCATGTTTGTCTCCTTGGCAATTGACAAGACGCTTGTGCACCAATTGAGCACAAATAAAAAATTCAGTTTGTTATAGGGTTGGTTTTGGGCTTAAAAAGTCGACTGACACTAGGTTAGTAATGAATGCTTAGCACGGTAAGGCAGGGATTCACACCATGTCGTGCCTGCTAATGGAGATCAGCCACACACACCGTTTAGTTCACGAGGAAACAACAGAAGCTTGTTCCCAATTGCCCGATTTACCACCCGCTTTGTAGACTAAACGAATGTTTTCCATCTGCATTCCTTTATCCACAGCTTTACACATATCATAAATGGTTAATAACGTAATGTGTACTGCGGTGAGTGCTTCCATTTCAACACCTGTCTGACCATGGGTCTCCGCTTGTACGCTACAATGGATTGCAAAGCGGTTTTCTGGCGAAAAATTAAGCGATATGTCCGGCGTTAGGATTTGTGGAATATCCGGTGCTGGTGGGATTTGTTGTGGTGTGAGCGTGATGTCAACACGAGTGAGTGCCAGAGGATGACACAAGGGGATTAGATCGGCAGTTTTCTTCGCTGCCATAATGCCAGCAATGCGGGCGATGCCTAAAACATCGCCCTTTTTGTGATGACCGTGACGGATTTTTTCCAACGTGGCGGCTTGCATAACAATCCAGCCTTCTGCAATTGCAACACGGTGGGTAGCGGCTTTTTCACCAATATCCACCATGTGTGCCAGTCCTGCTGCGTTGAAATGGGTCAATTCCGTCACGTTTGCTCGCCTTAAGGTTTGGGTTGTTCCGGTGCGGCTGGGGCAGGCGGTGTTGGTGCGGTAGCTGCTGGTGTCGGTGTGGCAGCAGGCGCACTGGTAACACGGCTTTGCACTAAGTCCATGCCTTTGAGAATGTTCAATGCCTCAAACAATTGATAATCTTCTTCCGCTAGGGTTTTCTTACCCTTGTCTGCGGCCTTGTCGGTTGTGCCTTTGTCCTTATCCGCACCCTCTTTAGTGTCTGGTGTGGTCGGAGCAGGTTCTGGCGTTACTTCCGGTTTTGGTGCTTCTACGGGCTTATCGCTTGCTTGATCCGTTTTTTGATTCGGGTTTGACAGGTGTTTGCTTAAATCCGCTTCGGATAATGGGTCAAAAGCATCGGCTGGGTCAGCGTCGTCTTTCACTTTCAGCGGTTGTAATGCGATGTCTGGTTTAATCCCTTCCGCTTGGATGGAACGACCAGACGGTGTGAAATAACGTGCTGTGGTGAGTTTGACGGCGGTTTTTTCATCCAATGGCAGGACGGTTTGCACCGAACCTTTGCCGAAAGTTTTTTGCCCAACAATCAAAGCACGCTTGTGATCTTGCAATGCCCCCGCGACGATTTCGGAAGCAGATGCCGAACCTTGGTTGACCAAGACCACAATCGGCGCACCACTTAAACTGTCGCCTTTATTCGCACTGTATTCCATTTTAGCATCGGCAACGCGCCCTTCGGTGTAGACGATTTTGCCCGCATCCAAGAACGCATCCGACACACCTACCGCAGCATTCAATACACCACCTGGGTTATTGCGTAAGTCCAAGATAATGCCGCGTAGATTGCCTTTGTTTTCTTTTTTCAGGGCATCAATGCCTTCTAATAAGGCTTCGGTGGTTTTGGCTTGGAAGCTGGTAATGCGCAAATAGCCGTAACCGGATTCCAACAAGCGCGTTTTAACGCTTTTCACTTGGATAATGTCGCGTTTGATCGAAACCTTGAACGGTTTGTCTTTGCCTTCGCGCACGATGGTCAGATCAATGTTTGTACCCGGTTTGCCGCGCATGAGTTTAACTGCGTCATTTAGGGACATGCCTTTAACGGGCGTTTCGTCCAAACGAATGATCAAGTCACCGGATTGCAAGCCAGCGCGTTGTGCAGGCGTGTCATCAATCGGGGACACGACCTTAACGAAGCCATCGTCCATGCCGACTTCGATACCTAACCCGCCAAATTCACCACTCGTACCGACTTGCAATTCTTTAAATTCTTCTTCGTCGAGGTACGCGGAATGTGGGTCTAAACCAGATAACATGCCACGAATAGCATTCGTCATAAGGTCTTTGTCTTTAACCTCTTCGACATAATTTTCTTTAATGCGCGAATAGACTTCCGAAAATTGCTGCAACTCGCCTAATGGTGGGGTGGCTTCAACGGTTTGCCGAAAAGCAAAAACATTCAGGCTGATACTGGTGGTTGCACCAATGAGTACGCCAGCCATAGTGCCAGCCAAAACGCGATAAGGTGTCTGCATAGGTTTTGATTTCTCCGGTTTTAATTTGCCTGACATCCCTGTGGGCAGTACGTTGTCATGTGTGGGCATTTTGACACAAATGCATCATTAACGACACCAAGATGCTGGGTTTTGTGGCGATGTTCCTTGACGGATTTCAAAGTATAGCCCGTCTTGAGCGCGTCCACCGGAATTTCCAACCGCAGCAATGGTTTCATTAGCTTTCACGATTTCCCCGTCGTGCTTGTACACCGCGCGATTGTAACCGTAAAGACTCATGTAGTTTTTATCGTGTTCAATAATAATTAAATGCCCGTAACCATTCATCCAACCTGCAAAGATCACTTTCCCACCTGCCACAGCGCGTACTTTGCTGCCACCTTTTGCGGCGAGTACCACGCCTCGCCAGCGTTGTTTTTCGTTACGCGCGGAGTTGAATGTGTGCAAAATATTCCCCGCGACAGGCCAAGTGAGTTTGCCTTTGAGCGTTGAAAAGGGCTTGTCTGGAATAAAACGCGGGCTAGGTGCGGCACTGGTGGGTGGTTTTTTTGCCTTGATCAGTTCGCTATCCGTGGAAGAAGGTGCTGTGGCAATGGCTTCTGTGGCATTCGCGCTGTCTGCTTCGGGTCGCACGGCTAAACGGTCAACGACGGATTGCAGTTCGCTGTCTTCCTGCTGTAGTTTGCCAAGCTGTTTTTCTTGGCTACGAATTTCGCGTTCCAGACGTTGTAGCATGGTAGTGCGTTCATTGAGCGTGTTTTGCAAATCGGTTTTTTGTTTGTCCAGTTCGCCTGTTAAACCTTGCATGTTGACACGTTCTTGCTCGATGGTTGTGCGCACATTGTCCAACGATTTGACGGTTTTTTGAATTTTCCGAATGCGCTCAATGCGGTTGTCATTCATGTAGCCGAAGTAGCGAATGGTACGGCTGATGTCTGAAGGGCGATCCTGCCGTAGCAGTAAGCGCAGGTGGGATTGTTCACCTGCGGAATAAAGAGCCTGTAACTGTTGTGCCAGCCCCGATTTTTGCTGATCCAATTCCGCATCAAGCTTTTGTTTTTTCTGATTAGCGTCTGCCAACCGAGTGAGTGTGTCTTCGATTTTTTTTTCAGTTTGGTATTCTTGTCGCCCTATTTCCCCCAGTTTTTGCTCGATACGAGTGACTTCTGCTTGTAATTGATCAGCGGCGGTTTTTTGAGTATCAAGCGTATTGGATAGTTGCCGGATTTCACCTTGCAAGATTTGTTGCTTCGGTGAGTCTTCGGCATGTATAAACGTGCTGCTTAATAGCAGCGTAATGGGCAAGTAGCGGAAAATTTTCACGTTTAGTCAGAATTTTTAGCCTGTTTGAATGAAAGGCAGTTTATCATAAAAATGCAAAGCATCACTGCCGCTTAGCCACTGTATTATCGTATCCGTTTATAATAATATGCTAAACTTGACCCGCAATACTTCAGGATATTTGAAAAAGCTTATGTTGGACGAAATGAAGCAGGGTAATGCCAGTTGTGAGTTCACAATGGATGAAATGCTGGTCAAAGAGGAAGACATTGAGCGTGCATCCCGATCCTTAAAAGCCATTTCCCACCCGTTACGTTTGAAAATTCTGTGTGTGTTAGGTGATAAAGAGATCAGCGTACAGGACATTGTGGATCATGTGGGGACATCACAAAGCAATATCTCCCAGCATTTAGCGATTTTGCGTGATAAAGGGATTCTTGCCTCCCGCAAAGATGCCAACCGTGTCTATTACCGCGTTGGTGATTCGCGCACTTTACGTTTAATCAGCATGATGCAAGAAGTGTTTTGTACCACTCCACATTGATTGGTCGAGTCGTGCGGGTTGCCATCGTAAAAATTCTTAAATCAGGGTTTACGCCATACAACAGGGTGTATATCTTTAGCGGCTATCGTTAGTTTGAAAGGGCATACTGTGGAAGAGTATCTCGTTTTTGCCAGCAATCATCCTATATTAATCATGGGGTTGATTGCTATTATTGGTTTAATTATCTGGACTGAATTTAGCCGCGCTACTCGCAAATTTAAAATGCTCAGTGCCAGCGAAGCTGTGCAGTTGATCAATCGTGACAACACCGTGGTGTTGGATGTGCGTGAAGACAGCGAAACACGCGACGGTAAGATCAAAGGTGCGCGTCATATCCCATTGGCTAAACTCAAAACGCGCCTAGCGGAATTGGAAGCTTTCAAAGCGCAGCCATTATTGGTGTATTGCCGTAGTGGGAATCGTTCCGCCCATGCTTGCAGCGTTCTGACCCAAGAAGGTTTCAGCGATGTCTATAATCTCAATGGCGGCGTAATCGCTTGGGAAACCGCTAATCTTCCATTGAGTAAACGCTAATTGCCGCAATGCTGGGTATTTTTGACATTGGGTTAAAGCAAAAGCATGTCATTGGATCATGATAATAAACCCCGTGCTCAAGCGCGGGTGCTCATGTATGTCACACGTTCTTGTCCGTATTGTTGGCAGGCACGACGGTTACTAGCAGGTAAAAATGTAGTCATCGAGGAAATCGATGTCACGGGTAAACCGGAGCTGTGGCAAAGCATGGAAGCACTGACCGGACGGGATACCGTGCCGCAAATTTTTATTGGTGAAGTGCATGTCGGCGGCTATGACGATATGGCAACACTGGACTGGCAAGGTAAATTAGATGCCTTGTTATTCGTAGCTTAACATGAGTCAACAACAGGAAAGGGGTCAAGCATGAGTGAAGCACAACAAGAACAGCAGTTCATTATCCAACGTATTTATATTAAAGATGTTTCGTTTGAAGCACCCAACTCCCCATCGGTATTCACACAAGAATGGAATCCAGACACGAATTTGGATTTGAATACGCAGGTGAATACATTAGCGGGCGATAACCATGAAGTGGAACTGTCGATCACCATTACCGTGAAAAGTAATGACAAAGTGGCGTTTTTGGTGGAAGTTACCCAAGCAGGGGTGTTCTACATTACAGGTTACACGCCAGAGCAGTTGAATCACTTGTTGGCCGCATACTGCCCGAACATTTTGTTCCCGTATGCGCGTGAAGTGATTGCCAGCCTTGTGTCCAAAGGCAGTTTCCCAGAATTGCATTTGTCACCGATTAATTTCGACGCACTGTATGCACGGCGTTTGCAAGAAGAACAGGCTAAAGCGCAAGCAGAAGGTGTTCCTGCCTAATGACTAATGCCGTGCGTTCCATTACTAGCATCGCGGTGTATGGTGCAGGGTCGTGGGGCACGGCTCTGGCCCTACAATTGGCGCGAAATGGCATTGAGGTTCTCATGTGGGACATCAGTGCTGTTCAAGTCGCGGCGATTCAACAAGCCCGCGAAAATACCCGTTATTTACCTGGTGTCCCTTTCCCTGATAATTTGCGCGTGACGCATGACCTAGCCGAAGTAGCACGCTTTGCCGACTACCATTTGGTCGTTGTGCCGAGTCACGGTTTCCGTGCTTTATTGGCACAATTGCAGCCGTTATTGACTGTGCAAGATGCGGTAATTTGGGCGACTAAAGGTTTGGAATTGGACACGGGCAAATTGCTGCATCAGGTCGTGCAGGAAACTTTACCGCAATGCGTGGGTTATGGCGTGGTTTCAGGGCCGACGTTTGCAGCGGAAGTCGCGCGTGGTTTACCTACGGCGATGACGGTGGCGGCGACTCAAGCTGAGTTAGCTCAAGCGGTAGCAGAAGCCTTTCACGGCACGAATTACCGTATGTATTTCAGCCAAGACATCGTGGGTGTGGAACTCGGTGGCGCGATTAAAAACGTGCTGGCGATTGCCGCAGGGATTTCCGATGGCTTAGGCTTTGGTGCAAATGCGCGGGCGGCTATTATTACCCGTGGATTGGTGGAAATGTCGCGTTTAGGCGCGAAACTTGGCGCACAGTCTGAAACATTCATGGGGTTAGCAGGCATGGGCGATTTGGTTTTAACCTGCACGGATAACCAGTCGCGTAATCGGCGTTTGGGTTTGGCGTTAGGGCAGGGGATCGACATGGAAACCGCGATTGCACAAATCGGGCAAGCGGTAGAAGGTGCGAAATCCGCGCATTCCATTGGTATTCTAGCTGAGCAAACGGGGGTGGAAATGCCGATTTGCCAACAAGTTTACCGCATTCTGTATGAGCAATTACCCCCGCGCCAAGCCGTGCAAGAACTCATTGCGCGAGCGATGAAAGCCGAATTTTAACCATTTGCCTTAAACGAGGTCAGCGTATGACACAGCCGTATGCTATTGGCATTGTGATGGATCACATTCGCAGCATTAATGTCAAAAAAGACAGCACCTTTGCCATGATGCTGGAGGCGCAACGCCGTGGATGTCCGCTGTATCATATTTTGCAAGGTGATCTGTTTGTCGATAATGGCGTGGTTTACGCGCAAATGCAGCCTGTCACGGTGCGTGATGACTCGCAGGACTGGTTTAGTTTGGGGGAAAAGGTAACACGCCCTTTGCATGACTTACCCGTCGTACTCATGCGCAAAGACCCACCGTTTGACATGGAGTACATTTACAGCACTTATTTGCTGGAACTGGCGCAAAAACAAGGCTGTTTGGTGGTGAATCGCCCTGATAGCATTCGTGCAGCGAATGAAAAACTGTTTGCGACGTGGTTTCCACAATTTTGCCCACCGACCCGCGTTACGCGTGACATGGGTTTGATCAAAGCCTTCCTTGCCGATCAGCAACATATTGTCGTCAAGCCGCTGGATGGTATGGGCGGTTCAATGATTTTCCAAGTCCGCCAAGATGACCCCAATCGTAATGTGATTTTGGAAACGATCACCGCACACGGTACGCGCATGGTCATGGCGCAACGTTTTCTGCCCGAATACAAACAAGGTGACAAGCGCATCCTGTTGATTGATGGCGAACCGTTTCCGCACGCTTTGGCGCGTATTCCCGCAGAAGGCGAAGCGCGGGCAAACTTAGCAGCGGGTGGAACGGGCGTGGGGCATGATTTAACCGCGCGTGAATATGAAATTTGTGCAGCACTTGCCCCCGTTTTGCAGGAAATGGGCCTATTGTTTGTGGGTTTGGATGTAATTGGCGATTACGTTACCGAAATCAACGTGACTAGCCCAACGTGTATCCGTGAGTTGGATAAAATTTATCACGCAAACATCGCCAGCTTGCTGTGGAATGCGGTTGAGCGCAAGCTGGCAATGTCCTAATGCAGCATTGAAAGTGCGTACCGGTTACGCGCTTTCTACCTCGTTGGTTTGCAGCAGTGCAAACAACTCGTCTTTCAAGTGCAAACGCTTTAATTTCAAACTTTCCACAAAATCGTCAGCATGAACTTCAATACCCTGTTCGGTGCGATGCAGTTGCGCATCAATGGTTTGGTATTCCTCAAACAAATTGGCGAAATGCTTGTCTTCCATTTTCAGTTGATGAATCTTTTCTTTGTATTCAGGAAACTCGGTAGCAAGATCGTGTGATTCTCCGAACATTCTTTATCTCCTCTGTTAATTTACCAACAGGTTAGCACGCGGCTAGTGTGCGGTTTGTGAGGAAAGTCAAGGGAGCGAACTATTCCCAATATCTGCTAAAATTGCGCTTTGCCTCTGAAATGGAGTTGAGCGTGAAAGCACGAGTTAAGTGGTTGGATAATATGAGTTTTGTGGGGGAGTCAGGCAGCGGTCATTCCGTGGTGATGGATGGTCCTCCCGAATTAGGTGGACGGAATCTGGGTGTGCGCCCAATGGAAATGTTGTTGCTGGGATTGGGGGGGTGTTCCTCATTTGATGTGGTATTGATTTTGCAGAAATCCAAGCAAGCCGTGACGGATTGTGAGGTGGAAATCGAAGCCGAACGCGCTGATTCTGAGCCGAAAGTGTTTACGCGCATTCATTTGCATTTTATCGTTAAAGGGCATGATTTATCACCAGAAAAAGTCGAACGGGCAATACGTTTGTCTGCCGAAAAGTATTGTTCGGCCTCCATTATGTTGGGCAAAACAGCAACGGTGACTCACGACTTTGAAATTCAAACCGCAGACTAAATGCCTTGATGCGTTTGTCTGGCAAGAATGCGCCCCTTACAGACGCATAAGCTGTAATTTCACTTGCGTGTAGGGGCAGAGTTTTGCATAGTTCGCTCCCATACTGATTGCCTTGCAGTCAGTGGGGTTTGTGTTTGTCGAACCTAGGATTCGCAGGCATAAACATTCACTTACCGCATACTTATTTAAGAGGACCTCGAGCGTTGGTTGAACGTCATCAAAAGCAGATCCGCCTGCATGGTTTCAATAACCTCACCAAAACCCTAAGCTTCAACATCTACGATATCTGCTATGCGCGAAGCCCTGCACACCGCGAAGAGTACCTTGCGTACATCGACGAGGAATACAACGCCGACCGCTTAACTAAGATTCTGACAGATGTAGCTGACATCATTGGCGCGAATATCTTGAACGTTGCACGGCAAGATTACGATCCACAAGGGGCAAGCGTTACCATATTGGTATCTGAAGAGCCGGTGATTGCGGAAGAGAAATTATCAAACAGTGCCAGACCCGGGCCATACCCAGAAGATGTGGTAGCGCACTTAGATAAAAGCCATTTAACCGTACACACTTATCCTGAAAGCCACCCTGATAATGGGATCAGTACTTTCCGTGCGGACATCGATGTTTCAACGTGTGGGCGTATTTCCCCGCTGAAAGCATTGAATTATTTAATACATAGTCTGGAGTCCGATATTGTCATCATGGATTACCGCGTGCGCGGTTTCACCCGTGATGTGAAGGGTAAAAAGCACTTTATCGACCACAAGATTAATTCTATCCAAAATTTCTTGTCACCGGAAACAAAACGTGCTTATTCCATGTTGGATGTGAACGTTTATCAAGAAAACATATTTCATACCAAAATGATGTTGAAAGAGTTTGATCTTGATAACTACTTGTTTGGTTTGGGTAAAAATGATTACTTCGAGCGTGATTTAAAGCAAATCGAAATGCAATTACGCAAAGAGATGAAAGAGATTTTCTACGGTAGAAATACCGGAAGTTTATAAAAACTCGATGCATAACTGATGCGAGTGTAATGCTTGCATCAGTTGTATTAATCAGTTGATTAGATAAAAACAGTAAGTTGTATTTTTGCTACACATTTGCATATTTAAAACAATTGAAACTTTCAATATAGCGATAACGTTAAATCTTCATCATTAGCATTGTTTTCTACTTCACTTGTTTGCTAATGTTGTGCCTACGCTGGGATGCCGTTAGATTCCTGGAATGGAATTCCAAAGGTTTATTTACCCTGGAAAGGTTATCAAAACTCAATTATGTGTAGTGGTCAGATAAAACCGTTTGCTTTATGTGCTTTGGGTCTGGGTATGGTGTTATTGGCAGGTTGTAACAGTGAAACCACCAAAACAGCAGAAGCCAATAAAAAAACTCAAGATTATCAAGTTCAATTAGCTCATGCTAAAAATACGGTTTCAGTTCCCTCCGTTAGTAAATTGCCTGTTGATGTGGGTAGCCAAGTCACGCTGTTAGACCGCGTTGTTTGGAATGCACAAAAACAGCAAGGCAAAATGTACCGTTATGGTGGTGAAAGCCCTGTAACAGGTTTTGATTGCAGCGGCTTAACGCAATTTGCCTTCGGGCAAGGGGCAGGTGTCGCACTGCCGCGTACCGCCGCTGAGCAATACAAAGCCGCACAAAAAGTTTCACGTCATCAAGCAACGAAAGGTGATTTGGTGTTCTTTAACACCAGTGGTCGCCGTATAAGCCATGTGGGTATTTATGTCGGTGAGAACAAATTTGTTCATGCACCACGCACAGGGCGGGCGATTACCACGGATAAGATCGAAGGTTATTGGGCGCAACGCTTAGTAGGCTTCGGGCGTATTCCGGGTGCTTGCCGACCTGCTTATTCCTAAGCATGACGTTGTGAAAGAGGCCGCCACTGTAGCGGCCTTTTTTGTCTGAGGACCAGCTAGAACTATTTCCCGTCAGGTGTTGTATACGGGGCAGGTGGTGGCGCAGGCATCGTGGTTGATGGCGTGTTGCTGGCAGGGGTGCTCGGTGATGTACTGGTCGCAGGTGGTGTATTAGTATTTGAAGGTGTGCTGCTGTCAGACGAGCTAGTTGAATCGGAACTCGGTGTTGCTGTTGTGCTACTGCCGCTGTTATTGCTGGTGGACGCAGTAGAATCGGTCGACGCATCAGCACTGGGTTGCGTTGGTTTTTGCTGGGTCTGAGCGGATTCTTGTAGGCTGTCTTGCTCGCTTTCTACACTGTTGCTAGTGCTGCCCGTAGCGTTGATTGTGCCGCTGGGAATGTCAACCTGTGGGCGGGCAATCATCAAGCCCAGCACCGCAACGGCTGCGACGGTATAAATAATGGTAGGGATTTTCATCTCCAAACTCCTTGCTGAGTAACGGCGATTTAACCGTTCCCACGGACTACGTTTGCACGGAAGCCTGTGAAACGTAGCTGTGCTTAGTGTCCGCCGTTTTTAGTGATTACGATTAATCGCCAGCCATGCTAAGCCTTCGAGGGCTTGACGGTAATCGCTAGGTGGTAAGCATTGCACGCTCGCAATGGCTAATTCGGTTTCGCGTTTTGCGCGTTCCAGAGTGTAAGCAATCGCATCTGTTTCAGCAATGGCTTGCATAATCGTGTCTAAATACTGCAAACCGCCTTCTTCAATGGATTTTCGGATAATGGCGGCGGTTGTTTCTGAACTGCGTTGTAAAGCGATAATCAGTGGTAGCGTCGGTTTGCCTTCGGCTAAATCGTCACCGACGTTTTTGCCCATTTCGGTGGCATCTGCGGTGTAATCCAGCACATCATCGACCAATTGGAAGGCCGTACCCAGATGTGTCCCGAATTTTGCCATTGCCTGTTCGGTTGCCGTGTCTAAACCCGCAAGCACTGCACCGAGTTGGCAGGCTGCTTCAAACAGTTTGGCGGTTTTGGAGTGAATCACTTCCATGTAACGTGCTTCGGTGGTGTCAGGGTCATGGCAATTGAGCAATTGCAGGACTTCACCTTCGGCAATGGTGTTGGTGGTGCTGGAGAGGATTTCCATCACACGCATACTGCCAACGTCTACCATCATTTCAAACGCACGAGAATACAAAAAATCACCAACCAGTACGGCGGCTTGGTTGCCCCAGACGTTATTGGCGGTTTCTTTGCCGCGTCGCATGTCAGATTCATCGACGACATCATCGTGCAGCAGGGTTGCAGTGTGGATAAATTCAACAATCGCAGCGACATCAATGTGTTTATGGCCTTGATACCCACAAGCTCGCGCGACCAATAGTGCCAACAAGGGGCGCAAACGTTTACCTCCACTACCAATAATGTAGTGGCTAAGTTGGTTAATTAGCACGACTTCCGAGTACAGACGACGCTCAATCAAAGCGTTGACGGCTTGCATGTCGGAATCAGCGAGTTGGCGTATTGAGTTGAAATCCATTGTAAAGGACACTACTGAAAGTCCCGAATGCTAGGAATAGTGCCACGCTGTGTCAAGCGATACTCCTTAATGCGCGAATATTTTATTTGTCATTTGACCTTGACAAGTATCACGAGTAGAATCTTGCGGCTCTTTAACAGGACATTTTTTGGAGTTCACAATCATGTATGCGGTTATCGTAACGGGCGGTAAACAGTACCGTGTCGCGCAAGGCGATAGCATCCTTGTTGAAAAACTGGATGCAGATGAAGGCGCAAGCATTGATTTTGAAAATGTCCTGATGGTCGGGGAAGGTGATTCCGTACAAATCGGTGCACCTTACGTTGCAGGCGCGAAAGTCACTGCAAGCGTTGTGGCCCAGACTCGCGGCGAAAAAGTGCGGATCATGAAATTCCGCCGCCGTAAGCACCATCAGAAATGTACTGGTCATCGCCAGTATTTGACACAGATCGAAATCACTGCAATCACAGCGTAAGGGGATTCAGACATGGCACACAAGAAGGCAGGCGGTAGTACCCGCAACGGTCGCGATTCAGAATCCAAGCGACTGGGCGTGAAACGCTTCGGTGGTCAATTCGTATTGGCTGGTAACATTTTGGTTCGCCAACGTGGTACACGTTTCCACGCGGGTGAGAATGTTGGTATCGGTAAAGACCACACCCTGTTTGCAAAAGCAGATGGTGTCGTTGTATTCCAACAAAAAGGCGCGGAAAATCGTAAATACGTTAGCATTCAACCTGTTGAAGCTTGCTAATAGACGACGATTGCCGACCACGGAATCATTGCAGAAAGCCCCGCCTGTCGGGGCTTTTTGCGTATACAGGCACGAAACATGAAATTTGTTGATGAAGTAACCATCCGTGTGAAAGCGGGTGATGGTGGCAATGGCTGCGTTAGCTTCCGCCGCGAAAAGTACATTGAATACGGTGGTCCAAACGGTGGTGATGGTGGCGATGGTGGCGATGTGTATTTGGTCGCCGAGCGTAATTTGAATACCTTGGTCGATTTCCGCCACGAACGCTACTATGAAGCGCAACGCGGCGAAAATGGCATGGGCAGTAATATGACAGGGCGACGCGGTGATGACAAAGATGTAAGCGTGCCCGTCGGTACAGTGGTTTATGACGATGCAACGGGCGAGCTGATCGGTGATTTAACCGAGGCAGGGCAAAAGCTCATGGTTGCTAAGGGCGGTTGGCATGGTTTGGGTAATGTACGTTACAAAAGCTCAACTAACCGCGCTCCGCGTCAATCCAAGCCAGGGACACCGGGTGAGTTACGCAGCTTACGCCTTGAGCTGAAATTACTTGCGGATGTGGGTTTGTTGGGCTTGCCGAATGCGGGTAAATCCACTTTGATCAGTGCGGTTTCTTCAGCACGTCCGAAAATTGCGGATTACCCTTTCACCACCTTGTACCCGAATCTGGGAGTGGTGCGTGTCGGTGCATTGCAAAGCTTTGTCATGGCGGATATTCCGGGCTTGATCGAAGGTGCGGCAGAAGGTGCGGGTTTGGGTATCCAATTCTTGCGGCATTTGGCGCGTACCAGTTTGCTGCTGCATGTGGTTGATGTTGCGCCAATGGCGGAGGAAAATGAACCTGTGCGAGCGGTACGCACCATCGAGGCGGAATTGGAAAAGTACAGCGATGAGCTGGCGCATTATCCGCGTTGGTTGGTATTGAATAAGATCGACGTATTGCCACCTGAACAACGTGAATCTCATTGTCAAGCGATTGTGGATGCGTTGGACTGGCAAGGGCCTGTGTTCCGTATTTCGGCGGCAACTAGCGAAGGTACGCAGGATTTATGTTTCCATATCATGCAATATCTGGACGAGAATGCAGAACAACAGAACTGATTTCATGCCCTATACCCAGCGTTGGGTGGTTAAAATCGGCAGTGCGTTACTGACCCGCGATGGCGAAGGTTTAGACCGTGCTGCATTAGCTGAATGGGCGGGGCAAATGGCACGTTTACGCCAACAGGGGGTGGAAATCGTTTTGGTTTCCTCTGGCGCGGTGGCGGAAGGCATGAGTCGTATGGGTTGGAAAACCAAACCCAAGGCATTATTTGAAAAACAAGCCGCTGCCGCGATTGGGCAAATGAGCTTGATTCATGCTTATGAAATGGTGTTCCAGCAACACGGTTTTCATACGGCGCAAGTGTTGCTGACACATGATGATGTGGCGCATCGCCAGCGTTATTTAAACGCGCGTAGCACTTTGCGCACATTAATCGGCTTGAAAGTGATTCCGGTGATTAATGAAAACGACACGGTAGCCTTTGAAGAGATTCGTTTGGGGGATAATGATACACTGGGGGCATTGGTCGCCAATTTGGTCGATGCGGACGTGTTGGTGATCTTGACTGACCAGCAGGGTTTGTATGATAAAGACCCGCGTAAGTGTGCGGATGCGCAGCTTATCCATGAAGGTTATGCCAATAACCCAGATTATCTGGACTTCGCGGGCGGTGCTGGTACGCTGATCGGCAGCGGTGGTATGCGCACCAAGGTTCTCGCTGCACAACGTGCCTCGCGTTCGGGATGTGCAACGGTGATTGCTTCCGGCCGAGAACCACAAGTCTTGGAACGTTTACGTCAAGGGGAGCAGTTGGGAACATTATTGTTACCCGAAGCTGCCCCTATTGCTGCTCGCAAACAGTGGATTGCGGGTAATTTATCGGCAAAAGGAACGTTATGGCTGGATGCAGGTGCAGTAGAAGCCATTTTAAATACGGGTAAGAGTTTATTGCCGGTGGGTGTCTTAAAAGTTGAAGGTGTGTTTGATCGTGGAGAGGTCGTCAGTTGTTTAACTGAAGATGGGCGTTTAATTGCTAAAGGATTAGTGAATTATTCCAGCGAAGAAGCCGACCGAATTAAACGTCATCCCAGTAAAGATATTGAGCTGATTTTAGGTTACGTTGACGCATCTGAATTAATCCACCGCGATAATCTCGTTTTGCTTTAGCAGTTGCTTTTAATGAGAGAGGATGGCGATATGGATAGCGAACGCTACAATATTCAAGTGTCAGTCGAAAGTCAGTATATCGAAAAAGAATCCGACCCTGATCAGGGGCGTTATGTTTTCGCTTATACGGTTACGATTGTGAATCAAGGCAGTGTTCCCGCTAAATTACTGACACGCCATTGGATTATTTCGGATTCGGATGGGCGTACTCAAGAAGTGCGTGGCGAAGGGGTGATCGGTGAACAGCCCTATTTGCAACCCGGTGAAGGCTTCCGTTATACCAGTGGTACGATTCTCGACACGCCTGTGGGTGTCATGCAAGGGTCGTATCAAATGTTAGCGGATGACGGTGAACATTTTGACGCGCCCGTTTCACCGTTTCGTTTGGCGAATCCCCGATTGCTGCATTAATTAGCCAGATATTTTAGGGGAAATAGATGGGGCTTGTGCATTTGATACGCAAACCCCATTGCAGCATCACATTCCCTGTGAATAGCCGCAAAAACAGTGCGTCTCTTTGAGGTTAATAAATAGACCTGATTTAGAATAAAAATGATAAAAATTTAAACTAGACACACGATATTTTGAGTGTAGGCGAAAACCATTAGAAAGCAACCCCGCCGTTTATCTATTGCTGCTGGACAGTTCTAGTGATTCAACGCAATATTAATCGCAATAAGAAAAATAAATGTGTGTTGTGTTCAAAAGAAGTTTTTTTACTTCTTTAAGCATGAATCATGTTGGTTCATCAATAAAAACAACAAGTGGTATCCATGAGTAACCCAGACAAGCCTAGTCATGCTAAAGGTATCCTTGCGTTATCCGTTTTGTGTGGTGCGACATTGCAAAGTCAATCCGCTGAGGCCGCTATTTACACTTATGTTGATCAAGACGGGACACGCTGGCTGACCAATGCCCCAAAACAAGGTAATAAATATAAGCTGGTCGCCAAATATGGCGCACCACAAAAGAATACACCGAAACCTAAAGCGCGAGTAACGACCAGTTACAACCCAACAGCAGGTATTTACAGTACCAACACTGGGTATGTTGCCAGTAGCTTCGCCGCTCCGGCAGCAGGTATTCCCGCACGGCATTGCGGTGGACAAACCCACGCGCAATTAGAGCGTAAGTTAGACCCGCATTTGGATTCTTTACGAGCATTTTCCCGAACTTACGGTGTGGAAGAAAACTTGATTCGTGCGGTAATGAAGCAAGAGTCGTGTTTCAATGCTGCTGCGTTGTCGCGTGCAGGTGCAATAGGTTTGATGCAACTAATGCCAGGGACAGCCGACCAAATGGGCGTAGGCAATGCGTGGGACCCGCACCAGAACATTGGTGGTGGTGTGAAATACCTTGCGCAAATGTTGCGTGAATTTAATGGTGATAAAGCTTTAGCATTGGCGGCGTATAATGCAGGCCCTGGTGCTGTGCGTAAATACAATGGGATTCCGCCTTACAAAGAAACCCAGAATTATGTGTCTCGTATCATGACTGAATACAACCGCTTACAAAACACCCAAACGGTTGCCAGTGCGACAGGTTATCAACGCCAAGCACGGGTAACAACAGCGGGAAGTCGTGGTTACGGTTGGGCGAAGCCCGTGCAAGAGTTTAGTGTGTTTCGTGGAAGAGGTTAATCAATCACAGGTGCGTGGTTTTAACCATGCCAAATTCCAGAAGTTGAATATCCAGTTTTTTCTCCAACCCTGTTGGCTATGCCGCAGGGTTTTTTTCGTCTAGGGCGGACGCAGACGGTCTGGCAACCATGCCAAGCTAGGTGTATCCTTGGGCGTTTCATTTTTTAGTTGTGGAGATAAGTAAAATGTCAATGTCCGACCGTGATGGGGTAATTTGGTTAGATGGTGAACTCGTGCCGTGGCGCGATGCCA
>CAZEQX010000019.1:0-24023 GCA_964514635.1 uncultured Thiothrix sp.
ATGCGGTAGGCTTCTTCTTGACTGCGGCGTTCTTGGGGATGATGTACTACTTCGTACCTAAGCAAGCAGGTCGTCCGGTTTATTCTTATCGTTTATCCATTATCCATTTCTGGGCGTTGAGCTTCATGTACATGTGGGTAGGTACTCACCACTTACATTGGACAGCGATTCCTGACTGGACTTCTACATTAGCGGCAACTTTCTCTATTTTGCTGTTGATGCCATCTTGGGGTGGTATGATCAATGGTATCATGACTTTGTCTGGCGCATGGGACAAACTGCGTACTGACCCAATCATGATGTTCTTGATTACTGCATTGTCCTTCTACGGCATGTCTACCTTTGAAGGCCCGATGATGTCACTGAAAAGCGTAAACGCGCTGTCTCACTACACTGACTGGACTGTTGGCCACGTTCACTCTGGTGCATTGGGCTGGGTTGCGATGGTTTCCATCGGTTCTCTGTATCACATGATTCCGCGTCTGTGGAACACCACACTGTACAGCACCAAATTGGTTTACACTCACTTCTTCTTAGCAACCATCGGTACTATCCTGTACATCACTGCGATGTGGGTATCGGGTATCGGTCAAGGTTTGATGTTGCGTGCATTTGACGAGTACGGCAACTTGGCTTACACCTTCGTTGAAACCGTTGCCTTCATGCATGGCCCATTGGCTGCGCGTGCGTTTGGCGGCATGTTCTTCGTATCCGGTATGCTGATCATGGCATACAACATTTACATGACAATTGCACGCGCTAAACAGGAAGAGAAAGTTCCTGCTGTTGCCGCAGCAAATGCATAAGCCTAGGAGGAAGCACGCATGTTTAAACACGAAAGTATCGAAACCAACTCCGGCTTATTGATCGTACTGACGTTGGTAGCAATCAGTATCGGTGGTTTGGTCGAGATCGTTCCATTGCACTACATCAACTCTACCGTTGAAGAAGTGAAAGACCCTGTGACGGGTTTGGAAGTGATCCGCCCTTATACTCCGCTGGAGCAACGCGGGCGTGACCTTTACATCCGTGAAGGTTGCTACACTTGCCACTCACAAATGATTCGTCCGTTCCGTGATGAAGACCTGCGTTATGGTCACTATTCACTGGCGGCTGAATCCAAGTACGATCACCCGTTCCAATGGGGTTCTAAGCGTACTGGTCCTGACCTTGCTCGCGTTGGTAAAAAATACTCCAACGAATGGCATGTGCAACACTTGAAAGCACCACGTTCTGTTGTGCCAGAGTCCATCATGCCTAACTACCCTTGGTTGTTGGAATCTGAGTTGGATTACTCTGACTTGAAAGATCGTATGATCGCACTGAAACGCGTTGGCGTTCCTTATTCACAAACGAAAGTTGAATATGAAGCCAATGTTAAAAAGTTTGGTGAAGAAACCGCTAAGAAGTTGGACATCAACAATGCTGAAAACGTCATGCTGGATCAAGCAAAACAAGGCAACTATGACGGCAATCCTGACAAATTGACCGAAATGGACGCATTGGTTGCTTACCTGCAAGTGCTAGGCACGATGGTTGATTTCAGCAAGTTCGATGAAGACCACTTCATCCAGTTCCGTTAATTTGCTACTGGACGGTAGCTTCTGCCCCTAAAGGAGAAACAATAAGTGCTGACAGATTTCTGGACGTGGATCATGGATATTGGCAATAGCCAGACCGTGGCATTGCTGATTTTCTTCTCCGTTTTTGTTGGCATTGTGTTTTATGTCTACGCTAATCGGAAACGTAGTGAGCGTTTGGAGTCCTATCGCTTTACCCCGTTTCTTGATGAAGATGATGCAGACAGAAAAGTCAAGGCGGCAGAAGCTTCCCAAACTAAAGGTGAGAAATAGTTTATGGCTAATCCTGTAAAAGACCCATTAACCGGAGCAGAAACCACCGGTCACGTCTGGGACGAAACCCTGCAAGAGTTTAACAATCCGTTACCGCGTTGGTGGTTGTGGACGTTCTACGGTACGATTATCTTCGCATTGTTGTACTGGGTAATGTACCCATCATGGCCAATCGGTGGGAGTTACTTCAAAGGTATTGGGAACTCCATCACTTATAAAACTGATGCAGGCGTTGAGAAATCTACCCACTGGAACATGCGTGCGTTATTAGCTCACGACATGCAAAACAGTGACGAAGCGAAAAAGCAGCAAGAATATCTGGCGAAAGTAGGTGCGGCTTCTTACGAGCAAATCGCACAAGATGCTGATATGTCTGCGTTTGTGCGTTCTTACGGCGTTGGTATGTTCGGCGACAAATGTGCGGCTTGCCACCAAGCGGGTGGTCAAGGTGTGGTTGGTCAGTTCCCGAACTTGGTTGACGACGACTGGTTATGGGGTGGTGATACCAAAACCATCGAAACAACAATCCGTGGCGGTCGTTTAGGCTACATGCCAGCATTCAAAGAAGTATTGAATGAAGAGCAAGTTAAACAAGTTGCTAACTATGTGTTGAGTTTGTCTGGCGAAGAAGCTGATGCTACTGCGGCGGCGGAAGGTCAAAAAATCTTCCAAGGCGAAGGTGCAGGTTGTTACTACTGCCATACCAAAGACGGTACGGGTATGCACGCACAAGGTTCAGCTAACTTGACTGACAAAATCTGGACAATTGCCAATGTTCCTGCGGCAAAAACACCAGAAGCCAAATTGGCAGCAGTCGAAAAAGTCATTGGTAACGGTGTAAAACGCCAAATGCCAGTTTTCGGTCCAGAAGGTCGTAACCTGTCTGATACTGAAATCAAGGTATTGGTTGCTTACCTGAAGCAAATGGCTGGTGGTGTAGAACCTGCTGAGAAAAAATAAGCATTGGTAAACATACCTCAGGTTTGAACTGTGGTTTGCTACAATGTGAAAGGCTGGGGTTGTTCCCAGCCTTTTTTTATTTGGGGACTTTGATAAAAACGGATGCCTTATGCAGATTCGAGAAAACGTAAATCTACAGTGGTTGCACACTTTTCATGTAGCGGTTAGAGCGCGTTACTTTTGTTCATTACACACGCTTGGCGGTTTAAGAACTGTGATTCAATGGCAACAGGCAAACCCTGATTTACCTGTACTATTTTTAGGTGGTGGTAGTAATCTACTGTTTACCGAGGATTTTCCGGGCTTGGTCGTGCATATTCGCCTGCAAGATCGTGAAGTATTGGGGCAGGATAGTGATTATGTGTATGTCCGTGCGGCGGCGGGAGAAAACTGGCATGAATTTGTGCGTTGGACAATTGAGCAAGGCTTTGCAGGGCTGGAAAATTTATCCTTAATCCCGGGTACAGTGGGTGCGGCCCCGATGCAAAATATCGGTGCGTATGGCGTGGAGGTGAAAGACTGCATTCACGAGGTTCAAGCTTTAGATTGGCGCACGGGGCGGCTGCGTGATTTTAGTTTGTCCGAGTGCCAGTTTGCGTATCGGGATAGTTATTTTAAATCTGTAGAGCCGGATCGCTGGCTAATTATAGCAGTGGTATTTCGTTTGCCACGCTATCCACAGTGGAAAATAGACTATGCGGGTGTGAAAGAACACCTCGCGGGTAAAGAGCTGAATGCACAGCTTATTAGTGATGCGGTTATAGCGATTCGGCAAAGTAAATTACCTGACCCCGCGCAGATTGGTAACGCAGGTAGTTTCTTCAAAAATCCCATTATTCCAGCCGTGCAATGGCAGGCATTACAAGCCCAATACCCTGCTATGCCCGCATGGCAACAAACGGATGGGGTGAAATTATCAGCAGGTTGGTTGATTGATCAATGCGGTTGGAAAGGCCAACGTGTAGGGGATGCAGGCACGTTTGACAAGCACGCGCTGGTGTTGGTGAATCATGGTAATGCGACAGGGCAGGAGTTATGGCAATTCGCACAAGCGATTATCCGTTCGGTATTTGAGCGGTTTGGCGTGCAGTTAGAGCCAGAGCCGCGTATTTTGGGTAATGATACCTAGTTATTAAATCATAGTGACAGATTGATAAATCCATAGACCTTACGCAGATTAGCATATAAAATACTAATAAGTATAAATCTTATGCAGCCAAGGACTTGATTGGCTGGGCGCGAGGGAACTATGACACAGCACAAACAAGGTGCACGCAAGCGACGTGCATCTGGGGTTTTGCAACGTTTCATTTTTAATGGACTATTTTCGACCTCACTGTTTTTAGTGAGTGCGAATGCACAGCCCGCTACGGATGTCGGAAGCCATGCTTATGCTTTCCGTTCGCCGTTCGGTAATTTGAGTCATATTTCCCCGCTTCATGCCATACGTTTGCAGGATTTGGATAGTGCCACGCACATCCAAGCCGCCGTCAGTTCCGCATTAGAAGCCACGAATGCTATGCCAGAAGGGCAACGTGCCTTGTTGAATCTTGATCTGGACTTCCTAGCGATTGCCAATGCGCAAGCAACAGCAGTGGATCGGGATGGTAAAGCGGTTCAAGTGGTGACAGCAGACGGTACGTTATTGCCGGATCGTGGTTTGTGGCTGGAGCAAGGGATCGGTGCTGTTCAACAGCGGGTAAGCGAATTTTTCACATTGTATCGACAAGCAGGCGGTAAGGTTGACCTGATTGCCTTGGAATACAGTGGGTTATCGCTTACCGCAGACGAGTTGCAAAAAGCTGCTGAGGCAACGGGTTCTGTTCCTGATTATTTAGCGGCGATTGAAGCCGACCCGCGCTTTGCGACATTGAAAACACAGTTGGGCTTTGCTGATTTAACCTCCATGTATGTGGGTGATGAACAGGCACAACAACGCCAAGCACGTTGGAATGCGGTGATGAAGCAACGCATGGCGGTGTATTTGAAACAGGCGTTTCACCAGCCTGTAGCGGCGATTTTCCCGCAAGCGCAAGTAACAGCGCGTGATTACTACCGCCAAGCGACTGATTTTAAAATTCCCCAAAGTGATTTTGCCAATACCACAGGAGCAACTGTGGGAAATGCGCAAGGTCGTAGCCTCACGGGTGCATTGCCACCCGATGGTTTAACCATTGCGGGTAAAGCCTATGCGCCGAATGCTTTTAATGCATTTCGCTACGAAACCAACCGTTTACGCAGTGCTGTGCTGTCAACTAGCACACCTGTCGTACCCACTTTAAGCGCGAAAACCCAAACCGATGCCGATAGCAATACGCAGGCTTTATTGGCTCAGAGCGATTTGTACCAAGAAATGGTATTGCACGCGGGTTTGGCGGGCGCACGGCAGTTTATTTATCAGAACCAGCAGGCCAGTGCTGCCGAAGAACAACAACTAGACGCTACATTAGCGGAACTGGATCATTACTTGGGGGCTGACAAAGCCGTTTCACACCTTGATAGCTTGGTGGATTGGCAACAGCCGTTTGTATTGTCGTCTGCCACGGGTGCGCAAGGCAAAGTGTGGCGATTTACGCCGCAGTTAGTAGCGGATACGACGCTTGCAAGTACCATTGCACAAACCCAACCCGCCGTGTTCCAAGTCGGTGGTGTGCAGGTAACATTACCCAATACCAAGGTAGTCAGTGAGCTTGGTGATGCCAAACCTGTGTCCCAACAAGGGGTTTGGGTAACGGCTGTGGCGGAAGATGACGCAACCGCAGCAGCTTGCCCTAGTGTATTGGTTGTCGGGCGTGAGTGTAGCGCGTATTTTGCGGGGGATCGCGCCACAGACCAAGCCGCTTTGATCGTGGAACAAGCCGCCCCAACCTTGGCTGTGCAAGCCGAACCCACGGTTTTGTTTGCACGCGACTGGAAATCAGGTGGTGCAGATGCGGGTGTAGGGCGGGATCATTTCACCACGCAATACAATGCCACCCTGAATTTCCCCGAAGGCAAACAACAACTGCGTGTGACGGCAGACGATGCGGTAAAAGTTTGGGTCGATGGTGCGCTGGTGATTGATGGCAGTACCACAGAAGCCACACCTACCCGTACTTTGCAGTATCCATTGTCCTTGTCGGGTACGCATCAAATCCGCATGGAATACACCGATTTGGCGGGGGCTGCAAGTGTAAAACTCAGCCTGCAAGCCAGTCAGTCAGAGCCGGAAACGGTTGTGGTAGCGGATTGTTCTGCTGTGCCGAGCAATCAATTTTGTGGTGAATATTATGCCAATGCTACGTTAAGCGATGCGCCGACAGCAGTGGCTTTAACGCCAAGCATTAATTTTAGCTGGGGTTCTAACAAGCCGTTAGACGGTTTGCCTGTGGATAACTTCTCGGTGCGTTGGGTGGGGGATTTCGATTTTGCCGCAGGTGCTTATACTTTCACAACAGCAACGGATGACGGTGTGCGGTTGTGGGTTGATGATGAATTGGTCATTGATATGTGGAAGCTACAATCCGCAACTTATCGCAAAGGCATTCCACTCACCGCTGGTAAGCATCGCATTAAGATGGAGTATTACGACGCGACGGCAACGGCGACTGCTAAGTTGTCGTGGGAAAAAAACAATGCGACATGCGATACGATTCCGGCGGGTCAGTATTGTGCAGAATATTTCAATAACGTGGATTTGTCCGGCACGCCCGTCAAAATCCAAAACGAAGCGGCAATTAATTACACTTGGAAAGATTTAAGCCCAACACCGGAGGTCAATGCCGATAATTTCTCGGTACGCTGGCAGGGCGATTTCGATTTAGCGGGTGATTATCGGTTTATTGCGCAAGGTGATGACCGCATTCGCGTGTGGTTGGATGGCAAAGTCATTATTGATGCGTGGAATAGCAGCAATCTCGGTGAATATTACAGCGACCAAACCCTAGCGGCGGGTAAGCATCGCATTCGCGTGGAAATGCGTGAATACGGTGGTTATGCCACGGCGAAACTGTTCTGGGAACAACGCAGCGACTGTTCTGGCGTACCCGATAATGCGTTTTGTGGCGTGTTTTACGACGGTGAGACCCTCGAAGGTGATGTCAAACGCAGTCAGCAAGTGAGTGCCATCAATTTCGATTGGGGTACGAATCGCCCCCTGCACGGTGTAAAAACCGATGCGTTCTCGGCGCGTTGGGTCGGCAATTTCGATTTCCCACAAGATGGCTATTACCGTTTCAACGGCAAAATGGATGATGGCGTGCGGGTGTGGGTGGATGACACCTTAGTCGTTGATCAATGGAAATCCGACGGACGCTGGCCAAACAAATTCCAAGTCGTGCCATACATTAAAGCCGGAAAACATCAGGTTAAGGTCGAATACCACGAAAGCTATGGAACAGCGGCGATTCAAGTGAATTGGGCATTGGTGGATGGTTGTGGCACAACGCCAGACAATGCGTTTTGCATGATGTATTTCGACAATAAAACCTTGGATGGTTTACCGCGTCAAGTCGTGAAAACCGCGCCCACCATTGATTATGCGTGGGGAACTACCGCGCCCGCCGATGCTTTTGTCGGTGCGGATAATTACTCAGTGCGTTGGGTAGGCAACATTGCGTTTGAAGAAGGTTTCTACCGTTTTGTGACCGATGCTGATGATGCGGTGAAAGTATGGGTCGATGGTGAGTTGATCGTCGATGGTTGGACGCGAGCCAGCCCGTACTACGGTAAATATCGCAAACTCAAGCAGATGAGCGCGGGGCTACACGAAGTCAAAGTGGAATACTTTGAATACGGCAGTACTGCAACCGCCAAAGTGTTCTGGGAAAAAGCCCCTGATTGCAGCAGTGTGCCGTTAGGTAAATTCTGTGCCTCTTTCTTTGATGGTAATGATTTAACCAAACCCGCCGTGGATGCACGAATTGATGATGCGATTAACTTCGATTGGGGTATGAATGGCGCGTTACCGAATTATCTGGTGGATAACTTCGCGGTGCGTTGGGTAGGGGATTTCAACTTTGAAGCTGGGCAATACACCTTTACCAGCACCACCGATGATGGGGTGCGGGTGTGGTTGGATGATGAATTATTGATTGATTCGTGGAAGAACCAGTTCGTTACATTGAAACAATCCACAAAAGTTAGCACGGGCAAACATCGCGTGCGCGTGGAATATTATGAATACGGTTCTACTGCCAGTGCCAAGGTGTCATGGGCGAAGAACAGTGGGTGCGCCATCATTCCTAGTGAGGGTTATTGTGTTGAATATTACAACAATAACAACCTAACTGATGATCCGGTAAAAATTCAAAATGAAACAGCGATTAACTACGAATGGGGCGATACCGTACCTGTCGATGGTTTAACCAAAGACAATTTCTCGGTGCGTTGGCAGGGGGATTTTGAACTGGCAGGGAATTACCGTTTCCTTGCGCAAGCTGATGACGGAATGCGTTTGTGGGTGGACGGTAAACTCCTAATTGATACTTGGAGTGCTTATAATTACAACGAGTTGTACGCCGATGTCAGTTTAGCTGCGGGTAAACACCGCATTAAAATGGAAATGCGTGAGATTGGTGGTAATGCTCGTGCCAAATTGTCGTGGGAAGAAAAGCGTGATTGCAGTGGTGTTCCAGACAATGCGTTTTGTGGTGCGTTTTTCAAAGGCGAGGCATTAGAAGGCGAGCCACTACGCACGCAACAATACCCTGCCATAAACTTTGATTGGGCAACAAGTCGCCCATTGCACAATGTGCCTAGCGATTTGTTCTCTGCGCGATTTGTGGGGAGTTTCGATTTCACAGCAGGTTATTACCGTTTCAACGGTGAAATGGATGATGGTGTGCGGGTGTGGGTGGACGATGTTTTAGTCGTTGATCAGTGGGCATCGGATTGGCGTTGGCCGTATAAATTCCAAGTCACGCCTTACATTACAGCGGGCAAGCACGTTATTAAGGTCGAATACCATGAAAGTTATGGCACAGCGAAGCTCAAGCTCAATTGGTCGCTAGTCGATGGCTGTGGCGCAACACCAGAGAATGCGTTCTGCATGTCGTTCTTTGATAACAAAACCTTGGATGGCTTTGCGCGTCAAGTGGTGAAAACCGCACCGACGATTGATTACGCATGGGGAGCGGCAGCCCCGACCGACTTCATTGGTGGTGATAACTTCTCGGTGCGCTGGATTGGCAATATCGCGTTTGAAGCAGGCGCATACCACTTCATTACTAACCTAGATGATGGCGCGAAGGTCTGGATCGATGGCGAATTGCTAGTCGATGGTTGGAAGTGGGGTGGTCCTTATTACGGCAAATACCGTAAGCTCAAACAAATGACAGCAGGTTTGCACGAAGTTAAAGTTGAATACTTCGAGTACGGTAGTGCTGCTACTGCCAAAGTGTTCTGGGAAAAAGCCCCTGATTGTAACAATGTACCGACAGGTAAATTCTGTGCCTCTTTCTTTGATGGTAATGATCTAACCAAACCTGCGGTCGATGCACGAATTGATGATGCGATTGATTTTGACTGGGGAACAGGCAGCGCATTGCCCAATTATTTAGTCGACAGTTTTGCGGTGCGTTGGGTGGGCGATTTCGACTTTGCCGAAGAAGGGCGATACACCTTTACCAGCACCACCGATGATGGGGTTCGGGTGTGGGTGGACGATGAATTGATCATCGATAGTTGGCGTACTCAGTCAGCAACCACGTTGAAAAAAGCGATTCCGCTGAAAGCGGGTAAGCACCGTGTGCGTATGGAATACTTTGAGGCTGGTTATACGGCTTCTGCGAAATTGACATGGGCGAAAAATGCCGACTGTAGCGCGGGAATGATTCCGACGGGTGCGTATTGTGCGGAGTATTACAACAATTCTGCTTTTACGGATAATCCGTTCAAAGTCCAAAACGATGCTGTCATTAACTTTAATTGGGGAGCAGCCGCGCCCATTGAAGGTATGGTGGCTGATAATTTCACCGTGCGTTGGCAGGGCGATTTCGAGCTAGAAGGCGATTACCGCTTTATTGCGCAAGTCGATGATGGCATTCGCGTGTGGTTGGATGGGCAGTTGATCATTGATCAATGGTCGGCAAATGCTTACCTCGAATATTTCAAAGATGTGAGTCTCACGGCGGGTAAACACCGTATCAAAGTGGAAATGCGCGAATTAGGCGGTTCGGCGGCAGCAAAGTTATTCTGGGAAGAACGTCACGAGTGTAGTGGGATTCCTGAAAATCAGTTCTGCGGCGAGTTTTTTGATGGTACGACCTTATCCAGTGCGGTGATGCGTTCGCAGTTGACCCCTTCCATCAACTTTGATTGGGGAACGAATCGCCCTATGCACGGTTTGAAAACCGACCTGTTTTCTTCGCGGTGGCAGGGTAAGTTTAACTTTAATGCAGGGTATTACCGTTTCGTTGGCGATGCGGATGATGGCATTCGTGTATGGCTGGATGACGTGCTGATTGTTGATCATTGGTCAATGGACGGTACTTGGTTGAGTAAGGTGCAATCCGTACCTTACGTTGCGGCAGGTTCGCACGTTGTTAAAGTGGAATACCGCGAAGGCTATGGTTCAGCCAAGGCCAAATTGGGTTGGGAAGAAGTGGCGGGTTGTGCTACCACGCCGGACGATCTTTACTGCATGGAGTTGTTTAATAATTCAACGTTAAGTGGCTTTGCGCGGCAGGTCATGAAAACCGATGCGATTAATTTCGATTGGGCAGGCAGCGTGCCTGATCCGATGATTTATCAGGATGCGTTCTCGGTGCGTTGGACGGGTAATATGCGTTTTGATCAAGGCATGTACCGCTTTTTGACTGATGTCGATGACGGCGTAAGAGTGTGGATTGACGACGAATTGCTTATCGATGCGTGGACAGCTCCCGCACCGTGGTATGGCAAACAACGCAAACTCAAAGCCATGACCGCTGGCTTGCATAAGGTCAAAGTCGAATACCGTGAGGTGTCTGGTACAGCTAAAGCCAAAGTATGGTGGGAAGCCGTACCCGACTGCGCAACAGAAATCCCCGAAGGTAAATTCTGTACAGCGTTTTATAACAACCGTGACTTGAGTGGTGCAGTGGCGGATTACCGTTACGACCCAACGATTAACTTCGATTGGGGCACAAATGCACCACAAAGCAATGTCAACGCAGACAGTTTCTCGGCGCGTTGGCAGGGTAAATTCGATTTCGCTGAAGGCGAATACACTTTCACGGCTCGTAGCGATGATGGCGTGCGCGTCTGGGTGGATGGGGTCAATATCATTGATGCGTGGAAAACGCAGTCACCGACCACTTATACCAAACGTTTGTTCCTCACAGGCGGATTACACGCCATCAAGGTGGAATACTATGAATACGGTAATACGGCTGTTGCGCAATTGAGCTGGAAAGCGGAACAGCTTAATGAACCGCAAATCCCTGCAAATTTGCGCACTACAACCCTAGCGCAGGATAAAGTAATCTTGGCATGGGACAGTCAACCGATTGTGACCCAGTACAAAATCTACAAAGATGCGAATTTGCTGACGACAACAGGTGATACGACAACGACTGATACAGCAGTGTCGGCAGTTAAATCCTACACCTACAAAGTCACCGCTTTATGGCCAAATGGTAAGGAATCACGTCCTGCGGTTTTGGATGTGACTATCCCTGACACACAAGCTCCGACAGTGCCAACCAAATTGGCTGTCAGAGCCGTTGCACCAACTGCTGTCACTTTGGCATGGACAGATGCAACCGACAATGTGGGGATCAAAACCTACCAAGTATGGCGTAATAATGTGATGGTTGGCGAAACCAGTGTGGCAGGTTTTGTGGATAATGGTTTGCAAAATACCACACGCTATGTTTACAAAGTGACGGCAGTGGATACGTCTGGCAATGTTTCCCCTGCATCCACCACGGTTAGCGTGACAACCAAAGACAGTACGCCACCAACGGTTCCGACAGGTCTAACCGCTGAGGTTACATCAGCCACGCAAATCCATCTGGCGTGGGAATCGGCAACCGATAACGTAGGTGTTACGGGCTATCGGATTCTGCGTGATGGTGCGCAGGTTGGAACAAGTACACAGCCTGCGTTCGTGGATACAACCATTCAGCAAAACACGCGCTATCGTTATCAAGTAGTCGCTGTGGACGCAGTTGGCAATGTTTCTACCCCTTCCAACGCGGTAGAGGTGATGAGCGGCGATACAACCGCCCCCAGCGCACCTGCGGATTTAACAGCGAAAGTCACAGCAGACCAGCAAGTCCGTTTGGAATGGAATGCAGCTATTGACAATAAAGCAGTCGTGAAATACCGCGTGATGCGTGATGGACGTTTATTGGGTTTAACCGACTTGCTCGCTTATACCGACACCACGGTGCAAAAAGGTCAAAGCTACACCTATAGCGTCAAAGCCTTGGATGCGGCAGGTAATGCGTCATTAGACAGTAATGCTGTCACGGTAAATGTCGACGGTATTTGCGAATCGACCCAGTTGTATTACAAACAAAACGTGGAAAGTGTGATTGCCAATTGCACGACGTGTCACGTTGCAGGTGGTATGGCGCATAATTCACGGCTGTTATTCTCGACAGCGGCAGACGCATCGAACCGTAATTTAGGAACGCTTAATACCATTACGCAAATTCTGGGTAAACAAACCGTGCTGGACAAAGCTAGTGGCAAAATCACGCACGGCGGCGGTGCAGTGTTGTCCACTAAATCCACGGGTTATGCGGCATTGAATACGGTATTGTCTCAGTTGACGACACCTGGACAATGTACGGATGTGGTTGACCCTGACGAGCCTGTTTTGACCGAATCTTTAGCGGCTAACTGTTTCAGTTGTCATGGTTCACAAGGCGCAAGTACAGGGCCTGCTACACCAACCATTAGTGGTATGAGCAAATCTTACCTCAATAAAGTGCTAACCGATTACCAAACGGGGGCGCGTTATTCAACAGTCATGGCGCGAGTTGTGAAAGGTTTCTCTGCGGATGAACTGAGCCGTTTGGCAGAATACTTCTCGCAACAGCCTTATGTGGCTTCTAATCAAACCACCGATGCGAATTTGGTCAGTCGTGGGCAAGCCTTGCATGAGCAATATTGCGCAAGTTGCCACACAGGGGCAGGGCGCGACGCGAACCTGACGGGAGCGCGTTTAGCCGGACAATGGCAGCCGTATTTGCATTCCACGTTACAAGATTATGTGAAAGGGCGTAGTCAGGCGACGGCGGGAATGTCGGATCAAGTAAAAGCTCTGTACAACGCACAAGGGGATGATGGCGTGGCTGCTTTAGCCGCTTTCTACGCCAGCAATTCACAAGATACGCAAGCACCTGAACAACCCAGTGATTTGGATGCGGTGTCATACACGCCGACCAGTACCACTTTAACGTGGGTTGATTCTGATGATGATTGGGGCGTGTTGTATTACGACATTTACCGTGATGGTGTGTGGATTGGGCGGACGCGCTTTAATACTTATACCGATGCGGGTTTGAAAGCGGGTAGCTATACCTATACTGTGGTAGCGGTGGATATTTTCGGAAATCGTTCTGTGGTGAGCGAGGCGGTGACTTCCACCATTACTAGCGATGAAGTCGCGCCCGATGGTGTGCAGTTAATGAGCTTCCCTGATACTTTGCGCAAAGCGGCGGTAATTTTATTGAACCGTCTGCCAACGCAGGTTGAATTGGACAGCGCGGCAACGGAAGAAGGTTTCCGTACCACATTGCGGCAGATGATGGATACCAAAGGTGCAATGGATGCCTTCGCCTATCGTGCAGGGCACGAAACCTTCCTGAGTTCGGGGGCGGCGTATATCGGTAGTCCCTCTGGATTAAACAGCATTGATTACCCTAACTTGTTGAACCTGAGCACGTCTGATGTGAGTTTGGCAAATGATGCCGCGCGGCGTGAACCAGTGAACTTACTGCAATACGTTGTGGGAAATGACAAGCCGTGGACGGATATGCTCGCGGGGAATTACACCGTGATGAATCCGCAATTAGCCAATGCGACAGGTGCTGTGTCGATTGATGGTAATTTCACTGATCCGACGAATGCGAAAGAGTTTCGCCCTGTGCGTATTCCTTATGTATCAGCGCGTTACCCTGGAAAAGCGTTTGCTCATGCGGGTGTGTTAAGTACCAATTCGTGGCTGTCACGTTTCCCCACTACCGATACCAACCGTAACCGTCATCGTGCTGCGAAAGTTTACAAGCAATTCTTGGGCGTGGACATTGAAGCCTTAGCGCAACGCCCATTAGATGACAGTAAAAACGGTAACTACCTTGTTCCCACCATGCAAAATCCTAACTGCATGGTATGCCATACCGTGATGGAGCCTGTCGCGGGGGCATTCCGTGACTGGGGGGCAAATAGCTGGTATCTGCAAAACTTCAATGGCACAACGGGTACGAAAGACTCACTGTCTGCTGTTTACAAGTCGGCTAATTATCCGCTCGATAATAACGGGCAGCCGTGGTATCACTCAGGCGATACTTGGTATCGGGATATGTTCCCAACAGGTTTTAATAACCGCACTGCGCCAGGCGGCTACGGCAGCTTTGGCGGTAAAACGTGGGCAACAACGGATAACTTATTGAGTAGCCCATCAGCAGAAAATGGTATGACAGCGTGGGTTGTTAATAAGGGTAAATTGGAAGCAACCAATAAAGCCACTTGTAGCAAAGTACCGCTTGCGCCTAAAACGGGTGCTTACCTGTATCAGTTGGGTTCGTGCGCGACAATGTTGGATGAAACCTTAGTATGGCAAGATATTGACATTACAGGTTATGCAACTGCGATTGATCAGGCCAAAGCTGAAGTGGATTTTGGTGCGTATTTCAGCGCGTTAAGTGGGCGTGATACCCCATCCGTGTGGGTAGAGTTCCTCGACAAAGCAGGTACGCGAGTGGGTAAATCCACGGTGTTGAGTGACAAAACTTCGTGGACGTGGGTGAATAAAAATACCACTCAAGTTGTACCGAAGAACACTCGCAAACTGCGGTTTGTGATGCAGGGTTTACGCGCTACCGAATCGTGGGCTGACAAATATGTGGATGCCTATGTCGATAACGCCTTCTTGGTACTGCGCACGCCAGACCGCAATGTGTTAAGCGTTACGGGCGCACAAGACAATCTGCAATGGTTGGGCAAACAACTTGTGCAAGACCCGCGTTTTGCCAAAGGTGGTGTGTATTTCTGGTATAAGCCTCTATTTAAACGCGAGCCGTTGAAATCACCTGTGGATGCCAGTGCTGCTGATTATGCAACGCAAATGGCGGCATTCAATGCACAAGATGAAATCCTCGAACAAATGGCAAAACGTTTTGCTTACGACCAAGGACATGGCGCATGGAATGTTAAAGACTTGCTGATTGACATGACTGCCAGCCCCTTGTTCCGTGCGAAGGCGGGAGCATTAACGAATGACCAAAAAGTTACTTTAAACGACACGGGTCTATCACGTTTGCTCACACCGGAAGAATTGAATGCCAAGGTAAAATCGCTCACAGGTTTGGATTGGAGTGCGTTCCGTCCTAACAATGTGTGGTTCAATAGCATGGGCTTGTTCTACGGCGGTTTTGACGGCGGTGGTTATCAAACCAAGCCCAATACCGAAATGAACAGCTTAATGAGCAACATTCCAGAACGGATGGCGGTTGACCTCAGTTGTAATGCTGTCGCGGAAGATTTCCGTCTGGCGGCGGGGACGCGCAAGCTCTTCCCATTCGTAGAAGCAACCGATACCCCTGTGTATGAAGAAGTGGATACAACCGCGTTGAACCTGCTGGTGAACGCGGGGGCAGAAAGCGGTATGGAAGGTTGGAGCATGGAACAAGGCACAGCACGAATTTTGTCTGGCAGTGCGGGTACTTGTGATGGTGGGCCATCCATTAAAAGTGGCAAAGCCATCTTTAACCCCGGCAGTATTTGCGTGAATCCGACCCCGCTGGGTTTGATGTACCAAAAAGTCGACCTGACCGCATGGGATGAAGCGATTGACGCAGGCAATACCAAAATCCTGTTCGGCGCGGCACTGCGCGGTTGGAGCACTAACAACGACGAAGCCAGCGTTTACCTGAGTTTCCGCGATGTCAGTGATAATGAGTTGAGCAAAAGCCAAGTTTTATCCAGCAAAGAAGGCTATTGGAAAACCGAAATGGCTTACGCGCTGATTCCCGCAGGTACGCGCAGTGTGCGCTTTTACTTGCAGGGTAAACGCATTGATACCTCCACTAACCCTAACAATGATGCGTTCGTGGACGACACTTATTTGCGTGTTGTGACACCGAATGACAACTACATGCCAGCGGGTGAACGGCGTGTGCGTGCAAATTTACAGTACCTGTATCGCCAATTCCTGAATGAGAAACTGGCGATTGATGACCCCGAAATTACCCGTAGTTTCAACTTGTTTAGCGAAGTGTGGGCGGATCGTCAAGCCTCGTCGGATACAGTCTGCCGTTTGTATTCCAGTTGGGAAGACCCGAACTACACCAAACGCGCATGGGGGATGGTGATGGTATACCTAATGAATGATGCTCGTTTCCTGTATGAGTAGTGTGAAAAGGCGGTAATGACATGAACAGACGCGACTTTTTAAAACTAGCGGCGGTAACGAGCTTAACCAGTAGTTGGGCTGGCTTTAGTCAAGCTGTACAGGCGGGTAATTTGCACACGGGCAAAGTGTTGCTCACCGTGCATTTAGGCGGCGGTTGGGATCACAGTTCCAGTTGTGACCCGCGTGAAAACCCACTCATTAACAAATGGGCGACCACCCAAAAAGCGGGTGTGGCGGGTAACTTGCGTTACGCACCAATGGCAGAAAATGCGGAGTTCTTTAACAAGTATTACAACTACTTGTTAGTGGTGAATGGCATTGATCTGCAAACCAACGGACATGATGTCGCCAGCCGCACGCGCAACACGGGTAATTTAATGGATGGTTTCCCATCCACTAACGAACTGTATGCCGCGATTGCGGGCGCGAATCTACCGATACCTTTTGTGCGTCAAGGTGGGTATGACGGCACGGTTGGCATTATGCCATTCACCTACTTACCCGACGAAAATCTATTACGCACCTTGGCTGATCCGAATGCCTATTCCAGTACCAAAAGCTATTACGCGCCGACCCACTTAGATGTTTTGCGTCGTTATCAGCAAGAACGCTTGGATAGCCAGCGACAACAAGCGAATAACTTACCACGTTGGCAGCGCAAGCTAGAGGAACTGGAAAAAGCGCGGGTGGGGCGTGCGGATTTAAAAGCGTTAAGCAGCGTATTATCTGGCTCATCGGATACCAAAGACCTAAAAGGTGACACCCGTTATGGGATTCGGGAGTTCAATTTATTTCTGGTGTTGGCGGCAGCGGGCTTGACTGCAACAGGCAGTTTTAGTGTCTCCAGTTGGGATTCGCATGGCAATCATGATGCCTCCCACACGGCTAGTTTGACGCAGGTGACACGCTTATTGGATTACTTGTGGACGAAGGCGGAAACCCTCGGTGTGGCGGATCGTTTGATCGTGCACGTTACTTCCGATGTGGGGCGCACGCCGTGGTATAACGCCACGAATGGTAAGGACCATTGGTCGTTGGGAAGTGATATGTTCATGATGAAAAACGCACCGTGGGCAAATCGTTTTGCAGGTTTAAGCGATGCCAAGCACAATCGTGTTAAGTTAAATCTCACCAGTTTACAACCTGATCCCACGAATGGCCTTTACTTACAAACCAAGCACATCCATGCTGAATTGCGTAAGTTATTAGGGATTCATGACCACGCATTAGCCAGACGTTATGACCTAAAAGCTGAGTCATGTGCATTGTTTAATCCGGCGGTTAATAGCGGCATTCAGGTTTAAAGGAGTTTGCAGATGAATATTAAACGTAGACAATTTCTGCAAGCCTTGAGTGCTGGTGGATTGGTGTTACTGTCCGGTATCCCCGCGCGTAGTTGGGGAGCGAATGCCAATGTGGTGGTGATCGGTGGTGGCACGGGGGGCGCGACAGTCGCTAAATACCTGAAAATAGCTGATCCGAACCTCAATGTCACACTGATTGAGCGCGACGCAGCGTATTACACCTGTTACATGAGCAACGAAGTGCTCAGCGGCGTGCGCACGTTGGAATCACTGCGTTTTGGTTATGATGGTTTGAGCAAACGCGGTATTAACGTAGTGCAAGCCGAAGTCACGGCGATTGATGCCGATGCTAAAGTCGTAAAAACCTCAACGGGCGATTTCCCTTATGACCGCTGTGTTGTCTCCCCTGGCATCGACTTCCAATACGAAAGCATCGCAGGTTACAGCGCGAGTTTGATCGAGCGCATTCCACACGCTTGGAAAGCCGGAACACAAACCACCCTATTGCGAGCGCAACTCGAAGCCATGCCTAATGGCAGTACGTTCGTGATGGTTGTTCCACCGAATCCTTACCGTTGTCCGCCCGCGCCGTATGAACGCGCCAGTCAAGTCGCCAGCTATTTCAAAAAAGCCAAACCCAATAGCAAAGTCATTCTGCTTGACCCCAAAACCAGCTTTACCAAACAGGCGTTGTTTGAAGAAGCATGGGCAAAGTTTTACGGTTATGCTTCAAATAACGCCATGATCGAATGGATTTCAGGGGTGGATTTAACCAAGCTCAGCGTAGACGCAAACAGCAAAACCCTTGTGAATGGTGGCGTGCGTCTCGCTGCTGGGGTTTTGAACATTGTGCCGCCACAAAAAGCCAGCCCATTAGCATTCAGTGCGGGTTTGACGGATGCCAGCAATTGGTGTCCGGTGAATTTCAGCAGTTTTGAATCAACACTATTACCAAACGTACACGTCTTAGGTGATGCGTGTACAGCCAGCCCGTTACCTAAATCCGGTTTTGCTGCTAATTCAGAAGCAAAAGCCTGCGCACTGGCGGTCGCTGCATTATTAAACGGGCGCGAACCAGGGCGGACGGCATTTGCCAATGGCTGTTATAGCTTGGTGACGGATGATTACGCCATTTCAATCGTGGGTGAATATCGCTTATCTGCCGACGGTACGAAAATCGAGTCTTACCCGAATGCTGGGGGGATGTCACCGTTGGGAGCTTCGGATGCGGAACATTTGATTGATGTGCAGTATGCTTACAGTTGGTACAACAATTTCACGCGCGATGTGTTTTTCTAGGGGTTTGAAACAGGTATGCCGTATCAGCATACCGCTATGGTGTGAGATTTGGCGCGTGTTAATAGCCCACGGCATCTTCCGTGTCGAGTTTTAGCCAATGTTGCACAACTTGTAGCAATTCATCTTGTTTAACGGGTTTGGGTAAATAATCATCCATACCCACGTTGAGGCACTTCTCTTTGTCGCCTTTGAGCGCGTTGGCAGTCATGGCAATGACGGGAGTGTGTTCTTTGATTATGCCTTCTTTTTCCCACTTGCGAATGTAACGGGTGGCGGTGTAACCATCCATTTCTGGCATGTTAATATCCATCAGTACCAATTGATATGGACGTTGGCGCATGGCTTTTAGGGCGAGTTTGCCATTGGTAACGTGATCCACTTTCATATCCAGATTTTCCAGCATAGTTACTGCAATCAAGGCGTTGATCTGGTTATCTTCTGCTAACAAAATGGCTGGTTCGTATAATGGTTTCGGTGCGGAGATAAAACTATTAGCAGGTTGTATTTCGGCTTGTGTCCCAAAACGGCGGATGGTGTCGGTGATAACATCGCGTAAGGTTAGCGAACGCACAGGTTTTGTGACGGCGGCTTGAATCCCCACTTGTTGTTGTTTTTCTTGGGATAAACCGTAAGAGGTCAGCATCACAATCGGGATTTTGTCATAACGCTCATCTGCACGAATGGCGCGTGCCAAGGAAACACCATCCATTTGTGGCATAAACCAATCCAACAATAAAATGTGGAACGGTTTTTGTTGATGGTAGGACTCTTCGAGTTTGTGTAATGCATCATAGCCATTACTCACAATAACGGCTTCGGCTTTCCACGAATGCAGGTAACTTTCTAAAATACGGCGGTTGGTTTCATTATCATCGACGACTAATGCACGGTAGCCTTCCAGTGGGTGTATGCCGTGCGTTGGGTGGCGTGCTTCAACAATGGGGGCGCGAATTTCAAACCAAAAGGTACTACCTTGCCCTGGGTTGCTATCCAAACCGACGCGCCCGCCCATCATTTCGGCAAATTCCCGCACGATGGTTAAACCCAAACCTGTACCACCATAACGGCGATTGACTGACGCATCCACTTGTACGAATGATTCAAAAATACTTTTGTGCATCGCAGCGGGAATGCCAATGCCCGTATCGCGTACTTCAAAACGCAATAAAGCCGTTTCACCTTTTAGCTCACGCAATTGAATATCCGCGTAGATTTCGCCTCTTTCGGTGAATTTGACTGCATTACCAATCAAATTCATTAACATTTGTCGTAAACGTGCTGGGTCGCCTTTGACCCGTTCGGGAATGTTTTCTGGAATAAAACATTGCACCTCAAGGTGTTTTTCTTGCGCCATTGTCGAGAGAATGCCGCTAATGCTTTCTACCAATTCACGCGGGGAAAATTCAATCATGTCCAGTTCCATACTGCCAGAACGCAGTTTGGAGAAATCGAGGATGTTGTTGATCACATCCAGCATGATTTCACAAGAAGCATACGCGGTTTCAATGAAGAGCTTTTGTCGCTCATCGAGACTGGTATTTTTGACGATTTCTAGCGAACCCAAAATACCGTGAATCGGTGTGCGCAATTCGTGGCTCATGTTCGCCATGAAGCGCGTTTTCTGTTCGGATTTGTGTAACGCTTCGATGCGTTGTTCGGTTTCAGTCTTCAGGTCATCGTACAGCTTGCGCATTTCTTGCGAGGATACTTCTAACGAACGTTCGAGCAAGTATTGCGCGTCACTGCTGCCAATGTAAGAACGATCCACCAAATGCAAAAAATCCTGCCATTTGCCGATGTCCTCTGGCAATTGTTGCTGTGATAGCCCATTGCGTTTGAGTTGCTTTTGCAAACGACGATGTAAGGGGTTAGTTTCCTTCATAAATCACCGTCAAGGTCATGGTTTCATTGTGCAGGTTGCAATTACCGTCGTGAGATGTGCGTGCCAATTCGCCAAAGGAGTAAAATCCCAATTGCTGGCTGCCTGCGGGTAATTGTTGAAATGTCGCTTCGAGTTCTTGTACGGTATCTTCTGCGAGAACCAAGCGTCTGGCTGAGCAACTGATGGCAAGCATCAAGACGGGGGTGTTGGGCGGGATTTGCTGCATGAGGTGTTTGGCGGCTTCTTCAGCACCATCGATGAGGTTATCAAACGTGCCGTACATGAGTTGCGTACAGGATTGGTCAGGTATATCGGCAATGAATTGCAAACTTTGATCCGTTTCATTAATCGCAATCGGGACACGCACGACGTAATGTTCTTTACTGTTTGTCCAAACAGAAAAGGGAAAATTTAAGGCAATTTGTGGTAGGTATTGCGCGTTCTCACCGAGGTATTCCCGATACAGTTGCAATGCGGGCATGTGGTCGATTTCATAAAGCGTTTGCTTGTCGGCGCGTGTGATTTTACGTTCAGGGCCAAACGGTTTAAAACCATCCCTAGCATAGTTTTTAAAAACCAGCTTTTCCCCGTAAAAACCGATGCCACAAGCCAAATGCGACCGTGCTTCGCCATTGTATAGCACCCAAGTGAGGCTGAATTGCATTCGGTCACTGGCTAAACCGCCGACCACGGTCACTTTTTGTTGATTAATACCAGCGGTAACACCTGCCAGTAATTCCGCACTGGGCGTGTGTAACCCGTCGCTAAGCAATAAAATCCCGCATAAATCGTCGCGTCGTAACGTGGTGGCGATGTGTTGCCCTGCGTGCCAAGCATCGGCTTTGGCA
This sequence comes from uncultured Thiothrix sp., assembly GCA_964514635.1. Lineage (GTDB taxonomy): Bacteria > Pseudomonadota > Gammaproteobacteria > Thiotrichales > Thiotrichaceae > Thiothrix. The sequence goes on from CAZEQX010000019.1 coordinate 21,693, forward strand.
TTTAACGGAGCGGCAGCTATTGCCAAGCGAGTGTGTGCGAATTGCACAATGCCAACCACCAGCGCGTTTTCCATCAGTTGATCATTAAAAATTCCTGCCAGTGCCGAACACCCCGCGATCATGGCTTGAGGGTAACGGTGCTGTAAGTCACGCAATGCAGCTTGGTAAAGTGTAACCCCTGGGTCACAAAAGACTAAGACTAAGGTTTGTGGTGAATCCAATGCAGGCAAAGGTGTGTGCCAACCCGTTTGTGGTGTGTAACAGTTGATAACAACTTGCACGGATAGTATCCCCCCCTATACTTCATATCATTATTTTATTTTTGATGGTTGAAAAATATTATCATGATTGCTACAGCGCATCTCTACCTTTCGTCGGGATTAGTGTGAGAAATGCAGCAATATTGTGGCTCATGAGTGCTGTGTTTCTTCATAAATAACGGTTAGTGTCATGGTTTCATTGTATAAGCAGCACGAGTTTAGTTCTTGGTTTGGGGCAAACTCGCCATAAGAATAAAAGCCGCTTTGCACACAGCCAGCGGGTAAATGTTCGAGAATGGCTTCTAATTCCTGATCTGTGTCTTCTCCCATAATGACTTTACGCCCGTAGCAACTAATCGCTAGGCTGAAATAACAACTGGAGTCGCGGGGTAATCGTTGGCAAATTTGTAGAGCTGCTTCTTCCGCACCTTCGATCAAGCTTTCGGGGTAAGCGTACATCAATTGCGCTCGGCTTCCGGTGGTAATATCGCCCGCACATCGCAAGCTATTATCCGTTTCGTTGATTTCGACAACAGCGCGGATAATGTAGTGTTTACGCTGGTGATGCCAAACAGCCAGTGGAAAATGCAAGGCACTGTGTGGCAAGTCTTTAGCGCGTTTTCCTAAATATTCTTGGTATAGAGCTAATGCAGGATAGCCATCCAGTTCGTATAAGCGATTATCATGCGCTCGCGTTACGGTACGTTCAGGGCCAAAAGGATGCCATCCATCTTTAGCGCATGTTAGGACATGGGCTTGTTTACCGTATAAACCTATGCCACAAATATTTTGGGGAACAGCCTTTCCTTCTTTCAATAGCCAATTATGACGAAAAGTGGCTTTATCGCTGGCTAAACCACCAACAATGGTTACTCGTTCGTCCAATTCTTCGCTCATGCTATGGGCTAATGCTGTTCCCTGAACATGAACACCGTCTGCTAATACGATAACGGCTTGAAGATCAGATGCCGCCAAAGCTTGACCAATACTTCTACCCGCTTGAAAAGTATTACTAAAATCATTTAAGTCAGCAAAAGCACACTTCAATTTAACCTGTTGAAACTGAAGGATATTAATAACCAAGCCATCGTCTAAAGTTTGGTCTTGGAAAATACTGGCAAAAGCAGAACAACCCGTGATTATTGCTTGTGGGAATAGGGCATAGATTTCATTTAAAGCTGGCTGGTAACGATCAATATCAGGGGCACTGAAAATCAGTACGAGTGTTTGTGTGCTGTCCATATTGGTTGGCAACGCGGTGTGCCAACCGCCCGCGAAGGTGTAAAAACTGTTGAAGACGCGCATAATAAACATCCCCTCCCATTTATTTTTGTATTTTCATCCTCTATCGAAAAATATTATCACGCTCTGAAAAGATGGGTTACGCCACTTATCGGAATGCTTGAAGAAGGCTTTAGCTCTGTTATACTGAGAAACCCTAGCAATTCACGGAATGCTCCGTTTCTCTTGGATACGATCATAAATACTGCGGCGGGTAGTGACAGGCACACCGTCCAGTTTGAATTAGAACCTGCCGATACTGAGCGTCTCATGAACTTGTGTGGTCAGTTTGACCGCCACTTACGCCAGCTTGAAAACCGTTTGGGGGTAGAAATCCACAATCGTGGTCATTTATTCCAGATCACGGGTGTACCCACAACGGTGCAAATGACCATCACGCTGCTACAAGATTTGTACCATGAAACGCTTGATTCTGTGATTACGCCTGAAAGTTTGCACATTTTCCTGCAAGAAGCGAATCTCGATAAAGTCGCAACCAATACGCACGAAGACATTAAAATCCGCACCAAACGCGGGTTTATTAAGCCTAAAGGTCACGCGCAAAGCCAATACATTCAAAATATTCGTCTCCACGATGTCACGTTTGGCATTGGTCCTGCGGGGACGGGTAAAACGTGGTTAGCGGTAGCGTGTGCGGTGGAAGCATTAGAACGCGATGAAGTGCGCCGTTTAGTGCTGGTGCGTCCGGCTGTCGAAGCGGGCGAACGCTTGGGTTTTTTGCCGGGGGATTTATCGCAAAAAATCGACCCGTATTTGCGCCCGATGTACG
>CAZEQX010000020.1:0-9617 GCA_964514635.1 uncultured Thiothrix sp.
GGGAAAACTATGGCGTGATGATCGACACGCATACTGCCGACGGTTTGAAAGTCGCCTTGGAATGCCGTGAAGCGGCTGTGCCGATGTTGGTGTTGGAAACGGCTTTGCCTGCGAAGTTTGAGGATTCCATCCGCGAAGCGTTGGGGTGTGATCCACAGCGTCCGAAAGGCATGGAAAACTTGGAAGGTTTGCCGCAACGATTTGAGGTCATGGAAGCGGATGCGCTTGCCATTAAGCAATTCATTGTGAGTAAAACGGCTGCATAATTAGTACAGGCTCGGCAGTTTGCGCTTGCCGAGTCTTGCCACACAATAACGATAAGGTAAGCAGTAACATGGCGAACTTTAACACACATATTACCGTAGCAGCGGCAGGAGCTGGTTTGTTGTCGGTATTGTGTTTGCAGGTAGGGTTAGCTGATCCTAAAGATGCTTTGACATTGGCATTGATGGGGACAATGGGGGGAATTTTACCAGACATTGATTTGCAACACGCTTACCCAAGCCGGATTATGTTTTCCTTGTTTGGTATTGTGGCAGGTTTTTTGATGGTGTTCTCGGCGGAGAATAATTTATCTATCGTCGAGTTATGGGGCGTGGGTTTAGTGACCTTTGCCCTGATACGTTTTCCAGTATGGATGATTTTCCACGAATACACCAACCATCGTGGCTCGATTCATTCGGTTGTGGCGGGATTGTTATTTATGTTTCTGACTTCCGCCTTTTGTTACCACGCGATGGGCAAAGACCCCTTCATGGCGTGGTTGATGGGACTGTTTGTGTTCTTGGGTTTTATACTGCATTTGGTGTTAGACGAAGCGTATAGCGTTGACTTTATGAACAGTAAGCTCAAAAAGTCGTTTGGTACAGCGTTGAAAATTTTGGACTGGAAAAAGCGTGAAAAGTCGACAGCTCTCGTGTGTGTGACGATTCTCGCGTGGGCGATTGCCCCAGAATCGACTTCGTTTTGGGATACGTTATTCAGCCCTGAAACGTATCGAATTATAGGCTCACGATTTATGCCATGAATTAGGGTAAAGGAATTACAATGGTGATTTCGCTTTCTTTCATGCTGCATTGTGGTGAATCCTTGCATGGACACTCTGGCAGGCAGCGGGTAAAATGCCCTGCTACTGCTGATGATTTCACGGGATGAGCGCGACTCATCCCGTTTCGTATGTAGACTTCGGAGGTTCTTTTGAACAAGCAAGCACTGCTGGTGCTGGAAGACGGGAGTGTTTTCCACGGGCGTTCTATCGGTTGCGATGGCCAAACCACGGGTGAAGTGGTTTTTAATACAGCGTTGACTGGGTATCAAGAAATCCTGACTGACCCTTCTTATTCGCGTCAGATTGTCACGTTGACCTACCCGCACATTGGTAATGTCGGTGTCAATCAAGAAGATATGGAATCCTCGCAGGTTCACGCGGCGGGTTTAGTCGTGCGTGATGTTCCGGCCATTTACAGCAACTGGCGGTCGGAAGAATCTCTGCCGGATTACCTAGCACGCAATAATGTGGTGGCGATTGCGGATATTGATACGCGGCGTTTGACCCGTATCTTGCGCGAAAAAGGTGCGCAACGCGGTTGCATTATGGCAGGTGAAAACTTAAGCGTCGAACAAGCACTAGCAGCGGCGCAGGCATTCCCTGGTTTGAAAGGCATGGATTTGGCGAAAGAAGTCACCGTGCGCGAGCCGTATGTGTGGACAGAAGGTAGCTGGCAGTTAAACCCTGCAACGCCGCGTCCTTCCACCGCTGAGACGGCTGAATTCAATGTGGTGGCGTATGACTTTGGGGTTAAAACCAATATCTTGCGCATGTTGGTGGATCGTGGTTGCCGCGTGACGGTTGTCCCTGCTCAAACGCCCGCGTCTGAAGTGCTGGCGATGAAACCGGATGGTGTATTCCTTTCCAATGGTCCTGGTGATCCAGAGCCATGCGATTACGCAATTGCGGCGATTCAAACCATTGTGGCACAACAAGTACCGACTTTCGGCATTTGCTTGGGGCATCAATTGCTCGGTTTAGCCAGTGGCGCACGCACGGTAAAAATGAAATTTGGGCATCACGGTGCGAACCATCCGGTGCAGGATTTGGACAACAAGCGCGTGATGATCAGCAGCCAAAACCACGGGTTTGCGGTTGATGAAACGACTTTGCCTGCGAATGTGCGTGCAACCCACCGTTCTTTGTTTGATGGCACTTTACAGGGTATTGAACGTACCGATTGCCCCGCCTTGAGCTTCCAAGGACACCCTGAAGCCAGCCCAGGCCCACACGATGTTGCCCCTGTTTTCGACCGCTTCATTGACCTGATGCGTGCAGCAAAGAATTGATTGGTGAGTGTAGATCATGCCTAAACGGACAGACCTCAAAAGTATTCTGATTATTGGTGCAGGCCCGATCATCATCGGTCAGGCGTGCGAATTTGACTATTCCGGTGCGCAAGCGTGTAAAGCCTTGCGTGAGGAAGGTTATCGCGTCATTTTGGTGAACTCCAACCCCGCGACCATTATGACTGACCCCGAAACGGCGGATGCGATTTATATCGAGCCGATTCGTTGGGAAACTGTCGCTAAAATCATTGAAAAAGAACGCCCTGACGCATTATTGCCAACAATGGGTGGGCAAACTGCACTGAACTGCGCACTCGACCTTTCCCGCCACGGTGTATTGGAAAAGTTTGGCGTGGAAATGATCGGCGCGAAAGAAGACGCGATTGAAATGGCGGAAGACCGTCAAAAATTCCGCATTGCGATGGATGAAATCGGTTTGGAATCGGCACGTTCTGGTGTCGCTCACACGATGGAAGAAGCGCGGGCGGTACAAACAGAAATCGGCTTCCCTGTGATTATTCGCCCATCCTTTACCCTCGGCGGTACAGGTGGCGGCATTGCTTACAATAAGCAAGAATTTGAAACCATCGTGGCGCGTGGTCTGGATATGTCGCCAACCAGCGAAGTATTGCTGGAAGAATCGCTGTTAGGTTGGAAAGAGTACGAAATGGAAGTTGTGCGTGACCGTAACGACAACTGCATTATTGTGTGCTCGATTGAAAACTTAGACCCAATGGGTATTCACACGGGCGACTCGATTACCGTCGCACCTGCCCAAACGTTGACCGATAAAGAATACCAATTGCTGCGTAATGCATCTTTGGCGGTATTGCGTAAAATCGGCGTGGATACGGGCGGTTCAAACGTACAATTCTCTGTCAATCCGCAAGACGGGCGTATTATCGTTATCGAAATGAACCCGCGCGTTTCGCGTTCGTCGGCGTTGGCTTCCAAAGCAACGGGTTTCCCGATTGCGAAAGTGGCGGCGAAATTGGCGATTGGTTACACCTTAGACGAGTTGCGCAATGATATTACAGGTGGTGCGACTCCGGCTTCCTTCGAGCCGTCAATTGACTACGTTGTGACCAAAATCCCGCGCTTTACCTTTGAAAAATTCCCACAAGCTGATGCACGTTTAACCACGCAAATGAAATCCGTGGGCGAAGTCATGGCAATGGGGCGGACTTTCCAAGAGTCTTTCCAAAAAGCGTTACGCGGTTTGGAAACGGGTATCGATGGCTTAAACGAGCGTGTTGAACTGCAACACCCTGATGCGAAAGACATTATTCGCCGTCAATTGACCGAAGCCAGTGCTGAACGTATTTTGTACGTTGCGGATGCGTTCCGTTTTGGCATGAGCATTGAAGATGTCTTTGCTTTAACCAGCATTGATTACTGGTTCTTGGTGCAGCTCAAAGAATTGGTCGATATTGAAAACGCGCTGAAAGAACGTTTGCTCAATAGCATTAGCGCGGACGAAATGCGCCAATTAAAACGCAAGGGTTTCTCTGACCGTCGTTTGGCAAAACTGCTGAATGAAACCGAGAAAAGCGTGCGTGTGGCGCGTCAGCGCATGGGTGTGCGTCCGGTTTATAAGCGGGTTGATACTTGTGCGGCGGAGTTTTCCACCAATACGGCGTACATGTATTCCACTTATGAAGAAGAGTGCGAATCTAACCCAACCGATAAGAAGAAAATCATGGTGTTGGGCGGTGGTCCGAACCGTATCGGTCAGGGCATTGAATTTGACTACTGCTGCGTTCATGCGGCATTGGCGATGCGCGAAGATGGTTATGAAACCATCATGGTCAACTGTAATCCTGAAACCGTTTCTACCGACTACGATACCTCTGACCGTTTGTATTTCGAGCCATTAACCCTCGAAGACGTGATGGAAATCGTTGATTTGGAAAAGCCATTGGGTGTGATCGTGCAGTACGGTGGGCAAACCCCACTGAAATTGGCGCGTGATCTGGAGGCTTTGGGTGCGCCGATTATTGGTACATCGCCGGATTCCATCGATTTAGCGGAAGACCGTGAGCGTTTCCAACAACTGATCCACAAGTTAGGTTTGAAACAGCCACCCAACCGCACGGCAAAAAGCATCGAAGAAGCGGTGCGTTTAGCGGATGAAATCGGTTATCCGTTAGTAGTGCGTCCGTCTTACGTTCTTGGTGGTCGTGCGATGGAAATCGTTTACCACGAAAACGAACTGCGCCGTTACATGACCACTGCGGTTTCCGTGTCGAATGATTCCCCCGTGTTGCTGGATCGTTACCTTGACGATGCGATTGAAGTCGACGTGGATGCGATTTGCGACGGCGAAAACGTGTTGATCGGCGGTATTATGCAGCACATTGAACAAGCGGGTATTCACTCTGGTGACTCGGCGTGTTCATTACCGCCGTATTCATTGAGTGCGAAAATTCAAGATGAGCTGCGAGCGCAGATCGTGTTGATGGCGAAAGGCTTGAACGTGGTCGGCCTGATGAACACGCAGTTTGCGATTAAAGGCAACGACGTGTATGTGCTGGAAGTGAACCCGCGTGCGTCGCGTACTGTGCCATTCGTTTCCAAAGCAATTGGTCGTCCATTAGCCAAAGTCGCGGCACGCTGTATGGCGGGGCAAACCTTGGCGGCGCAAAAGGCTTTGAATGAAATCATTCCCTCTTATTACGCGGTAAAAGAGGCCGTATTCCCGTTCATTAAATTCCCCGGTGTTGACCCGATTCTTAGCCCTGAAATGAAATCCACGGGCGAGGTTATGGGGGTGGGTAAAACTTTCGCGGAAGCGTTTGGTAAGGCACAATACGCGGCTGGCGAAAATTACCCAACTTCTGGTGTCGCGTTCATTAGCGTGCGCGAAGCGGATCGCAAATACTTGGCCGATGTTGGCACAATGCTGAGCAAACAAGGCTTTAAACTGGTGGCAACACGCGGCACGGCACGCGAATTGCAGGCAGCGGGTATTGCGTGCGAAGTGGTGAATAAAATGCGCGAAGGCCGCCCGAACATCGTCGATATGATCAAAAACGAAGACATCGATTTGATCGTCAACACGACGGAAGGCGAACAATCCACCCGTGATTCGTTTGAAATTCGCCGCGAAGCTTTGCAGCACAAAATCACTTACACCACCACAATGGCGGGTGCATTGGCATTGTGCGAAGCAATGGCACACACGGATAGCGAGCAAGTTTACTGCTTGCAAGCCTTACATCAGGGAATCACACAATAAGGACTGAGCAATGACCAGACCACCCATTACGTTAAAGGGCGCAGAGCGTTTGAAAGCAGAGCTGCAACGCTTGAAAACCGAAGAACGTCCACGCATCATTCAGGCGATTGCCGAGGCGCGTGAGCACGGTGATTTGAAAGAAAATGCGGAATACCACGCCGCACGCGAACAACAAAGCTTCTGCGAAGGGCGCATCAAAGAGTTGGAAGGGATGTTATCGCTCGCTCAAGTCATTGATGTAGAAGCTGTTGGCAAAACTAATTCGGGTAAAGTTGTCTTTGGTGCAACGGTCGAACTCGAAGAAGTGAAAAGCGGCGAAATCATTACTTATCAAATCGTGGGTGATATTGAAGCCGACATTAAGCTAAATATGGTGGCGATTTCTTCACCTATTGCGCGAGCAATGATTGGCAAAGAAGAAGGCGATATTGCTGTGGTGCAAGCTCCTAGCGGTGTTCGCGAGTACGAAATTATTGATATTCGTTATCAGTAGTGTCGACTCACACAACCCAAATCGGCTTACTGCAACATGGTACAGTAGAAGCCGGGGATGTCTTCTGTGGGGAATTAGAAACCACCCTTAGCAAACAAGGGTGGAAATACCTGAAACAGAAATTTGGGCGAGGAGGAAAGCATTGGGATGCCATTGTTACCTCGCCCAAAGTTCAATGTGCGGCTTTTGCTGAGTGGTTCGCGCAAAAATACGACCTTCCGTTAGTGCGGGATGAGCGTCTGCGTGAGATTCATTTTGGTGATTGGGAAGGTTGTTCGCCACAGCAAGTTTTGCATTCACATCCTGATGAACTGTCTGCATGGTGGGCAAATCCGAGTACGATTACGCCACCATCAGGTGAGTCTTTGGCTGATTTTCGGGCGCGTGTCTTGGATGCATGGGCGGAAATCCCACGAGCATGGCGCGGTGAGCGCGTGTTGGTGGTGACGCACGTCAATGTGATTCGTTTGATTATTGCGGATGTCTTACAGATACCTGATGAACGCTTGTTTTCATTGAACGTGGAATACGGTGCAATGACACAGTTGCGAGTACTGAAAGACCGTAGCGGTGATTGGGCGAGTTTACTAACGCACGGCTGCTAGATTGGTAAAGACAAAATAACCCCTAACGTACTGCCCTCTGTTTATGCGAGGGCAGTCATTGTGTGTAAATACTAACCGTTTACTGCGGTATCGCCTGCGGGCTTGTTAGCAACAGCTTCTTTCACCACTTGCTGTAACTCGCCTTTTTGATACATCTCCACGGTAATATCACAGCCCCCAATCAATTCCCCACCAATGTAAATTTGTGGGAACGTAGGCCAATTCGCATACTCTGGTAATGCATAGTAAATGTCTTGGTCTGCTAATACATTGACATAGGCAAATTCTTCACCACAAGCCATGAGAGCTTGCGCAGCACGACTAGAAAAACCACATTGTGGGAATTGTGGCGTGCCTTTCATGAAGATAATGACAGGGTTGTTTTTAACAGCTTGGTCAATACGCTCTAACGCGCTCATGAAAAATCCTCAATTTAGTAAGCCTAAACGACATTGTACCTAGCCGAAACAAGAAATAAACGCTAAATTCCATGTGGAATAGTCGGGATAAAGGCTAATTACATGATATATCAATGTTTATTCGTAGAAAGTTGTAATCGTCATGGTTTGATTATGTAAATGGCAATGGCCTTTGTCTTTGTTTGCGGGTGATATTTCCCCATAGGAATAAAAGCCAATTTGCGTTGTGGATGGTGGTAGATTATCCAAAACGGCTTCGACTTCTTCTTCGGCATCAGCACCCATTACCATGCGTCGCCCAACGCAGCTAATGGCAATGGCGAGAATTGGGTCATCGGTTTCCGCATCACACATGAGTGCGGCTTCTTCCGCACCTTCTAGCAGTTGGTCGAGATTAGCTCGCATGAGTTGTGCTTGTGAACCAACTGGGACATCTCCGGCAAAAATCAATGATTGTGCCGCTTCATCAATGGCTAAAATAGTACGAACCAATTCATTGTTATCATTCACCTGACTTAGGGCGAGTGGGAAACGCAACCCTGTCGCGGGTAAGCCAGAAGCCATTTCACCAAGGTAGGTTTTGTATAAGGCTAGTGCGGGTGTTCCGGCCAATTCATACAGAATATTGTGTTCAGAACGGGTGACTTCGCGTGCCGGACCAAAGGGTTTCCAGCCGCCTTGTGAGCCGTGGCCAATGTGAATGTCACCATAAAAGCCTAATGCCGCAATGATATTGCGTTGCGGTTTGCCATTTTTTAATACCCATGTGTGGGCAAAACGTTCGCCATCACCTGCTAAACCACCTGTTACAATGATATTGGTTGGTAATACATCATTGAAACCAGCGGCTAATTCACTGCCATTAATATTGAGGCCTTCGGATAAAACGAAAACCCCTTTTAGATCGGGATTGCTGAGTTTATCCGCGAGTGTTTGTGCAATGGTTCGTGAGGCTGTTGGTGCGTCGATGCGTGCGTATTCGATATGGAGGCGCGTTTTCTCAAATTGCACAATGCTGATTACCAGTGAGTGATCATAGATGTGCTTATCCAAAATTTCACCAGCACTGGAACAGCCCATTAAAATAGCGTGAGGATAGCGTTGTTGTAATTGCTCAAACGCGCTGGGATCGTCAAGGTAATCAGTGTGACCAAATATTAAAATCAATAGGTTGCTGGCATTTGCTGGTGGTAATGGCGTGGAAAATCCTATCCCTCGTGCGTAGGTGAGAGTGTCAATTTTCATTGTTGTGTCACTCCAGAAGTTTTGTGTTATTAGTGAGAATACTGACCTACCAGCAATTATAATCGTTTTACATTTATAGATAAAATCTATGGTTTCCCGATTAGGAAACCATCGCCTTACATTCTGCTGGTTTTAATGGGGTATTATGCGATGCGGTGAGCTATGAATTTGCTCATATTATCTAAAATATCACCACCACGCCGGAAACCTAAACCACAAGCTTCCCAAGCAAAAAACACACCTGCTTGATAACTACGCCCCTGCGTATCTTTGGGATAGTCTGCAAATGCTTGATAAATCGTTCGATAACGGTCGTAGCTGCCAGCAGTTGCTTGTTCGATTTGACCATTAGCCGCATAAATGGTTGTATTCGCGCCTTCACGCCCAAACATTTTTTTACCAACACAACGTTTTCCGATGAGCGGTCTGTCGCGTGTCTCTAATAAGTAAGGTGAGTCAGGGAACAGGTCATACAGGATTTTCAGCATCCCCTTACTTTGAAAGAGCAAGGTATAAGCAGGATTTAAGATAACCGTTGCGGTTTGGCGCGTAATATCATTCAAAATGCCAACGATTCCGTCGGTTTGTAGCGCGATTTCTTCCCACGGATACAGCTTAAACCAATAATCAAAGCGAGTACGATACGGGTTAAAAATGCCTTCTTGTTCTAGGAAGCCGACTTCATCCATGTAACAAAAGTCGGTTTGGAAACCTGCTTCATTGGCAAGGTGTTGTAAAAAGCGGGTAGTGCGTTCGTCTTCGGGTAAATTTCGCACACTGGAAAATAAAATATTCTGGAATCGGTAATAACGCTCAAAGTTTGCAGGGTCATCTTCGCCTGTTAATAGGCGGCGAAAATTGTCGCGGATACTTTCGTAAACTGAGTTAAATTGCGCGGCTTCGTCCATGCCATTGGCTTTGAGCAGTGCCCATTGCGCGATAGCTGTTTCAAATAAACTGGTGGGTGTGTCCGCATTAAATTCGATCAACTTGATGGGTAAACCATCCAAGCCTCCCGCAAAGTCAAAACGACCGTATAAATGACGATGATCTTTTTCCCAACTGCGGATGATTTGATCGTCTAGGTTAAAGGGAATATCAAGCTGTTGAAATAAGTTATTATCGATAACGTATTGTCCGGCCGTAATGAACATCTCGTACAGCGCATTCGCGGCGGTGTAGTAGGCTTCTGCTTGTGCTTCTGTAACGGGGATAATTTCATCAGCAATATAGGCTTGCCCATCGGTATCGGTGTGCCATGTCATGCCCACTTCTTCCAA